>JAMPGN010000017.1 GCA_023663915.1 Eubacterium sp. | reverse complement strand
GGAATTAATATATGGGATGTAAAAAATCTTCTCTGGCTTTTCAGAGAATTTACAAAAATTGAAAATGAATTTATTGCCTTTTTAAATTATTCAACAGAAATAATTGAGGCGCAAAAACCTGAACCATATATCTTTGGTGAAATAGAGAAAAAGACGGAAGATGAGAGCCTGAAAGAAAAATTACTGCGGATTAAGCCTGGGACAGAGCAGTGGCAGCAATATGAAAAGGTCTGCATTGAAATATTGAAGTATGTTTTGGGAGATTACCTGGCACTGTGGTATGTGCAGGAAAATACAGATAATGGAATGTATAGATTTGATTTGTTCTGTAAAATCAAGGCTGGATCAAATCAGGATTTTTTTAATACGGTTCAACAATATTTTAATACGAAATATATTGTTTTTGAGTTTAAAAATTACAGTGGGAAAATTACGCAAAAAGAAATATATACAACGGAAAAATACTTATATGAAAAGGCATTGCGGAGAGTGGCGATTATAATTTCTAGGAAAGGTGCCGACGAAAATGCCCTTGCTGTTGTACGTGGAAGCCTTCGTGAAAGCGGGAAGCTGATTCTATGTTTATCAGACAGGGATATTTTGGAGATGATAGAAATAAAAGAACGGAATGAGCAGCCCACAGAGGCTTTTTTGGGCGCAATGTTGGATGATCTGCTGATTCATTTGGAAAAATAAATTATTTTGTGCCGACAAAGACTATTATTTTTGCGCGATTGACATTGCATTATACTAGCGATATAATAAATACGACTACAAATTACATTCACCATTCCGAACTAAATTCCATAAAGTGCTTATGGACAGCATTCTGAGCTATTTTGTTTTCAAGTTGTGGCGATTTTAATGAAACAGTATAAATCTCCCAGCAGAGCTGTTGGTTCGTGACTTGAGACGGAGGCAGGGATGATTATGAATAGGGGAGAGGCAGGAATGAAACGAAAAAGGAAATGGTTCTTAGAATGCCGCAGGACGGAGAATTACCAAATGATATGTTGATATGAAAATGATGATGGAGAAAATTTAAAATGGGAAAGTTATTTGATGTTGCAATCTCTTTTGCTATGGAAAATGAAGAATTTGCCGAAACGGTGTATCATTATTTGAAAGCGGAGGGATTGTCTGTATTTTATGCGCCGGCTCCGGAATGTCAGAGTATTTTGAGCGGGGAAAATCAAAGAGAAATCTTTTATCGTATTTTTGGTCTTGAGTCAAAGTATGTCATACTGCTTGTTTCCGAATTTTATGTCAGGAAACAGGTGCCTATGGAGGAGGCAAGGATTGCTTTTTCCAAACATGGAGGAGATGCCAGTGTAATTCCGATTTATTTAGATGGGACGGAACTCCCCGGAGAATTGCTGGATGCGAAAAAACAAAATTATTTTCCTTCTGATAATGCGGCTGAAATTGCATCCCATGTGGCTTCGAAAGTAAAGAAATGCAAAAAGCAGAAAGAGAAAAAAGATGATTTTGATTCAGGCAGCATGATGAAGGTCAAAGGAAATAAGGCAGAAACACAGATTTTTATTCAGAATTACAATGGGGAATGAGAAGATGGAGGAGAAAAACGAAACAGTTAAAGAAGAACATGATGAGGAGGAAAAAGAGAAGATTGAGACAGCGGATGAGCTGGTGAAGGAGAAAGCGGATAATAAGTTCATTGCCCGCGAAAATACGGCGCAGATTCAGATATTTGTGCAAAATGCTAATTTTGACAACAAGGCAGATATTAAGCAGGTACTTGATTTAGTTAACGCAGGCGGTGAAAACGAAAAAAATTTTGATTTGCGAAAAATGGAAGAGTGTGCGGAGTTTTTTGGTACTTGTAAAAAGAGAGAATATATTGCGCTGGCTATTATACTTTCTGCTTTTGAGATCGTGCCGATAGGCGATTACGCAAATTTGAAAGATGTTTTGATGGAATACCTGCCTGCCGTTCTGCAGGCAGACCCAGAAGGGAAAGAAACGTGCGTTGAGCAGACGAATTCCTATATACCTTTGAATGCGGCATTATCTGCTATTCAGGGGAAGATATTTATTACAGATGATGGACAGCGGTGCATTGGCTATGGAGATGGCGGTGAAGAAGTCTTAGGTAATATATGGGTTCAGTTTCCGGATTTAAGAAAGTCTGTGATTAATTGGCTGATAAGAGTATATGAGATGTTTGAGTATAAGACTTCTTTTGAGGTATATCAGGTGGTGCGTGCGTTTATCCGTATTATCACAGAAGATTTTCAATATTCCAGAATGCAGGTGTTTGAAAGATTATATGCAGAGCCGGCTAATCTTGGATTTATAGCACGATTGGCGCAGGAATTATTAGAAGATAGGCGATTTAGGACAGATATTTTAAATATGGTTCTAAGATGGATGGAATCGGAAAGCAACTGGTTATGGAAATCAGCATTGCTGGTTTGTCTGCATACATATGGGTCAGATATAGACGGACAATTACATAAGACCATGATTCGTTCCATGAAAGGGAGGCTGCCTGGACTTAAGAATTCTGATTTACGGTTTATTTCTCTATTTGCCGGGAATGCCACAAATGTGAGAGTAATAATGGCATTTGTGTTTTATGAATTATCCCAGTCAGACAATAGGCAGGGAAAAGAGAGACTGGCACGAATTTACCTTAAGATGATTCGGTACGGATATTATCATGTGGATCAAAACAAGGTTGATCTGCCATTCGTTACATGCGATTCGAAGGAACAAATGGAAAATATGCACTTTGTTTTAGCATATATCATGACGAGATACGATTTGTACCGGCAGCTATGTTGGACTTTGCAGGCATATCTTGAGGAAATATCCAATTATGATGTTTCTTCTGGGACATTGAATCATCTTACAGCTTTTTTTTACGTTCTGACAAGGGATGCAGTCGATTATCAGGAAGACATCCTTCTTTTTTTATCAGAGCTGAAAGGCTGTATTGCGAAAAAAATATATAACAAACTGATAAAAATTTATACAAACAGCAGAGGAGAGAAAAAATGAACGAGTTTTACAATCAATTGATTTTAAGCGATAGAGAATATGAATGCAATTTTTTTCCGCAAGTACCCAATTATAAGAAGCAGGGAGTGGCATATATCCTGACAGAAGGTGTTAATGACGATATTGTTGTAGACGACAGGACATCGTCAAAACAAATCAGGCGCGGGAAGTACAGACACCTGGTTGAAATCTCTACAAATCCTTATTTAAAGGAAATTCGCTTTAAGTCTGCAAGCAAAGAAAGATCCTATACGTTTGATATTTATGTAAAAGCTGTCATACAGGTAAAGAATCCAATCGTTTTTTACAATAATAAAAATTTGGATGTGGATGCTTATTTCACAAATATGTTTACGCTTGACGTAAGAAAAATAACGAGAAAATACAGCATACTTGAGTATGATGGAATGGATGAAGAGCTGACGAATAAGCTTTCCAGTTACAATACCATGGATGAGTCAACGGGGTTTGAATATCGAATATCGGTAGTGGACGCAGAACCGGGTGTCGAGGCGATTGAATATGTGAAGCGGAATGACAAACAGAATCTGGATGCGGAAATAAAGAAACAGGCAAGGGATCTTGTTAAGGGTGTGACGACTGACTATGAAAATGCCGTATGGACAGAAGTGATTGAGGGCAAAATAACGGAAAGGGAAGCGATTTTTGAGATCAACAGGTTCAGAAATGCCGACTATGAAGAGCGATTGAATAAGGTTGATGATTTACGGGGACGCAGGCTTATTTCGGAGGAAGATGCCAGAAAGATGATCAAGAAGATACAGATTGTAGATCATCAGGAAAATTTAATTGAGACAGGGCAGAATGGGGCGACAGATACAGACGCACAGGCTGATAATGTGTTAGATGAACTATACGAAGAGGAATAGCAAAAGATGAAGACTTTGATATCACATTTTTTTCTGGCGGATATTAGAATCCGCGCAGCAGTTTTAATTGCTCTGTTCATTATGGTTTTTTGGTGGCTTTTAGGCAAGGTCATCATTCGTCTGGCATCCTTTTTTCCCTGTTTGCTAAAAAGTATTTTTAGAGGGATGTATCTGCTGATTGAAACACCTGTATGCTGGCTTCATGAGAGGGTTGGTTCTTTCTTTTATGGGATAGACAATGGATTGTCCAATATAGGAGAAAAAATAGACACTTTTTTGGAACGGTGGTATACGAGCTGGAAAAATCCGGTAAACAGTCATATAGTGCTTTCTGTTGTGATATATGGTATTCTTCTGATCTGGATTTGCGCTTCACATCCTACAGAGGGGGCAGAGGTGAAATCATTCAACGGGCAGGCGGTGTATCTTAAGGTGGAAAATAAATTGACGGATTGGCTGGAAGCGCATAATCTATATGGGCAGCAAATGGAGGAAGCCGCCGATTTTGGGGAGTCAGAACAGGAGGAGACAGCTTTAGAAGAAAAAGAACCTGTTTATATCCGGTTAAACGAACGTGGAAAAAGGGGTTCAAATATTAGAAGTGAAACCGATCTGGCTGATGACAATAATATTATTGGCGGAGTGAATGCGGAGTCAGAGATACTATATTGTGACGAATGGACTCATGATGGTGAGCGTTATTGGATTCGTGTATATATACCTGACGATGATGTGGAAGGATGGCTGAGTGGAAATCTGATTGAAGGAGAACAACTGGAAGAAATGACAGGTGAAAGCATGCATCTATCGGAAGATGATTAGGCTGGATCGCTGACCGGAGAGTGAGGACATCAAAAATAACTGACGTAGGAAGCGGACTCCATATTCATTAGGAAAATATATGTCTATAAAGATAAGAGGATTGAAATCCAGTGGAATTTGCATGAAAATTCCACTGGATTTCAACTTGACACTTATTTAACTCCTTTTCCCGAACCTTTGCTGCGGGAAACGCTTTAATCGTATCCACAGAAACCTTTTGCAGACCACGGAACTGCCTCGGCAAAATCTGCCGCTTGTTTTTCCCATATCTGTCTGCAGCTATTACGTGGCTGACAGAAAATGAAAAATATGGTTGACAAATCAAAATCGATTGCGTACAATTTAAACAAAGATTGAATACAATTAAATTTTGAACAATTTAATCAAACATAATTTAACGAAAGGAGCAAATTCATCATGGGAATTTATGATTATTCGGTAAAAGCGCAAGATGGCAGTGAGGTTGCACTTGAGAATTATCGGGGGAAAGTTCTTCTGATCGTCAATACGGCGACGGGATGCGGTTTTACGCCGCAGTACGAGGGGTTGCAGGATTTATATGAGAAATACCAGCCGCAGGGTTTGGAGATTCTGGATTTTCCCTGCAACCAATTCGGGCATCAGGCACCGGGCAGCGACGAGGAAATCACTAGTTTCTGCCAGTCGCGTTACGGCGTGACTTTTCCGCAGTTTAAGAAGATCGAGGTAAACGGGGCGAACGAAGAACCGTTGTACACGTTTCTTAAATCGCAGAAAAAGGGCGTGATGGGCGATCAGATTAAATGGAATTTTACGAAATTTCTGGCTGACCGGGAGGGAAATGTGGTTGCACGCTTTGCTCCAACTGTTACACCGGAAAAGATAGACGAACAGATCAAAGAACTGTTATAATGTTACAGAAGGAGGACGATACGATGAATATTTATGATTTTACGGTAGAAGATGCCAACGGAGCTGAGATATCTTTAAAGGATTATGCCGGAAAAGTGATTTTAATCATTAATTCCGCGACGGAGTGCGGCTTTACTCCGCAATACGACAGTTTACAGGAGCTTTATGAAAAATATGCGGACGAAGGGTTTGTGATTCTGGATTTCCCCTGTAACCAGTTTGGGCATCAGGCACCCGGAAGCAATGCGGAGATTGTAAGTTTTTGTGATTCTACATATGGCATTACTTTTCCGATTTTTTCCAAAATCGAGGTGAATGGAGAGAATGAGAATCCGCTCTATACTTATCTGAAATCACAGAAAGGGTTTGCGGGATTTGACCCGGAGCACCCGCTAACGCCGCTGCTTGAGAGTGCTTTAGGAAGGACAGACCGGGTTTTTGTAAAGAGCAGCGATATTAAATGGAATTTCACCAAATTTTTGATTGACCGGGACGGAAATGTCGTGGAGCGTTTTGAACCGACAACAGATATGTCGAAAGTCGAGGATAGGATCGTAAACCTTTTAAGACCTAAGAATGTCATGGAGTATATTTATAAGACGCATGATACCTGTTCCAGTGAAATCAAGCTCAATATTGATGGCAATGTGGTTACGAACATTTCTTTTACCGGGGGATGCAATGGCAATTTAAAGGCGATCCCGCGTCTCGTGGATGGCTGGACCGTGGAAGAAATAGAGAAGAAATTGTCAGGTGTGCTCTGCGGACGAAGACCGACTTCCTGTGCAGATCAGCTTGCCAAGGCATGTCGCGCAGCATATGAAGCGCAGAAGGAAAGAATACAGGCATGAAAAAGAAGTGAGGAGTTATGGTAATATGCCGGATAATAAATATGATTGCTTAAAACTTGAAAATCAGTTATGTTTTCCGCTTTATGCCTGTTCCAAGGAAGTCATAAGACGATATAAGCCGTATCTGGACGAATTGGACTTGACATATACTCAATATATTGCAATGATGGTAATGTGGGAGCGAAAGGAAGTAACGGTCAAGGAACTTGGCAGATGTCTCTATCTGGATTCGGGGACGCTCACCCCTCTGTTAAAGAAACTGGAGGACAAAAATTATGTGGTGCGCAGACGTTCCAAGGAAGACGAGCGCAATCTGATCGTTTCCATTACGCAGGAGGGGGAGGAGTTGAAAGAACGGGCGGTTCATATTCCGGCGAGCCTGGGTGCCTGCGTGAATGTAGAGCCGCAGGAGGCACAGCGGTTGTACCAGCTTTTGTATAAGCTGCTGAATGGATTGTCATGATCTCGAAATTCCTATGCTTATTTCGAGTTTGCGAAGCGAATTTCGCAAGCGTTTGCTCGCTCATCTTTTATGTTAGACGAAATCCTATGCAAGATAGCATTAATACTACAAAAAGAGAAGGAGACATTCATAGATGGAATTAGCAAAATTTTTTCAGAGTGTGATTGAGCAGGATCGGTGTCCGGTCGTGATCTGTAATACGGAGCATGAGATCATTTACATGAATCCGGCGGCGGTGGCAAGATATGCAAACCGCGGCGGTGCGGAATTGGTCGGGCGCAGTATTTTAGAGTGCCATAATGAAAAGTCCGGGGAAGCGATCAGGAGAGTGATTGAATGGTTTGCAGAGAGCAAAGACCATAACAGGATCTATACATTCCGTAACGAAAAGGAAAACAAAGATGTGTACATGGTAGCGCTGCGGGACGAGGACGGCACGCTGATCGGATACTATGAAAAACATGAATACCGGAATGTGGAGACAGAGGAGTTGTATCGTTTTAGAGAGTAGAAGAGATAGAATAAATATAAATGAAATTTCGTTTACTACATCGCATCGTTCCGATTGTTTGGCAATGTAAATTGTAAAAGTGGAACACGAAAAAAGACCGGTTCTGTAGAATAAGCAGGACTGGTCTTTGCTTCTATATTCAGTTATGCTTGGGTGGAAACTATACAAAGCCTGTTGTTATTTTGCAGTTGCGGGTGTTGCTGCAGAGGCTGCACTTTCAGCCTCCATATCGATTACGATTTCGTCATTGATGGTCACATAGCTTACACCCAGCGTCTTGTACATGTATGTCCTGTCAAGGGGAGCTCCTACTGTGAGACCTGTTGCGTCTGCTACGGTGAAGTTGATTGCCCATTTGCCGTCTGCTCTCTGTACCAGAGCAACTGCGTCACAGGATCTAGCGTTCTTTTCAGAATCGATGAGGTTGAATGTAGCGATTTTGATGCCTTTGTGCGTTACGCTGTAGGTGCCTGCGCCGGAACGTGCCAGTGCGCGGAACTGCTCTTTGCCGGTTACACCAGTGTTCGATCTGGCTGCCTTCGGAGCGGGCGCTGCTGCAGAACTGCCGTCAGAAGGTGCGCTGTAGCTGGCGCCGGAGTTGTAGGACGGTTCAGGGTCAAAGGTTACTGTTATCATGCCAGTACTGGGGTCGTATGTGACATTGTCGCCGAGAAGGTCAAGCCTGCCTGACTCAATAAGGATTCGATCACCGTAGCCTACGCCATCGTCATAAGCGCATCCATCTTCCCCATATGCAGTTGCGTGTGCGGTCATTGAGGAGCCAAGCACCAAGGTCATTGCCATCATTTTAGAGATACGTTTCTTCATAGTCGTTTCCTCGCTTTCTTATTATATGTTTGATTGGTTTTTATGAGATGCCGCAGAAAGGAGCGTGCATTCATGCGGCTTATCTATTTATCAGACACAGTCCGATGCCTTCAGGTTTTATTTTTTTGAAAAAAATTTAAAAAATTTTTTACTGCTTTCATTTTTCTTTTAATGGGATTGGAATCCGCATCAATTTAATAGAAAAAATTGTAATAGGTATTAGAACTATTGTTCTTTATGGTTTCGTTCAGGTCGTCCAGCTGCTTCGACTGCATGATATTGGCAAAAGCCATCTGAAATGCCAGCATCTTCTGTTCCTTGACGCTCTCCTCCGATATTGCTTGGATATTTTTCAACTGTTCTTTCGTGCGTTCCCGGTATTGCAGTTCTTCATAAAGGTTGACCATTTCCTTTACGTTGTCCGCCCGATGGTTGGCGATTGCTTTGATAAAAAATTCTACGGCATCCAGAAAATAGTAATCAACAGGAAACCATGTCCCTCCAATTTCCTTGGCTTTCTGTCTGTGTAAATCTATCTGTTTTCCGATTGCCTCCAATTTCTGCCTTATCGTGTCATTTAGCCGGTCAATGTCATTATTTTTTTCTGCCGTTTCTATATTTGCCTTGATGGTATCCTGCTCGGATTTTTTCAGCCAGACCTTCACAATGAAAAAGGAGAGGCACAGGATAACCGGTATTGAGATCATCCAAGGGATCATGGACGGGGAAGCAAAGAAGATGCACGCAATCAATATCTTTTCAACAATGCTTCGCAGCCGGGAGCGTTTTCCCCTTTTTTTGTAAACGATAAATCCCGTCACTGCCGGAAAAACGATCCATCCCCATCCATTCCCGCCGGCAAAAATAGCAAGAAGCGATGTCAGAGTGGTTGTGAGGAAACCCGCCGTGACACAGGTATAATACAGCAGGTGGGTAATATCGTGGAAGTTGTCAGTTGACAGGAATGCTTTGCGGGTCATGCGTTTTTTATTCAGCTCGTACCCCTGTTCCTGCAGTTTATTGATTGCGACTATTTCATTCCTTATTTTTTTTAAGTTTGCCAAAAGTTCTGTTCTTGTCTGTTCCATAGGTATACATACCCCTTTCCTTTCGTCAATGTATATTCTTGTCGTAAAACTGGTAGTCTTTGTTTTTGGCGCTTATAACGCCCATACTCGCTATGTAGGCAATCAGGCCGGGAAGCTTTGCACGTTTTGGATATATCCCGTCTTTTGAGCCTTTGTTCCCCAGAAGCCAGTATACGATTACGGCGCTGTCCACATTAAAAGCCCTCCCGTCAATCAGAGTAAATGCGATCCCGAGTTTATCCTGCACATTGTCATATTTGGGAGGAATCTTTTCATCGTATTTTCCAAGGAGGATTCCCGAAGCAGTTTCCTTGCAGGAGCAGAAACGCGTCATCATATTCCGGTGGAGTATCCTTATTGTCTGGCTGATAGCCACCCATAGCAAGAGCATTGCGGGGAACGACAGAGAAGCACCCGACAGGATGAGTACCAGCGAAAATACGCCCAGATGATAATTATAGGTCATAAACCCCTCCCTTCCCCGGTTAAGGTATTCTGTCAGCGCAAGGTCGGCATTTTTTATAAAAAAGGATGACAAGACCCCTGTGAGCAGCAGAAACCAAGGGAGCTGCCCGACCACAATCTCTTTTGCCGTCCACTTGTATTTGTGTTCTCCATCTGATTCCTGTCCTATTTTCAGTTGTTCCGGTATAGGAAATTCCTGGCATAGGTGGAAAAACGGGGTGGGATAGCCCGAAAGAAACAGGCACAGAAAGAAAAGAAAGCATTGCTCCGCTTCCTCATGCCTGTATGTCAGATTATGGCTGAAACGCTTTTTCCATTGTGCTGTGTACCTTTTTGGCTTTATCTCGGCAGTTGCCCCGGTAAGGGGAGTTATGTAAATATTCCGCCTCCCCTTTCTGGGTTTATTGCACTGCCGAAATAAATAAAACAGGCGGCGCAGGATTTCATTACCCACACCGCCATAAAGTACAGCACACGAACCTAAATCACCAGAAATGATATTGCGGATAGAAGCAAAATCTAGTAAAATAGGTATTGGCGCATAGTATTTATGCTGTGTTAGGAGCACACCCTCCTGCATAGGGGCATGAAGGGCGGCAACCCTCCATGTCCTGCCTTTTTATTTATCTCATATCCTTTATTATACTGTACTATAGTGGGTTTTTCAAGGCAAATTTCACGCCTGCGTGTCCGGCATGTTTACTCACGGACTGTCCGGGGAGTTTTTGATTCTTCTGGGAAAAAACCGGCAGCGCGAGCTGCCCTGAATGTGTGGAAAATCTGTTTAAGTCTCCGCAATAGGGAATAAGCTAGACTAAAAAGATAAGATATGGCAGTTAAAAGACGCATCAAAAAATGGCAGGAAGCCTTGTATTTATGCGACTTCCATGGTTTTTCGCATTTTAAGCATAAATGATAAATATAATTACCACTATTAATAATTAATTTTTGACGTTATACGCCAATAAAAACAGACGTAATAAGGTAAGGGTGATGCTATGTATACAAAGAATGCACGGATTATATGAGTGCAGGATTATTTCTGCCGGGGCTGTGCCGCCTGCAGAAAAAGAATCCCCGGCAGGGCTGCGCCCAACGGGGATTCGTGCTGTGCATTTATAAGATTTACATAATAACTGCATATACTTTTCTATAATAAGTGTATTCCGCTTGTCATCGCCTCTTTTGTCACTTCCTCCGGCCAAAGGGAAGACTGCACCTCGCCGATATGCGCTTTTCTTAAGAAAAACATGCAGATACGGGACTGGCCGATGCCGCCGCCGATCGTGAGCGGAAGCTCATCATTTAAGATCGCTTTCTGGAAAGGCAGCTTAGCTCTTTCGGGACAGCCTGCTTTCTCTAACTGTGCAGGCAGGGAATCCCTGTCTACACGGATACCCATGGAAGAGAGTTCCAGGGCGATATCCAGCACGGGGTAATACACTAGAATATCCGCATTTAATGCCCAGTCGTCATAGTCCGGCGCACGTCCGTCATGTTTGACGCCGGATTCTAACAGGTCGCCAATCTGCATGAGGCAGACCGCGCCTTTTTCCTTGGTGATGTAATATTCGCGTTCCTTCGGCGTATAGTCGGGGAATATGTTTTCCAGTTCCTGCGTGGTGATGAAAAAGATATCATGCGGCAGGATTTCTTGGATATAGTCATAACGTATCGCCATGTATTTTTCAGTTTTGCGGAGAACTTTGTAGACGGAACGAACGGTTTCTTGCAAATGTTCCAGAGTGCGCTCCTCGCGGGAGATAATCTTCTCCCAATCCCACTGATCCACATAGATGGAGTGGATGTTGTCGGTCGTCTCGTCCCGGCGGATGGCGCTCATGTCGGTGTATAGCCCCTCTCCGTAGGAAAAACCGTATTTCTGCAGCGCCATGCGTTTCCATTTGGCAAGGGAATGCACGATCTCAGCCTCAGCGTCATTCTGTTCTTTGATTCCGAAAGAGACCGGACGTTCCACGCCGTTTAGGTTGTCGTTGAGCCCGGAAGCGGGATCGACAAACAGGGGCGCGGATACGCGCAGCAGATGGAGTTCCTCTGCCAGCAGGACCTGAAAAAAGTCTTTGACCGTCTTGATGCCAATCTGCGTGTCGTGCAGGTTTAAGGCGGATTTGTAATCTTTGGGGATTGTTAAATTGTTCATGGAAAACCTCGCTTTATATAATTTAGATGATTGAGTTTGCAAGGCAATACTCGTAAAGTAAATTTGTGGAACAAATTTACCAAGTTAATTCGCGAAACGAATTTACTTATATTTAACTGCGTTTTGAGGGAGAAATCAAGTGGGAATAGGGAGAAGTTATTTTTCCTCTGAGTTGACGTTGGGAGATGCATGTGAATGGAATAGCCATGAATAAATTCAGGAAACTGCATTTTGATTTTCGTTTACTGAATATCGGGAAATTATTGTTTGCTCAAGTAAATTCGATAAAGGATGCAAACAATTTCAATAATCAAGCATATGCCCATGATATAGCTTTCCACTATGATAGCATCTGTATTTAGATGCGTTGCAATAAAAATTTCAAATCCCATGACAATGCAAGCACAAATCTGAATAATTGCCGCAACAATAGCAAGCCAAAACATGGTTCGTTTCATTTTATACCCCATAACTACTGAATTATCAATCTATATTTTGATATTATATATCGTATTATATTTTGTTGCTTATTTCAAGGCATGGAAAAAGTTGAATGTGTTTTTATACATTTAAAATGTATATTTATAGGCTCGATTTTAACGGGTACACAATTCCGAAAAGGGAGTAAATATATGGGTGATTTTAAAAATATCAATAAAAATATAATTGAAGAAAATGGAACAAATGTTCTAAAAAGTGTTGCAATGTATTTTAGGGTGTGATATGATATATTTATAAGCAGAACAAATGTTCTGTTTGTAGGGATGGTTTGCTGGGTTATGGGGGATAGAGAAAGAAGCGGCAATGAGCAGGGGAGCAGGGGAGCAGGGGAGCAGGGGAGCAGGGGAGCAGGGGAGCAGGGGACAGGCGGGCAAGCGAATAAGCGAATAAGCAAATGAATTAAGTAAGTGAAGGATTTATGATGTTATGGAAGTCAGGATTTCACCGCAGATGTCGGTTGCGGATAAACTGAGGATTCTTGCGGATGCCGCAAAGTATGATGTGTCGTGCAGTTCGAGCGGAGTGAATCGTGCGAATGACGGTACGGGGATCGGCAATGCTATGGCGGCTGGGCTGTGTCATAGTTTTGCATCGGATGGCAGGTGTATTTCTTTGCTGAAGATTCTGCTTACGAATGAGTGCATTTATGACTGCCGGTATTGTATTAATAGGAAATCGAATGATGTGCCGCGGGCGTCTTTTACGCCGGATGAAATCTGTGAGCTGACGATGGAATTTTACAGGCGTAATTATATAGAAGGGCTTTTCCTAAGTTCCGGTATTTTGTACAGTCCGAATTACACGATGGAATTGATCTGTGAGACGGTTCACAAGCTGCGCATGGTGCACCGTTTTCAAGGATATATCCATGTGAAAACGATTCCGGGTTCAGATCCCATGCTTATACAACGGGCGGGATATCTGGCGGATCGGATGAGCGTGAATTTGGAGATGGCGACGGCAAAAGGACTGCGGGAGATGGCGCCGAACAAGCACCGTAAGAATATACTGAAACCGATGCGGCTGATTCAGAATGGCATTACGGAGAATAAGAACGAACTTACCTTATATAAGCATGCGCCCCATTTCTGCGCGGCGGGACAGTCTACGCAGATGGTGGTAGGAGCGCTGCCGGAGAGCGATTACCAGATCATGTCAGTGGCGGAGAATTTATACGATAAATTTTCTCTAAAGAGAGTGTATTATTCCGCCTTTGTGAATGTCAATGAGGATAAGGAGCTTCCGATGGCTGCGGGCGGAACACCGCTTTTGCGTGAGCATAGGCTGTATCAGGCGGACTGGCTGCTCAGATTCTATGATTTTAAGGTGGACGAGCTGTTGACGGCAGAACGTCCGAATTTCAATATGGCGATCGATCCGAAGGCGGATTGGGCGGTGAGGCATCTGGAAGTATTTCCGGTTGAGGTCAATCGTGCGGATTACAGACTGCTTCTGCGTATTCCAGGAATAGGGGTCAAGAGCGCAAGGCGCATCATAGCCGCCAGACGGTTTGGAAGCCTGACGTTTGAAGATTTAAAGAAGATGGGTATCGTTCTAAAACGCGCACTGTATTTTATCACATGCAACGGCAGGATGATGTACCCGACGAAGATTGATGAAGAGTATATTGTGCGGAATCTGACTTATCAGAACCAGATGGGAAAAGGCGAGAAACTACCTTTTATGGCGGACGGCACAACTTACCGTCAGATGACTCTGTTTGATGAAGGGATGATTCTTGAAACTTTATGAATGGGAAGCAGAAGCGGCATATATACGGAGTAACATATAATATGGAAGAGAAATATATTATCTGTGAGGATTCACTTGAGGGAATATTTACGGCAATTTATGATGCCTATGCCTTAAAGGAAAGACATGAGCATCTTCATCTTCAGGTGGGCGAGGAAGAAAATTACAGGTTATTTGCAAAGTATGTGTATAGTCAGCCGGATTCGGTCAAAACTGATAAGGTAGCGCGTACCCTTAGGGAACGTTTGGGAGAAGAAGTATATGTAACGCTCTGTCGTGCGGCGGCATCTTATGATAAGGACAAGGGAGATGCCATTTATCGTACAGTCGTAGATGGGATCACTGCGGGCAATGGCAGGCGGACGATGGAGAATCTGCGAAATCCTTATGTCCGTAAGGTGTTTGAACTTGCCAGATGCACCGCCAATGAGGCACATTGTGAGTTGGAATTTATAAGATTTCAAGAGCTGGAACAGGGAATCCTGTATTCGCGGATCGGGCCGAAGAATAATGTCATGCCTTTTGTGATGCCGCATTTTGCTGACAGGCTGGCACCGGAGAATTTTATGATTCATGACGAGAAGCGGAATTTATTCGGTGTGCATCCGGCGAAGGAAGAGTGGTATCTTGTGTCCGGCGTGGAAGGCGTCGGAGAGGAGGCTATGAGATGGTCTGGCAGCGAGTTTAAGTATCAGGAATTATTTGCCATTTTTCATCAGACAATCGGGATCAAAGAGCGCAGAAACATTCGGTTACAGCGGCAGATGCTGCCTTTGCGATTCCAAGATTATATGGTCGAATTTGACCGGAAATGAGAATATTTTTTATGTGAAAGTTATGCGAAGATGAGGATAATAGGCAGATTTCACAAAATTTATTTCGACATTCAAAATATCTTGGTTAGGTTGTAAGAAAGCCCCCAAATTGTATTTTATTAGGAACAAAATGATCTCTTTACAAATACGGACAAAGGAGTATAATCTACTCAAACGAGGAGAAATGAAACAATTTTCTATGTGTGCCTTTTGCATACATAAATGGAAAGGAAAGGTGAATGCTATGCAACACAGAATTAAATTAAGACCGGATGAAGTGACAGAATTTGTTTCCGCTGCTACAAAATGCATCTTTGACGTAGACATTTCCTATAATAGTTTTATAGTAGATGCAAAGTCGATCCTGGGTGTGTTAGGACTTAATTTCAATCAGGTTCTGACCGTCACTTGTAATGGGTACGATGCTGATTTTGAGAAGTATCTCAGAAAATTTGCAGTAGCATGTTAATGATATGATCCGGAAGAAACAGGATACATTGACTCCCTATTTGAGATAGCGTAATATCTTAGATGGGGAGTTTTTGTATCTGATGCTTGCCGAGGATGGATTTGTTGACCTCTGCGACAAAACGATCCAAATGGAACGGTATGGAATGCCGTATAGAGGATAGGAAAAGAAGTATGGAAATTCGTATTTCCGTCAGGAGTCTTGTGGAGTTTGTTCTGCGCTCCGGCGATATTGACAATCGAAGATCGGCGTCCCCGGAAAATGCGATGCAGGAGGGCAGTCGGATTCATCGCATGATACAGCGGCGTATGGGGGCGGAGTACCAGGCGGAAGTGGGACTTAAGTATGTTTACGATGCGGGAGAATATGAGATCATCGTGGAGGGGCGTGCTGACGGTATCATTACGCAGGCAGCAGAGGATGCATTGGAGCCGGTTCTGCAGATTGTAGAAGAACCGGATCGGAAGGGAGAGGTGGATCTATTTGCGCCGGCAAAGCAGTACCAAGAACAGGAAGTACAGAAAGTCACAGTTACCATAGACGAGATCAAGGGAGTTTTCCGCGATATTAAGAAAATGAAGGATGCCGTACCCGTGCATCTGGCACAGGCAAAGTGCTATGCTTACATCTATGCACAGCAAAATGCCTTACGGGAGATTCGCGTCCGCATGACATACTGTCATATAGAGACGGAAGAAATACGATATTTCCATTATGATTTTACTTTTGAAGAATTGCGGGAATGGTTCATGGGAGTGATGGAACAATATCGCAAGTGGGCGGACTATTCTTTTGCATGGCAGAAGGTAAGACAAGATTCCATCAAGAAGCTCCAATTTCCTTTTACATACAGAGAGGGACAAAAGGACCTGGTGACTTACGTCTACCAGACGATTTATCATAAACGGAAACTTTTTATCGAGGCTCCCACGGGAGTAGGCAAGACGATCTCCACGGTTTTCCCGGCGGTAAAGGCTATGGGAGAGGGGATGGGTGAAAAGATTTTTTATCTGACAGCCAAAACGATTACCCGCACGGTAGCCGAAAATACCTTTTCGCTGTTGCGGGAACATGGATTGAAGTTCAAGAGCGTTATACTGACGGCAAAAGATAAGGTGTGTTTTATGGAGGAGACCGAATGCAATCCTGAATATTGCCCTTATGCGAAAGGGCACTATGACAGAATCAATGATGCGATGTACGATTTGCTCACGCATGAGGATGTGTACAGCCGGGATAAGATTGAGGAATATGCACAAAAGTACAGGGTGTGCCCTTTTGAGATGTGTCTGGATATGAGTCTGTTCTCCGATGCGGTCATCTGTGATTACAATTATGTATTTGATCCGCATGTGTATCTGAGAAGATTTTTTGCGGAAGGGATTCGTGGGGAATATATTTTTCTGATCGACGAGGCGCATAATCTGGTGGAGCGCGGCAGAGATATGTACAGCGCAGTACTGCGCAAAGAGGATTTCTTGGAGTTAAAAAGGACGGTTAAAGTGTACGATGAGCGAATCGCCAAGAATCTGGATAAATGTAATAAGGAACTGCTTGCTTTGAAAAGAGAGTGTGAGAATTATAAGGTGGAGGAGTTCATCGATCCTTTCGTGCGTGCGCTCACAAGGCTTAGCGCGGCGATCGAGGATTATCTGGAAGACCACGAGGACAGCCCGGTACGGAAGGATATACTGGAATTTTATTTCGAAGTATCGCATTTTCTGGAAATGTACGAGCTGGTTGATGAGAACTATGTGACATACTCGGAGATGGAGTCGGATGGGAGTTTTATCTTGAAGCTTTTCTGTGTCAATCCGGCGAAAAACTTAAGGGAGTGCATGATGCGGGGCAGAAGCACGATTCTTTTTTCAGCAACGCTTCTGCCGATACAATATTATAAGAGACTTCTCGGAGCGGACGAGGGGGACTATGAGGTGTACGCAAAGTCTGTTTTTCGTCCGGAAAAGATGGGAATCTACATTGGCAGCGATGTGACCAGTAAATATACGCGCAGGAGCGATGAGGAATATTATCGGATCGCTTCTTATATTCATGAGGTGGTGCAGAGAAGGCATGGCAATTATATGCTGTTCTTTCCGTCACATGCTTTTCTGCGGCGGACATACGATATCTACATGCATTATTTTAATGCGGATGAATCGGTGGAATGCATCGTGCAGGAAGATTATATGAACGAGCAGGCAAGGGAAGCGTTCTTAAGCAGATTTATCGGCAATGAAGACTGTGATTTAAATGCACTGATTCAAATGGAGATCGAGATGGAAGAGGAGCGGAGTCTGTTAGGATTCTGCGTGATGGGCGGCATCTTCAGTGAGGGAATCGATTTGAAGAATGATAGTCTGATTGGGGCAGTTATTATCGGGACGGGACTTCCACAGGTATGTAATGAGAGAGAACTGCTGAAACAATATTTTGACGGGTGGGGCGAGAACGGCTTTGACTATGCCTATCGCTATCCTGGCATGAATAAAGTATTGCAGGCGGCGGGAAGGGTTATCCGTACCGTGGACGATTTTGGCATCGTTGCGCTTTTGGATGAGCGGTTTCTGACGCCTGCCTATCAGAGATTGTTTCCCAGAGAGTGGCACAATTGTGAGGTCGTTACTGTTGACCGCATAGGTCATCGTATTGAACGTTTCTGGGATGAATGGCTGTGAGAACAGCAGGTATAGGAAAAGCGTGAAACTGCTGCCGCCTGCTTTTTGGCGGACGGGCAGCAGAAAGAATTATATAGATGGTTTATGATTGCCGCAGCAGCGCGATCTCCTCTTTGTAAGGCGCAACTTTCTTGTCCGGTTCAGTCAATGAGGGAATATAGGGTGTTTCCAGTATCTTAGGCAGACTGATGAAGTCGGGGTGATGGACAATATAGCGCAGAGCTTTTATTCCGATCGTACCTTCTCCAATGTTGGCGTGCCGGTCTTTGCCCGCGCCGCGTTCGTTCTTGCTATCATTAATGTGAAATAGCGCAATCTGGTCTTTCCCGATCAACTGATCAAATCGGTCAATGACTCCGTCGAAGTCATGCACAATATCGTAGCCGGCGTCGTTTAAGTGGCAGGTGTCCATGCAGACGCGCAGTTTGTCGCTGTAGGTGACTTTGTCATAGATCGCGGCAAGCTCCTCGAAACTACGCCCGATCTCAGAGCCTTTCCCTGCCATGGTCTCCAATGCGATGGAGCATTCCTGGTCTTTCGTCAGCACTTCATTCAGCCCTTGAGCAATCCGGTCAATACCCGCATCCACACCTGCGCCCACATGCGAACCGGGATGCAGGATCAGGATATGGGAACCCATGGCGATCGTGCGCTCAATCTCCAGAGCGAGAAATTCCACGGCAATCTCATAAGTGGAAGGATTGACTGTATTGGCAAGATTGATGATATAGGGGGCGTGAACCACGAAATCTTCCATATTATGGGTGCGCATACACTCCCACGCGGCATCGATATTCAGTTCGGAGATATCTTTTCGCTTGGTATTCTGCGGTGCGCCTGTGTATAACATGAATGTATCGGCATCGTAGGAAATTGCTTCTTTTACGGAATTGAGCATCATCCCCTTGCCGCTCATTCCGACATGGGAACCTAATTTGGGCTGCATAATATACTCCTTTCAGATGTTTTCGGGTTCGCGACGCGAATCTCATAAACGAGCGCAGCTCGTTTTTGTACAAAATATTGATTGACTTACAGCGTCAAGCTACAAAATGTACTGACTAAGTCAAAAAGTATTATACAACATTTTTTGACAACTTTCATTAGGGAAAAAAAGAAAATTGACAAAAAATGATAGAATATTCCGAATATGACATCTCTTTTTTGACAAAAATGGAAGTGGAGTCACCATAATATGACATAAATGTCAATGTGGATAACTCTGTGGAAATTGGGGATTTCTTTGGCGTTTTCCATAGGTTTTTATAAAAAAAGGGATAAAAACCTGTGGAAAAGTCGAGAAACGGATTTTAGTTTACAAAAAATAATACTCATTCGGTCAATAAAAACGTGTTTTGCAAATTGTGCATAACGGTGATAGAATAGAAAATATGAAAAAGTAAAATGACATGAAAATTCATGTGTATAAAGAAGAGGAGTACATATTATGTGGGCTTATGAAAGTGTTTTTTATCAGATTTATCCTTTGGGATTTTGTGGCGCGCCTTTTGAGAATGACGGACAACTTGAACATCGTATCTTGAAAGTAAACGACTGGATTCCCCATATGAAGAAGCTTGGGATCAATGCGGTCTATTTTTCTCCTGTGTTTGAGTCGGATACGCATGGCTACAATACGAGGGATTACCGTAAGGTTGACTGCAGGCTGGGGACGAACGAGGACTTCAAGGAAGTATGTAAGAATCTGCATGACAACGGTATCAAGGTAATGCTGGACGGAGTCTTTAATCATGTGGGCAGAGGATTCTGGGCATTTCAGGATGTTTTGAGGAATCGTGAGAACTCTCCGTACTTAAGCTGGTTCAACATTAATCTCGGCGGCAATTCCAACTATAACGATGGTCTGTGGTACGAGGGATGGGAGGGGCATTACGATCTTGTGAAGATCAATCTGCGCCACGAAGATGTAATCAACCATATTTTTGACAGCATTAAGGGCTGGGTGGAAGAGTTTGACATTGACGGTCTGCGTCTGGACGTGGCATATTGTTTAGACCATGACTTTGTCAGAAGATTGCGGGGATTCACGGATAGTCTGAAAGCGGATTTCTATTTGCTGGGGGAGATGCTGCACGGCGATTATAACCAGATGGTCAATGAGCAGATGCTTCATTCCGCTACAAATTATGAATGTTATAAGGGGTTATTTTCCAGTTTTAACAGCATGAACATGTTTGAGATCAACCATTCCTTAATGCGCCAGTTTGGTCCTGAAAACTGGACCTTGTACAAAGGCAAGCACATGTTTTCTTTTGTGGACAACCATGATGTGACAAGGGTTGCCAGCATTTTGACGAATGAGAAACATCTGCCGCTCATCTACGCGATCTGTTTCGGTATGCCGGGAATCCCTTGCGTGTACTATGGCAGTGAGTGGGGCGCGAAAGCCAATAAGAGCGAGGGCGATCCGGCGCTGCGCGCATGTTTCGAGCAGCCGGAGTGGAATGATCTGTGTGAGTGGATTGAGAAGCTTGCCAAGGCGAAGAAGGAATCTAAGGCATTAAATTACGGCAATTTCCGTTCCGTGGTTTTGACGAATAAGCAGTGCATTTTTGAGCGCAAGTGCGACGATGAGAGGGTGCTTGTGGCAATTAATGCGGACAGTGAGAGCTACACGGCGCATTTTGACGCCGGATGCGGTATGGCGGAGGATTTGATCAGCGGAAAGCCGCACGATTTCGGCGGCGGAAGCGAACTGCCCCCGTATAGCGCGTTTTTCTGGAAGATGGAGAGGTAGCAGGGCATCTGGAATTTTTAGGGATTTCGTTTGACATTTTAGTTTGTATAAACTATAATTAGCGTACATGTAGGAAAATAATATTTTCTTTACATTGTTTATGCGTACGTTTTGTAAAAATATGATATAATATTATTACAAGCAGGGTGGCTTTATGTGAGCCGGAAAGGAGTCAAAATGAGAGGAGAAATCAATCATTAGGCTTGGCAGTTTGAACGTTTGATTGTACTAAAGAAAAGGGGGAGACGCCGTTGGGGATTGGAAGCAGTATCATTATTGGTGTGGTTTCCGGTATTATAGCATCACTTTGTTATGCGCTCTTTTTAATGCTGATTAAGCCAAAGATAAGAATATCGGATGAGATTTGTGTTGAGAACGATGGTGGGAGTGACGCTATATACCGGATCAAAGTTGTAAATCATACTAGTGCAATGCTCACTGATTTAAAGTATAGATTAGTGTATTGTAAAATGCATGGTGACGGTATTAATACAGTTACCGAAATAAATCCTTCCAAGGCACCTCTTATCAGCATTGACCGCTTTACGCGTAAAAAAGATAATACCGATTATGCTGTTAGATTATCATTCGATATAGACCCGTCAAAATACCCGCTAGAAAATGATAAATGCAAATATATATTTACATTTATAGCGAGTCATTCTTTGTCGAATACAACTACATGTATAAAGAAAGAGTATTATGAGAAAGACATTGTAGCAGGGGTATTTGAAAGCGATCGATCAACTAAAATAATTAGAAAATACAGATGAATGGGCAGGGAAATTTCTACTTGGAAATGGTAGAAATTTCTTTTGCATTTAAAGGAAAAAGGAAAATTAACAAAAAACTATTGACAAAATTGTAGAATTTGACTATGATTTTTCTAAGTTTCAAGGGTGGGACTTCTTATTATTATATAGGAGTCCTTTTTTTGAATCTTTCTAGTCAATAAAAGGAGGAGAAAATTTATGAAGAAAAGAATGTTAAACCTTGTGCTTGCAGGAGTTATGACCGCTGCTTTGCTGGCGGGCTGTGGTTCCACAGGCGCAGATTCCGGCAGTGCATCTACCGGAACGACAGACGATGCAGCGGCAGAAGACGCCGGTGCAGACAATGCAGATGAAACAGCGGCGGACAATGCAGATACAGAAGCGGCGGATGATGCAGGTGCGGCAGATGGTGCAGGCGGCACATTCAAGATCGGCGGCATCGGACCGTTGACCGGAGGCGCAGCAGTGTACGGTATCGCGGCTATGAACGGTTCACAGATCGCAGTGGATGAGATTAATGCGGCAGGCGGTATCAATGGTATGACGGTTGAGTTAAACTTTCAGGACGATGAGTTAGATTCCGAGAAATCTGTCAACGCATACAATACGTTGAAGGATTGGGGATTACAGGTACTTGACGGCTGCGTTACCAGCGCATGTTCCATCGCAGTATCGGCTAAGACGGCAGAGGACAATATCTTCCAGCTGACACCTTCGGGTTCTGCGGTAGAGTGTGTTGCAAATCCGAACTCTTTCCGTGTATGTTTCTCGGATCCTAATCAGGGCTCGGCATCTGCACAGTACATTGGCGAGCACAGCCTTGCAACAAATGTAGCGGTAATCTATGACAGTTCCGATGTATATTCTTCCGGTATTTATGAAACGTTTGCGGCAGAAGCAGCAAACCAGCCTTTTGAAATCGTGACGGCAGGTGCATTTACGGCGGACAATAAGACAGACTTTTCTGTGCAGCTGCAGCAGGCAAAAGATGCGGGTGCAGATCTTGTGTTCCTCCCCATCTACTACAATGAGGCGGCGCTGATCTTAAAACAGGCATCAGACATGGGATTTGATGTGGCGTTCTTCGGATGTGACGGTCTCGACGGTATCCTGGGTGTTGAGAATTTCGACGCATCTCTTGCTGAGGGCGTTATGCTTCTGACTCCTTTCGCAGCAGACGCGACAGATGATCTGACAGTAAAGTTTGTCACAACATACAATGAGAAATTCGGTGAGACCCCGAATCAGTTCGCGGCGGATGGTTATGATGCGATCTACACCATCAAGGCGGCAGCGGAGAAGGCAGGTATCACGGCGGATATGTCCAATGAGGAAATCTGCACGGCATTATCAGCAGCCATGACAGAGATTCAGGTAGACGGACTGACCGGTCTTGGCATCACATGGGATGCATCCGGTGAGCCGACCAAAGCTCCTAAGGCAGTAGTGATTAAGGATGGCGCTTATACAGCCATGTAAAAAAACATGGAGTTCTGCTAAGGCACCGGAATACGGTGCCTAAGTAGAACTAGACCATGTTTGGAAGAATCGTGAACGATTCTTCCTTGCGAATATGTTTGACAACAACAGATGTGTATCTTACATATCACAATACTCCAGCTTGGCGGCAATTTCTGTCGGGCGACCTATTTGAGAACATGTAATAAACATGCAACAACGATGCAATAGAGAAACCGAGGTGCAACTATGAGTTTTATAGCCCATTTGATAAACGGAATAAGCTTAGGAAGTGTGTACGCGCTGATTGCGCTTGGCTACACCATGGTGTACGGAATTGCCAAGATGCTGAACTTTGCCCATGGTGATGTCATTATGATCGGCGGATACGTGGTGTTCGTGACGGTCAGCGGCATGGGATTGAATCCCCTCGTGGCGATTATCATATCCATGGCGGCGTGTACGGTACTTGGCGTGACCATTGAGCGGATTGCCTACAGACCGCTTCGCGGCGCGTCCCCGCTTGCCGTGCTGATTACGGCGATCGGTGTAAGCTACCTGCTGCAGAATGTGGCGCTTCTCGTGTTTGGCTCGGATACCAAGGCATTTACCAATGTTGTGCCTTTTGCGAATCTGGAATTGTTTGACGGTCAGCTTGTCATCAAGAGTGTGACGATTGTGACGGTCATTGTCAATATTGTTATTATGGTGGGGCTTACCCTTTTTGTCAAAAAGACCAAGATCGGACGTGCCATGACGGCGGTGTCCGAGGATAAGGGAGCCGCACAGCTTATGGGTATCAATGTAAACGGAACGATCGCGATTACTTTTGCCATCGGCTCTTCACTGGCGGCTATCGCGGGCGTGCTCTTATGTTCCGCGTATCCGGCGCTCACTCCTTATACCGGTTCCATGCCGGGCATCAAGGCTTTCGTGGCGGCGGTATTCGGGGGGATCGGTTCGATTCCCGGTGCTTTTATCGGCGGCATTTTGTTGGGCGTGATCGAAAATCTGAGCAAGGCGTATATTTCTTCCCAGCTTTCCGACGCGATCGTATTTAGTATCCTGATCATCGTGCTTCTGGTGAAACCTACGGGACTTCTCGGCAAGAAAGTCCAAGAGAAGGTCTAGGAGGGATTTTCGATGAAAAAAATGAAAATAAACAAAACGACTAAGAATGATCTAATCACCTACGGAATGGTGATTCTTGCATATATTGTGGTACAGCTTCTTGTGTCTGCGGGGCATGTATCCAGTTTGATACAGGGACTTCTTGTTCCTTTCTGTACTTATGTGATTGTGGCGATCGCGTTGAATCTGACGGTAGGTATCCTTGGGGAATTGAGTCTTGGACACGCGGGGTTTATGTGTGTCGGGGCTTTTTCCAGCGCAGTCTTTTCCCTTGCTATGAAAGATGCCATGCCGGGTGGACTGCGGTTTTTTCTGGCGATCCTCATCGGCGCGGCGGCAGCGGCTTTGGTAGGTTTTCTGGTGGGGATTCCGGTACTGCGTCTGCGAGGTGATTATCTGGCGATCGTGACGCTTGCTTTCGGTGAGATCATCAAAAATATCATCAATGCGCTGTATCTCGGCGTGGACAGCAATGGAATCCATTTTACCATGAAAGATGCACTGTCGCTGAATCTGGAAGAGGGCGGTGTGACGTTAATAAAGGGCGCGCAGGGCGTTACGGGAACACCGAATGACTCGAATTTTACAATCGGTGTAATATTGATACTTGTTACACTTTTTATTACACTTAATTTTATCCATTCGAGGACGGGTCGTGCGGTTATGTCCATCCGTGACAACCGGATCGCCGCTGAGTCCATAGGAATCAACGTGACCAAATATAAGCTGATCGCCTTCACGATTTCGGCATCTCTGGCTGGTGTGGCGGGTGTGCTCTATGCGCACAATCTTTCCACATTAAATGCCCTGCCGAAAAACTTTGGATATAATATGTCTATTTTGATTCTTGTATTCGTCGTACTCGGCGGGATCGGCAATATCCGTGGTTCGATCATTGCGGCGGTGCTTTTGACATTGCTTCCCGAAGTTTTGAGGGCGCTGAGCGATTACCGTATGCTGATCTATGCGGTTGTGCTGATCGCCATGATGATATTCAACTGGAGTCCGAATGCGATCTTTTTCAGAAAACGTCTGAAACAGCGCATTATGGCTGGCAGAAAGACGGACAAGGAGGAGGCGTAAGATATGGCACTTTTAGAGACGAAAAACTTAGGAATCTCCTTCGGTGGTCTGCGTGCGGTCAACACATTTGATATTTCGGTGGAAAAAGGGCAGCTATACGGCTTGATTGGTCCGAACGGCGCGGGCAAAACGACAATCTTTAACCTGCTTACGGGAGTGTACCAGCCGGATGAGGGGGCGATTATTCTTGACGGCGTGAATTTGACGGGTAAGAAGACAATCGATATCTGCAAGGCAGGTATTGCCAGAACTTTTCAGAATATAAGACTGTTTGGCGACATGACGGTACTCGATAACGTCAAGGTGGGACTGCATAACCATTATCCCTACTCTACGCTTGAGGGAATCCTGCGTCTGCCGCGCTATTATAAAGTAGAAAAAGAGATGAATGAGAAGGCGATGGAGCTTCTCAAGGTGTTTGGATTAGAAGAGTATGCGGATTACCAGGCGGAGAATCTTCCCTACGGACAGCAGAGAAAGTTAGAGATTGCGAGGGCTATGGCGACCGCGCCCAAACTTCTTCTGCTAGACGAGCCGGCGGCGGGCATGAATCCGAATGAGACGAAAGAATTAATGGATACGATCGGTTTCGTGCGGGATCATTTTGATATGACGATTCTTTTGATTGAGCATGATATGAAGCTGGTGTCTGGAATCTGTGAGAAATTGACGGTGTTAAACTTCGGAGAGGTGCTTGCGCAGGGCGATACGCAGGAAGTATTGAACAATCCGGAAGTGATTACGGCGTATCTTGGCGAGTAAAAAGACATGGAGTTCTGCTAAGGCACCGGAATACGGTGCCTAAGTAGAACTAGACCATGTCTGGAAGAATGCCGCTGGAAGCGGGCATTCTTCCGGGGCTGTGAGGGGTAGGACATGGAGTGTGTTTAGGCAGTGATGGGCGTAGTCTAAGTGTAACGAAGTCCTATCTGGAAGAATGTTACTGAAAACGGGCATTCTTCTGGGGCTGAGGGTAGGAAAGGGAAGTAGATATTATGGCAATGTTAGAGATAAAAGATCTTCATGTGCATTATGGTGTGATAGAGGCGATTAAGGGGATCAGCTTTGAGGTGGAACAGGGCGAGGTGATTGCCTTGATTGGGGCGAACGGTGCGGGGAAGACGACGACGCTCCATACGATCACGGGACTGATTAAGCCTACGAGCGGCAGTATTCTTTTCGAGGGAAAGGATATCACAAAAACGCCGGGGTATAAGATTGTGCCGATGGGTATGGCGCATGTGCCGGAAGGCAGGCGTGTTTTTGCGCAGTTGTCGGTCTATGATAATCTGATGATGGGCGCGTACACGAGAAAAGATAAAAATGAGATCAAGGAGACGCTGCAGATGGTGTATGAGCGTTTTCCGAGGCTGGAAGAGCGTAAGACACAGATGGCAGGTACTTTGAGCGGTGGTGAACAGCAGATGCTTGCCATGGGGCGTGCGCTTATGAGCCAGCCGAATATTATTCTGATGGATGAGCCGTCGATGGGGCTTTCTCCGATCTTTGTCAATGAGATTTTTGATATCATCAAGAGTGTCAGTGAGTCGGGGACGACGGTGCTTTTGGTGGAGCAGAATGCGAAGAAGGCGCTCGCGATCGCGGATAGGGCGTATGTGCTTGAGACGGGTAACATCTCGTTGTCGGGAGAGGCGGATGAGCTGATGCATGATGAGGCGGTCAAGAAGGCGTACTTAGGGGAATAGGATAGGAAAATGGGAAAATAGAGGAAACGTGCGTTTTTCTCCTGCATTCTGCTGCCAGATATGCTATATTATAGGCAGAAAAGGGAAAGCCATAGAAGCGGCTACCCTCAATAATTTAGCTAAACTTTTTACAGTCTAGCCGTCACTACTGCGAATAGTGGCGGCTATTTTCGTTTTCCCCTGAAAATGGTGTAACATAATCCAATCAAGGCAACAATGAATATATATTATTCAATTCTTATGGTAAAACCCTCGTATATTCCTACTGGAATTTCTTCATCGAAATTATAGTGTCCCATTGTATCACTTTCAAAACGATAAACCGTTACCATCTGTCTATCGGGATCAACAATCCAATATTCCCTGACCCCTGCCGTGCGGTATTTAAACAATTTAGTCATATAATCTCTTTGTTTGCTGCTCTGTGAAACAATCTCAACAATCCAATCCGGAGCGCCGGCGCATCCCTTATCGTTTAATTTTGAAGGGTCACAGATGACCGAAATATCCGGTTCCACATAATTCCTATCGTCTTTATCCAGAAAAACTGCAAATGGAGCTGCATACACCTCGCAATTTCCTGCTTTACGATCAATATAATTTGCGATTGCCTGATGCAGCTTCCAACTAATTTTTTGATGATTTCTGTTTGGAGGGGTCATATAATAAATTTTTCCGTCAATTAACTCAGCTCGTTCTCCATCTGGCAATGCATAAATATCTTTCATAGTACATATTTCTTCTTTTCTTAATGCATCCATTCTTTTTGATACCTCCGATCCTGTTTCTATTATAGGTATTTTACATAGCAAATACAACTGCTTCTCATTTTGAGTTCCCACAGATTTATCCACAGAAGCCGGTAGGAAAGCGGATAATACGACGATATCTTCGCAATTACAGGAAATTATTGATGATTGCAATCGACGACTGCCTGCATATAAGCAGATTCAAAACTTAAAAATCTGTTAGGACGCGTTTGAAAAGACAACAACACAGAAAAATCATCTGTTGTAGAAATCTTTCAATCGTGATATGATAACCATATTAAAATAAAAGACGGTTTTTATGGAAACAAAAATTAATTATTCCCAAGAGGAAAACGCGAGAATGGAAATCCGCAGTTTTATCAATGAAGGCTTGCAGGATATGTACCAGAATAAGCTATTAGATTTTGATAGTGCTTTTGACGGATTAGAAAATAGAAATCCCAACAAAAGTCGTTGACAACCTAAGAAGATTGTATTAAGCTATCACTAACATTGATGGAGTCGGTTAAAACGCGAACTAAATGAATAATTGAATCAAGTAATTAAATGAAGTAACGACAGACGAAACAAAGGAGGTAAAAAAGATGTTACGGAATCATAAGATGCAGAATGATTTATATGCAGTCAAGAAAATAGAACAGATGCGCAACATATTATATAAAATTACCTCCGCAGATAGTAGACTGGACAGGAACAGACTTTGTGACTAGACTGGTCAATGTATGCAGGGCTTATGGAAGGGCTGTGGTAATTTACCACAGTCTTTTTTTGTGCAATAGGAAAGTTTGTCACAGAAATAGAACAGGAACCAACATTTACAGGAAGACGAAACGGGAGAGATCAGTTATGAAAAAGTTATCGAGTTACATATGGGAATACAAAGTTCCCTATCTGCTTGCGATTTTATCGTTGTTGATTGCGGTCACGCTGGATATGATGGCGCCGAGGCTGACGGCGCACGTGGTGGATGATGTGATCGTGGGCGGAAAGATTGGCGAGTTGAAATATTTGCTGCTTGGATTTCTGGGAATCGGGCTTGGAAGATGTATCTTTCAGTATGTGAAAGAATACACCTTCGACAAGAACGGCGCGAAGATCTCCGGCGATATGCGGCGTGACCTGTTCCGGCATATTCAGGGACTCAGCGCGGACTTCTTTGATAAGACCAACACAGGGGAATTGATGGCGCGCGTCAAGGAAGATGTGGACCGTGTATGGGACGCTCTGGGATATGTCAGTATGCTGCTGATCGAGGTCGTCTATCACACCAGTATCATTCTGACATGCATGTACATACTCAACTGGAAATTGGCGCTCGTGCCGACGGCGGCGATGCTTCTATGCGGTTCTTTTGCAATCATTATGGAGCGCAGGCTCGGCAGGGTCTATGAGGAGATCAGTGAGGAAAACGCGCTCTTAAATACGGTAGCCGAGGAGAATCTTGCCGGTGTGCGCACGGTAAAGGCTTTTGCCAGAGAAAAGTTTGAGATCAGCAAATTTCTGTCCCACAACAAGCGGTATTATGATTTGAACATGGAACAGTCGAAGGTATTTGTGCGGTATTATCCGTGTTTTACGGTGGTGACAAAGGTGTTACCGTTATTGACTATGTTAGTCGGTGGGAAATTTGTCATTGATAAAGAGATGTCGCTCGGTCAGTTGACGGCGTTTATGGAGTATTCCACCAATATTGTCTGGCCGATGGAGATGCTTGGCTGGCTGACCAACAGTTTCTCGGCGGCGGTCGCGTCGAATAAGAAAATTAGGAAGATATACGGTGTTAAGCCGAGTATTACAGAAGTGACCAAACCGGTCAAATTAGAAAAAGTATTGGGAAAAGTCTGTTTCGATCATGTATCTTTTCAGAAAGAAGACAGGTATGAGATACTGCATGATATTTCTTTTACGGTGGAAGCGGGGAGAACGCTGGGAATCATGGGAGCGACCGGAGCGGGGAAAACGTCTATCGTACAGCTTTTGCAGCGCATGTATGATGCCACGGACGGGGCGGTCTATCTGGACGATGTCAATGTTAAGGAATTGTCTTTGGAACAGCTGCGGACGAGTGTCAGTTATGTGATGCAGGACGTTTTTCTGTTTTCGGATACGATCAATGAGAACATCAAGCTGGGTAAAAAGGATTACATAGATTTCAAGACGGTCAGGCGTGCTTCCACGCAGGCACAGGCGAGCAGCTTTATCGAACGCATGGAGGATACCTATGATACAGTGATCGGAGAGCGCGGAGTAGGGTTGTCGGGCGGACAGAAACAGCGTATCAGCATCGCGAGGGCGCTTGCGAAGAAAGATCCGGTTCTGGTGCTGGACGATTCCACATCGGCGCTGGATATGGAGACGGAGCACATGATCCAGCAGACGCTCAAGATGCTGGAGCATACGACGAAGATCATTATCGCGCACAGAATCAGCGCGGTGCGACATGCGGATGAGATCATCGTGCTGGAGAACGGGAGCATAGCGGAGCGGGGGACGCATGAGGAACTTTTGGCGAAGCGGGGGCTGTACTATGAGACGTATGAGTCGCAATATGGAGATGTGGCGGAGACTGACAGAAAGGATGGTGGCAGAAATGGCAGTAAATTCTTATAAAGATGATGAATTAAGCGTCGAACGCAGTAAAGTGCAGACTTTGATGCGTCTGTTTGGTTATCTGCTCGTTTATAAGTGGCAGATTGTTCTGGTGCTTTTGATTATGGGCTACGGTGTGTTGATCAGTCTGGTCAATCCACTTATTATGGAGTCCGCGATCGATGACTACATAGCGGTGAGGGACTTAAACGGATTGTACAGACTGCTTATCTTCGCATTAGTAATTAATCTTGTGTTGGTTATTACGGTCAAACTGCGTATGTATATCATGGCGAAGGTGTGCAACGAGATCCTTTTGACGATTCGACAGGAATTGTACACGCATATCCAGAAGTTGGATTTCCAGTTCTTTGACAGCCGGCCGACAGGAAAAATACTGTCCCGCATCATCGGGGATATCAATTCCCTCAAGGATGTGCTGTCAAACTGTGTGACGACGCTGATTCCGGACGGATTGACGGTTATAGCGGTGGTGGTAATCATGATCTGGAAAAATCCGCGGCTGGCGCTTGCCTCCATGATGACGATTCCTTTCATGGCGGCGGGAACGGTGTTTATTCAGATCAAGGCACACCCGCGCTGGCAGACATTTCGCAAGAAGTCCGCCAACCTAAACGCTTTTATTCATGAAGATATGGCGGGAATCAAGATCATTCAGAGTTTTCATGCACAAAGGGAGACGGAAACTACATTTGATGTTTTGATTTCGGAACACCGCACTTCGTTTTTTGACGCGGTGCGCATGAGTGACGCTTTTGGGTCGGTGATCGACCTTTCGTGGGGATTGGGCTGTATTCTGCTGTATTATACGGGTATCATGATTTTGGGAGTCGAGCAGGTTTCTGTGGGAACTTTTATCGCTTTCGGGACCTATCTGAGCATGTTCTGGCAGCCGATTCACAATATCAGCAATTTCTACAACCAGTTGGTGACGAATATTGCGGGAGCGGAACGTATTTTTGAGATACTGGATACTCCGCCGGCGATCGCAGACGGCGAGGGAGTGGTCTCAATGCCACCGATCCGGGGCGAGGTGTCTTTTGAGCATGTGAATTTCTCCTATGATGATAAGGTCAAAGTGCTGGATGACGTGAGTTTTCAGATCAAGCCGGGTGAGACGATCGCGCTGGTGGGGCCTACCGGCGCCGGAAAGTCTACGATCGTGAACCTCATCAGCCGTTTCTATGACGTGCAGGAAGGCATTGTGAGCATTGATGGGCATGATGTGAAAAAGGTTTCCATCGAGAGCCTGCGCAGGCAGATGGGGATCATGACCCAGGATAATTTCCTTTTTTCGGGGACGATCCGGGATAATATACGGTATGGAAAGCTGGATGCTACGGATGAGGAGATCGTTGCGGCGGCTAAGGCGGTCAACGCGCATGACTTCATTATGAGACTGGACAAAGGCTATGACACGAAGCTGTCCGAGCGCGGCGGCGGGCTTTCCATCGGGCAGAAACAGCTTCTTGCGTTTGCCAGAACGATGGTATCTGATCCGAAAATCCTGATTCTGGATGAGGCGACTTCCAGCATCGACACGAAGACGGAACTTCTGGTGCAGGAGGGGATCGAGCATCTTCTGGTGGGAAGGACATCTTTTGTCATCGCTCACAGGTTATCTACGATCCAGAAAGCTGACCGTATTTTCGTAGTGGATGACGGGAAAATTATCGAGGAGGGCAATGCACGGGAGCTGATGGAGAAGAAAGGGGTTTATTATCAGTTGTATATGGCACAGTTTTCCATTTAGCAGAAATGCTGGGGAGCTTAGGAAAGCTGATAATTCAGAAAAAAATA
>JAMPGN010000179.1 GCA_023663915.1 Eubacterium sp. | reverse complement strand
CATTTCATGTTCTTTGCTTAAAGTAAAATCCATGATTCTTTATTCCTCCATGTTTTATTTTCTATTTAGAATAATCAAAAAATCCTACGCCGGTCTTTCTGCCGAGTTTCTTCTCCTCTACCATCTTCTTAAGAAGCGGCTGCGGAGCATATTTCTCGTTCTTGGTCTCGTTGTAGAGAACTTCCATAATTGCAAGGCAGATATCCAGACCGATCAAATCACCTAGATGAAGCGGTCCCATCGGGTGAGATGCACCAAGCTGCATAGCAACATCGATATCCTCTGCTGAAGCTGTCCCTGCGTCCAATACACCGATCGCCTCATTGATCATCGGGATCAGGATTCTGTTGACAACAAAGCCGGGAGCTTCTTTCACCTGTACAGGAGTCTTGCCAATCTCGGTAGCAATGGCAGTGATCTTATCTACCATCTCCTGAGGTGTGTTCTCGCCGCGAATAACCTCTACCAGTTTCATTCTGTCAGCCGGATTGAAGAAGTGCATACCGATCATCGGTCTGTCCAATCCTTCTCCGATCTTGGTAATGGAAAGGGAAGATGTGTTGGAAGCAAACATACAATCTTTCTTAACGATACCCATCAGCTCTTTGAAGATCGACTGTTTGATCTCCATCTTCTCAAGGGCAACTTCTATGATCAGGTCGCAATCAGTACAGATGTTATTTAATCCTGTTGTGATCTTTCCCATAACTTCGTCGGCTTTTTCCTGTGTAATCTTCTCTTTGCCAACCAGGAAATTCATGTTCTTCTGAATTTTAGCCTTGCCGCCTTCTGCATACTCTTCTTTGATATCGCAGAGACATACCTCATATCCGTCTGTCATAGCGAATGCCTGTGCAATACCGGAACCCATCGTTCCCGCGCCGATAACTCCTACTTTCATTGTAATTCCTCCTTTTTATATTTTAATTTTCTATATCACTCGTAAATTCTTTTAGCAGTTTTTAAAAGGCTCTTTTACCTTCTCTTTATTCTTGTCAAGGAAAAATGCCATGCCGTACTTCTGGTCTTCCGTCTCGAAGCAGTCACCGAACAGCTTCTCCTCGATCACGATTGCCTCGTCCATGCCAACCTCTAAGCCATCGTTGATCGCTTTCTTGCAGTTGCGTACTGCGATCGGCGCATTCTTTGCGATGCCTGCCGCCATCTTCTCAGCCGCCGCCATCAGTTCTTCCTGCGGATATACTGCGTTGACAAGACCGATTCGTAATGCCTCGTCCGCCTTGATGTTTCTTGCCGTGTAGATCATCTGTTTTGCCATGCCCGGTCCTACGATTCTCGCAAGCCTCTGTGTGCCGCCGAATCCCGGTGTGATGCCAAGACCAACTTCCGGCTGTCCGAATACTGCATTATCGGAACAAATTCTGATATCACAGCTCATGGAAATCTCACAACCGCCGCCAAGTGCAAAACCGTTGACTGCCGCAATGACAGGAATCGGGAATGTCTCTAACTTACGGAAAACATCGTTGCCCTTCTTGCCGAAAGCCTCTCCTTCTGCCTTGGTCAGCGTGCTCATCTCACCAATGTCCGCGCCCGCTACGAAAGATTTCTGTCCCGCACCCGTTAAGATCAGGCATCTTACCGCATCAAGGTCTACGCTGTCCAATGTCGCATTAAGCTCGTCCAACACGGTAGAATTTAATGCATTCAGCGCTTTCTCACGGTTGATGGTAATCGTGCCGACCTGTCCTTTTACCTCATATAATACAAATTCCATTGTATCCGTCTCCTTTATGATTTGATATCCATCTTATACAGTCTATGTAATGACTAAAAGTTCTTAGGCGGTACAACTTTCGATGTAACGCCTTAGAACTTAAAATAATCACCCTATTACTAATCTCTTTCTACAATCGTTGCACAACCCATACCGCCGCCGATACACAGCGTTGCAAGACCTTTCTTCGCATCTTTTGCTTCCATCTCATGAAGCAGAGTTACGAGAATACGGCATCCGGATGCTCCTACCGGATGTCCGAGCGCGATTGCGCCGCCGTTCGGGTTAAGCTGCTTGTCTACGTCGATTCCAAGTTCTTTGCCGACTGCGACAGACTGAGCTGCAAATGCCTCGTTCGCCTCGATGATATCGAAATCTTCAATCTTGTAACCCGCTTTCGCCATAACTTTCTTAGTCGCCGGAACAGGACCGATACCCATGATCTCAGGTCTGCATCCTGCAAGAGCGCCTGCCACAAAAGTCGCCATCGGCTTAACGCCTAATTCTTTCGCCTTCTCCTCGCTCATGACAACGATCGCCGCCGCGCCGTCATTGATACCGGAAGCGTTTCCTGCGGTAACAAATCCATTCGGATTGATCGGGCGAAGTTTCTGAAGCCCTTCGATCGTGGAACCCGGTCTCGGTCCTTCGTCAACTTTGAACTCAACCGTCTCTTTTTTCTTCTTAACCATAACAGGTACGATCTCTTTCTCAAAAGCACCGCTCTTCTGAGCTGCCTCTGCTTTTAACTGGCTCTTCAATGCAAACTCGTCCAGTTCCTCACGGGTAAGTCCCCACTCTTCGCAGATATTGTCCGCTGTCTTAATCATATGATAATCGTTAAAAGCATCCCACAACGCATCTTTGATCATCGTATCAACCAAGGTGCCGTTGTTCATTCTGTATCCGTAACGACCCTGCATCATAGCGTAAGGAGCCATGGACATGTTCTCCATACCGCCTGCAACAACGATATCTGCATCGCCTGCCTGAATCATCTGTGCAGCCATGTTGACACAGTTAAGACCGGAACCGCATACTACGTTGATCGTAACTGCCGGAACTTCATTGGGGATACCTGCCTTGATGGAGGACTGACGAGCCACGTTCTGACCCTGTCCTGCCTGAATGACACAGCCCATGTATACATGATCAACTTTGTCAGGAGCCACTCCTGCCCTGTTCAACGCCTCTTTGATTACGATTGCTCCAAGCTCTGCTGCCGGAGTTGTGCTTAAGCCCCCGCCCATAGTACCGATAGCCGTGCGGCAAGCGCCTGCCAAAACAACTTTTTTTGCCATCTTTTTTCCCTCCATCGTGGTATGATTGTTAGATAAACGTTTAAATGTTAAGACTGACAACGATTGTTATTTTTTTATCATTGTCCGCTTCACCTATTGTATCATAGAGGTATTGTTTTTGCAATGCTTTTCTACCTCTGGATCTGCCATCTCACGGGTTCGTTTCCACTCTTTGCTGTCCTCGATTTTCGCCACCTCGCTGCGGTTTCGATAGAGGAACTTGGTCAGTTCATAGCAGTCCACCCAGATCTCGTTGTTACCTTCTTTCTGGGATTCATCAAATATGAGCTGGAGTCCCCAGTGAAGATGCACCGTCTCGATATTGTTGACATTCTCTTTCGTACTGTAGCCGGTATGTCCCATATATCCTATGACATCTCCTGCCGTGACCACGCTCCCTTCCTCAAGTCCTTCCGCATAGGGATAATTTTGACGCAAATGCGCGTAGTAATAATATCTCTTACCATCAAAGCTGCGGATGCCGATGCGCCAGCCGCCGTACTGATTCCAACCGAGCGCTTCCACAACGCCAGACTCCACTGCGATGATGGGTGTGCCGATCTGTCCCATCATGTCATGCCCTAAATGCGGTCTGGCATATCCATAACTTCTGGATGCGCCAAAATCATCATAATGGCTGTAGTCAAATCCTTTTGCAATCGGAGAGAAAGCTTTCAGCCCATAATATTTGTTCCATTTTCCATCTTCTTTTAAGGAAAACTCGCCGACCATACCGCCGAGCACTGCGCTGTATGCCTCTAAGTAATAATCGTAGTACTCCATGCCTTCCGTCAGCTCTTCCATGGTTGCCTCGCCGTTTTGCAGCGCCTGTGCCGCCTCATTTATCTTTTTCACACTATTTTTGTCGAATTTCCCGCCGGTCTTCGCACCTGCATATGCGAGAAGCTCCATCCAGTCAAGATGCACGTCTTTTTCATAGGATGACACATCATACTCATAGGCGGCAGCCATCGCCTCGCAGGTTACGTTAAATTCCACCCACTTAATGTAGTTTCCATCCGCCGATACCTCGACCGCCTCCCCCGCGTCTGACACCCACTGGCTTTCACTTTCTTGCCATGCAGAGTTTTCCCATCTCTGCGTGATCTCCCTGCTCATTGCCACGCAGCCAAATGCCAGCAAAAGAATCAGTTCAACCCTTATGGCGTACTTAAGCTTACCTTCTGCTTTCCTCTCTGTCCGATAGGGGGTTAATTTGCGGATTTTCCCTTTGTTTTGCCTTATCCTCATATATTCACCATACGCCGTCGTGCCCGCGCGGGTGCGCGCCGGATGGATTTCCGGAGCTTTCGGGCGGGCGGATTTATGGTTATGTATATGAAATTACTTTACAAATCATCACCAAAATGGAATAATATTTATTAGTTATTCAATAATATTCATACAGGAGGTTGTGCTATGGAATATATTATAACTTTTACCTGGGATAACGAAGCCAATGTATGGGTCGCCACCAGCAATGATATTCCCGGTCTCGTATTAGAATCCGGCTCGTTTGATGCCCTGCTGGAGCGCACGCGCTTTGCCGTACCGGAATTGCTTGAATTAAACTCCATTGGAACACAGCCGTTATCTCTGACTTTCAAATCCGAACGGCATGAAAGGATGGTTCTGTAATGGCAGAATATGAAGCAAAGCGGTATCAATTATAAATTCTAAGCATATTGATTCTGTCAAAATCCCGCAGGTTATGTCAGCCCGCAGGATTTCCTTTTTGTCGATATACGAACTCTCTCTGGATCACAAAACTCACAAAAAACAAGAAAATATCCACCGGCATCTTGACAAGCACTTCCGTACCGCCAATCAAGCCGTACAGGGCATTGACCAGAAACGCGCTGCACATCATCTGGCAGACCGCAAGCAGGAAATATTTCCCTGCGGCGGCGGCAAGATTCCCCTCGCTTTGAAATACCACCCGGTAATTGATGAGGAAATTGTACACGGCGGAAATCACCCTCGCTAACACGGTCGCCGCTACGATGTACGGAATCGCCCGGCTGATCCCTTCCATCGGCTGTAAAAGTGTGCAGAACATATGAAAAAGTAACAAGTCTAGCACGCTCGACGAGAGCGATGAGAACAAGAATTTACCGAACACTAAATAAATACGCACGGAATCTTTAATTGGATTGAAATGACTGGTCTTGTTCTCCTCGATATAGACTGTCTCCACGGGCACTTCTATTATGGAGATATTTAAGTTTTTCGTCTCGATCAGCATGTTTGTCTCATACTCGAATCGCTCACCCTTTACCTGCATCAGCTCCCTCATGAAAAAGGCTGGAATCGCGCGCAGTCCGGTCTGGGTATCCGAGACGGACAGTCCCAACAAGTATTGGAACACTTTTCTCGTGCATTTATTGCCAAAAGCCGATCTTGCCGGGACAGAAGGCGCGTCGAAATCGCGACATCCAAGTATCAATGTTTTCGGATTTTCGGATAATTTACACATACAGGCAAGAATATCCGACGGCGTGTGCTGTCCGTCAGAATCTGCCGTCACACAGCCCGGCGCCTGCCCGAATACCCGAAGACAATGGTTAAACGCTGTCTTGAGCGCCCTGCCTTTGCCGAGGTTCACGGCATGGTAGAGAACCGTACAGTTATCGATTTCTTCCGCCTGCGCAAAAAGCGGCGCGTACTGCCCGCCGCTGCCATCGTCCACCACGACAACATGCTGTATCCCCGCCTGTTTTAATGCTTTCAGCAATGTTATTAATTTGTCATCCGGTTCATACGCCGGAATGATGACCGGTATATCATAATAAGAAGACATGGAATGTCCCTTTCTGTTCCTATCTATTGTGACACTTGTGTCAGTTTCATTTCCGTTCCGTCGTCGCTGATACGGTACAGCGTCTCACAGGAAAAAGCCCCTCCCTGCGTCATCCTGTCGAAAACAGCTCCCGCATCTGCGTCCGTCTTTTCCGCATAGAGATATTCTGCATGGGTTGACCGGATCTCCTGCACCATCCAGTCCGTCGGCGCATCGTCCAGATTCACGCTTTTGTACATCATGGACACGGGAGATGCCTCATACGCCGCATAGCTGTTATTCACCCAGCGCGGCGCATCGCCCCTTCTGATATAACACACCCTCGTGCTGTCGTCTGTTCCAAGCATCTGCACGACATCGAGAAACCGCGCCTCGTCCTCGCCAATCATATCGGCACGCTCCGAAAGGTGTGTCTGTGTGCTGTCCCGATATCCGACGAGTCCATCATACCCAACCTGGTAGCCTGCTGTCAATGCCACAAAAAGAATCAGGCACAGATACGCGCCACACTTGCTGATAAATCCGGGAAATTTCGGTTTATCAAAAAGCCTGTCTGCGCCCTCAAGCCAGATGCCCGCCAGAAAGATCAGCGTCCCCACCGTAAAAGGCGCGCCGTACCGCTCAATGGACGAGATCATTCCCGCCGCTTCCAGATATTGCGTCTCCGTAGCAAAAATGGTAATATGCGCCACAAAAATAATCCCGTAAAAAACCGCTCCGCTGACCACGGCGAACCACAAAACGATCTTCCCCTTTCGCTCAGACAATATCCGCGCCTTATAAAAAAGTACCACGAGCAGACAGATACATAAATAAAATCCAAGCGGCGTCAGGTCAACCGCAACTGATTTCTCTTTATGCAAAGGCGAGCCGACAAACGCACGCAGAAAAGCCTCCGCAAACTCCCTGGTATAGCCGGAAATACCATACTCATCCGTGGTCACATACTTTACCGCAGTCGCCGTGGTTCTCGTAATTCGACGCATGAGCAGACAGAATAACATCCAGCTTCCGCCCGTGAGAACAGGGAGCGCGGCGGTGAGAAGGAAACCGGAGAGCCAGCGCGGTCTCATGCCAATTTTCTTTGCGCTGCCCTTCTTTACGTCTGTTCTTTCAGATTGCCCTGCATCCGCCTCCTTGCATGCCTCTCTATCTTTCGCCGCAGAATCACCGCACTTCAAATAAAGAAACATAAAAATCAGTCCAAACAACGCCCAGACAAACCCGATCGACTTGATGAGCACAAGCACGCCCAGGTACAGTGCGCATCTTCCATAATAGAAAAGCCAGTAAACATCTCTTGATGATTCCGACGCATCCGATATCTTTGCCGTTTCCACCGATTCCGACGCGCCCAGTATCACCGGTCGTTTCCCCGCTTCCACAAGCCTCTCCCGGTCAGTCACCGCAAGCAGAAACCCGCCATATATGCATGCCATTGTCAGATCGGCGCAGAAACCATTATAACCGTACACTTCCGCGATACTTGGCAGAAACCATAATGCCGCCGCCATGAGGAACATCATCGGCACATTCCTGCTTCTTAATTTTCTAAGAAGCGGGAGCATAAAAATCATGTTCATCACATAGTATCCCACAAAGGCAAGCCCCTCCCGATAAACATGCGGGTCAAAATGGAGAAACCACCATTTCATCAACTGAGCCCCCGGCGGATAATCGCCATATTCTGGTGACACATTCGCATATTTTCCCGCAAATCCATCCAGGAAATATAGTGATTTCACATCCATTGCCCAGAAATTAATATCATCCCACCACGACACTACCTTGCCATAAACACAGACTGCGATCACCGCCAATAAAATAACAGTTGTAATAAATGACGCATCTGTCACATTTTTCAAACATTCCCTGCCAAACGCCTTCCTGTCTTCCTTTTTCCCTCTCAGAGACCAAACGGCAAATACCACGAGAGCTGCCGCCGCAATGCAGTCGATCCATGACAGGCGGTGTATCATGGCAAGCCCATAGAGGACGAGCACAAGCGCACATACAAATACCGGAAGCGTTTCTACAAGACTCACTCTAAAATTGTACGACAGCCACAATATACAGACCAATACTGCACAGATATGCAAAATTACTATAAAAATATCCATTATCTGATCTCCCACGACAAACGTTTGTCCTATCCGCCTACATAAGTTCACCCTGCCACATCTGACAGGGTGAACTTCTATCTCCTATTAACCATCACCAAATCAATTACTTCCGCTCTTGTCCAACACTTAATCCTCAGGCTCAATCAGACCATAAGTATTACCTTTCCTCTTGTAGACCACATTGACCTGATCCGTCTCCGCATTACAGAATACGAAGAAATTATGTCCCAGAAGTTCCATCTGCACACAGGCATCTTCCGGATACATCGGCTTAATATCAAACTTCTTCGTGCGGATGATCTGCACTTCCTCATCATCCATATAATCCTTCTCAATAAACTCCTGTTTAAAAAAAGATGATCCCTGCTTCTTATCGATCAGTTTATTCTTATATTTCTTAAGCTGTCTTTCGATAATTTCTTCCACCAGGTCGATGGACACATACATATCGCTGCTGACCTGTTCAGAACGAATGATATTCCCTTTCACCGGAATTGTTACTTCTATCTTCTGCCTGTCTTTCTCAACACTCAAAGTAACATGTACTTCCGTATCCTCGGTAAAATACTTCTCCAGTTTACCAATCTTGTCCTCTACTGCTGTCCTTAACCCTTCTGTTACTTCAATATTCTTCCCAATAATTATAAATTTCATATCACTCATCCCTTCCATTGGATTATTGTATTGCC
>JAMPGN010000178.1 GCA_023663915.1 Eubacterium sp. | reverse complement strand
TAATGCTTTCAAATATTTTGTATAAACCAGATCAACCGTCTTATCAATCTGCTCAATCAGAAAGCCATGTATCTCGTCCTAATATATCAAATCAGCATCCGATTTCCCAAAATAGCCAACTTTAATATAAGAGCCTGTATCCCATTTCTCTGGGTCTTTATAGAATGCCCGCATCACCGCCCTAATCAAGTAACCTTCCTCATCAAACAGGTGAAGGTTTTCCATCAGTATGGTATATCAACTCTTGTTTCTTCATCCGTCAGTCTGTGCCTTCTCAAAGCCTTTTCTTTAAATAGGTCAATCGCCTCTCTCCTTAAATCCGTTACCTGTAATTTGGGTATCGGCATGCCATCCCATGTTCTGCCTTGTGATTTCAGAATCGCTTTATCCAATTCTTTTCCGGTTATCGTTCTTATGGTACTGCTGGAACAGTAAAAAAAATTGCCATGATAACTGATAAGAGAAGGGTACTTGTCCACGATAATCTCAATGTATTGTAAGTTGCCCTCATATAGCAGATTGACATCCGCTACAATGCCTATGTTCTGAACTGGCTACACACTGTGTAGCCAATTCACAATTTTTCTTTTTTATATTTACAAAATCCTAATCAAAAGTTTTGAACATCTTAATCTTTACAATTTCTGTTTGACAGACTCTAATTTATAAACTTGCGATTTACTAAGTTCCATTTTATAGCATTCAACCCCTTTTTCTTTAGCAATATTTTTAAGAACCTTTTCGTTTATGCTACTAATTTTACGCCCCAAATAAATAGCAACTGGATTTTTCTTTACAAAAGAATGTGCCGCATGGAAAAAATCCGGTCTGTCGTTTGAACAAAATAACCGCCATTCTTTTTCAGATTTCCATTCTGATGATTTATGTATAGCAATCTTTGATAGCATTGAATTATCCGGACATGGCATTACTTCATTTATCCATTGTGAATTATTGGTAAATCCACATTTACACAAAATATCAGACAATAACCAATATCGGAACATATACAGTGCATATTCTGTCGCATCATATCTCTCATTATTGTATATTATTGGATATATATGACATAACATTGGATAAAAGCATTCTTTTCCTAATTGATGGCACTCAAGACAATTATTTAACTTCCCATTTCTAAAATCGTAACCTATTGCAAATCCCGTTCCATTTTCAGCATAATGTCCCCACATCATTGCAGAACTAATATTCTCACTAAAGCACGCAAATTTCACACCCTGCTGTATTAATAAAGTTATCTCTTTCAATTTTTTCGACAAATTATCTTGTATATATTGCCTGAAATCAAATACTAATTTCTCAATATCCGGCTGCGACAATTGTTGAATTATTTTAAACCTTTTCTCTATTTCTTGATCCGAAAATAAATCCTTTATTATTTTTGGAATACTTTCCGTACTCTTTAAATTCAATATTTCTAAATAAAACTTTTCATCATGTATAGGTTTCAACCATTCATTTATTTTCTTATCGTCATAATATAAACATGTATCATAGTCATCATTGACATCACTTCCTCTTGATACCCAAATCTGATCCTTATAAAATGCATCAAAATTTCGTTCTGAACATTGCCGAAAACGATATAATCGTGATGGAAGCATGTCTTCAACAATAGTACTAATTGGTTCCATCAACTGTGCCTGCTGTTCCATTCCCATATTAGCCGGAACTTTAATGTCTTCCAAAACTGTTTCAAATTCCTTGATTTTGCTATTTTTCATATCACATATTCAACTTCTTCCTATTACACTCTTCACACAACATCTGCAAATTATCATCTACCGTCTTTCCGCCCTTGCTCCAAGGTGTAATATGATCTCCCTGCATCTTTTCATAATCAAAATGCTTATGACACATATTGCAAATGCCTTTTTGATACTCATATATTCTCCGCTTCTGACTCTCCGTAAATGCCCTTATATTCAAGCAGCGTTCCTCGCCAGACAAGACAAATTCATAAATACCTTTTTTATTTGTAACATCATCATCCATCATTAAATCTGCAATGCGTTTTTCTAATTTGTTGGTGTCATACAAGTTTGAACCATATGTATCATACAACTTGCCCCAATCAATACCTTTCATTTCCTTGCGGTATTTGGGAAATGTCAGCGTAACCCAATTAATAACATTCTGAAAATATGTCCAGAGTTCATTCGCGTTAGGATCATGCTGATGAATGGACATATATTCTTCAATATTACCTTTATTTTTCCAACTGATAGCAGTCTGTAAAATTTCCTGCCGTATCGGTGAACCTGTTACATATTTACTGGACAAATTATAAGCTGCACATTGCGTTTTGCTGAAAATGCTTTTTGCAGACGTCAGCCATGTTCCAGTATATACTGCATTCCTTAATTCTTGATCTGTCAGCTTTTCCCCTGCAATATTGATAATCTTAAACCAATCAAGTTTTTCCTTGTCGTTTCCCTCGCAGAAATATATCATGCACTGGTACTCAAGAATTTGTTGCTGTTCTGTTACTGTCAAGTTATGGAATGTTCGATGATTTACAGAAAAATCACCCGCAACGTATTGACAAAAACTAATTGTTCTCTGCTGTCCGTCTAAAATTTCAAATGTTCCGTCATCATTTTTTACCCAATACATGACATTTAACGGAAAACCCTTCATTATCGTATCAATAACGGCATTTCTCTTCTTTTCATCATAAACAAACTCTCTCTGATATTTCGGGCGGATATTCAATTTGCCGTTATATCCTACAACTCCCTCCTCATTATTATCGACATAATTTTCTGCAATATCACGTATGGTCATTTCATGCAATTCTATGTTCATAACCTATACCTTTCTTCTAATAGCTATTCTTTTATACTTTGGGCTGCCATTCAAAATCGGCTTTGCTAAATCCCAAACATTTGAATCCGACCCACCATCAAACTTTCCAAGTATTTCAAATTGATCTGGACTGTACTTGTCCATAAATGTTATTGGAACCGCCATGACGCCATTATAATCGCAAGGTATATCCGCCACTTTTTCTATATGTATCGCATCATAATTATCATATGTTGGAAACTCTTCCGGACTGTAATGCTTATAAGGAGTTAATGGCTGATGCAATTTTTCTATTTCCAGATTCGTAAACCAGCATATATTTCCTAACCGCCTCCACTTTTGACCATTTTCATCAATTTTAAAATCGGTTCTTTTTTCCTCATAATATTCCGGCACCTTAAACCAAAAATGCCCCGAAGTATATCCCAGCCAAATTTTATTCTCGATAAAATAGTGGAAAATCTCTTTAAATGTAATATGATTCATATTTCCCAAGATCAAAAATTGTTTGCCTGAGTTCATTAACAATGGTATATACTCTTTCATCAAAGAAAATGGTGGGTTGGTTACTATGATATCTGCTTCCTCAAGCGCAATCTGACTTTCCTGTCCCCTAAAGTCTCCATCTCCATTAAGCATCGTCAAAACATTCTTTTTATTTCTTATAAGCAATTCAACATCTGTCAAATCGATTGCACCATCTCCATTTTCATCTGTAACTTCAGTAATTTCTATTTTATATGGATGACGCTCCTCTATAGTTTTTGGTTCTTCTATATCATCAAATAAAGAGAGCTGTGTATAAACAATAGGCGAACCGGTAAACCCCAGTGAAATCAGTTTTTTCAATCCCAATGAATTAAAATTCATAGCGAAATATTTAAAAAAATTGCTCTCATATGGATCATCGCAATTACAAAATACCGTTTTCCCTTTAAAGTGGGGACGATAATGTTTCAGTTCATTCTCAATCATTGCAAGATCTGTATAATATTCGTCTTCCCTTGCATCTTTGGACATATGCAAATTACTATTCCCTGCCACTCTCTTCACCTCTGCTTGATTTTCTTCCCCGTTTCCTACTTTCAGGTTTCTGTGCACCATCAGGTATCAGCCAAATGCCACCCTTTTGAACTACGCCTTCTATTCTTCCATCCTTGCATAGTGTAGTTACACGTCGCGACGATATATTCCATTTCAATGCAACTTCTTCAGAAGTTAAATAATCCATAATATCCCTCCAAATCCATTTATATTATATTCCTTTTTCGGAACAAATTCAATGATATATTGTATTTTTCACTTTGACGTAACGACCCGATCCGCACACATCTGCGTGACGGTACGGGCTGAGGTTGCAAAAAATCCCTACGAGACCCTCGATTGTTCAAGTCTTGCAAGGATTTAACTTCTCACTCTGCCTCTGTTTGTAACTACTCAGTATATTTCTAACTACCTCCGCTTTCGTTTTCTCTGTTACGAGTTTCTCGTCCTAGTTTTCTCTATTTTACTTCTCCACCATACTCTTCCCACTGCGATCCGGCAACTGCGCGAGCACGATCGCCACCACCATCAGACAGCATCCGAGCAATTCCCTGCGGCTCATCGTCTGATGCAGGATCAAAAACCCCGCCACCACAGACACCACTGACTCCAGACTCAAGATCAGCGATGCAACCGTGGGATTCATGCCTTTCTGCCCTACGATCTGCAGAGTGTAGGCGACGCCGCATGACATGATACCGCCATAACAGACAGGCTGCCACGCCGCAAGAATATTTCCCATATCTGGCTGTTCAAACAAAAAACTGCATAGCAAAGATAGTATACCACTGACCCAGAATTGGATACACGACATTCGCACTCCGTCCACCATTGGCGAAAAATGGTCGATCACCAATATGTGCAGCGCAAAGATAAATGCGCAGATCAACACCAGCGCATCTCCCTTTTCCAGTTTCAGCCCGTTTGTCATGCACAAAAGATAGAGTCCGCAGACGGCAAAAGCAACACCGATCCACACTTTGAACCCGACTTTTTTATGTACGAAAAGTCCCATGAGCGGCACGAGAAGAATATACATTGCAGTGATAAAACCTGCCTTGCCGACCGACGTATACTGAATCCCGAACTGCTGAAAATTACTTGCCGCAAATAAGATCACGCCACAGCACAGACCGCCTGTAAGCAGGGTCTTTCCTCTCTGATTGTCATCACCTGCCGCGCTTCTGTCATTCTGCATTTTCTCATCTTGTATGCCGCCGCCCTGCACTCGCTTCTCTCGTGTACTGCTGTCATCCTGCATGCTCTCATCTTGTATGCTGTCACGGCACTGCATTCTCTCAGCCTGCAAATTCCTGCCGCCCTGTATCCTGTCGAGCAGCATGATACACGGGATTAAAACCAGCCCGCCCAGAACTGACCGGACTCCATTATAGGTAAACGGTCCTACATACTCCATGCCCGCGCTCTGCGCCACAAACGCGATCCCCCATATCACCGCCGTCAGAAATAATATGAGCGACTGTCTCAATACAAATTTATTCATATCTTTTTCCGTCCTGCCATCAATGCCAGACACCGCAAAAAGTTACCTTTCGGGAGTCTGAAAATCACTTCAACTTTCCCAAAAGATAACTTTCCGTCACGGCTCTGCCGTTATTTTTCTTATGAAACCACTACCTGTCGAACGTCATGTTCTTGATCTGTTCGATCATTTCCATGTCGTCCGCATTAATTTTTAGGTTCGAGTCGTAGCTCTCACCCTCTGCGGTAGTCACCTTGATCTCTATGATACTGCCTTCCTTGATTCCGTTCCGTACAACCGCCGATAAGAACTTCGGAAATTTCGGGTGATTGTTCTGAAAACGGCTCCACAGGTTCATCAACTGTAAGATTGCCGCTGGATTTTGCATATTCATCTGACTCCCTCCTGTATGTTTTTCTGTATTTTTACCATATAGGCGCGATCATAACTCATGCATGAAGCATGAACGCAAAACTTCATGCTCAGATAACAATCCAGTCCTGCCCTGACTGTTATCATTGGTCACTATCTGCCACCCCGGCATCTTTACTTTCGACAGTCACCGCAATGCAAAGCTCCTCAAGCTGCTTTGCGTCCACCGTGCCGGGCGCTTCCGTCATCAGACAGGACGCGTCCTTGATCTTCGGGAAGGCAATAACTTCACGAATATTATCCGCTCCCACAAGCAACATCACGAAACGGTCAAGACCATACGCCAGACCCGCATGCGGCGGAACACCGTATTTGAATGCGCTAAGCAGGAAACCAAACTGCTCCCAAGCCTGCTCCTTGGTGAATCCTAACACCTCAAACATTTTTTCCTGAATATCGTCCTGATGGATTCTGACGGAACCGCCGCCCAGCTCCACACCGTTTAGCACAATGTCATACGCCTTGGCGCGAACGCGTCCCGGATCGGAGTCAATATACTGCCAGTCCTCCTCCATCGGCATCGTAAAAGGATGGTGCATCGCCATAAAACGATTCTCCTCCTCGCTCCACTCCAAAAGCGGGAACTCTACGACCCACAGGAAATTGAATTGTGATTCATCGATCAATCCAAGCTGTTTTGCCAGCTCCACACGCAGCGCGCCGAGCACGCTATAAACAATATTTTTCTTGTCGGCGGCAAAAAGCAGAAGATCGCCTTTCTCCCCCTGCATCGCCTTCACCAGACGATCCAGCTCTTCCTCCGTCATAAACTTAGCAAAGGATGACTTGTAGCTACCGTCCTCCTGCACGCTTAAATAGGCGAGTCCTTTTGCACCGTACCCTTTGGCAAAATCTACGAGTGCATCAATCTTTTTGCGGGGCATCGCCGCCTGTCCTTTGACATTTAAGCCCCGAACCGAGCCGCCGCCTTCAAGAGCCGATGTAAACACGCCGAAACCACATCCCGCCACAACTTCAGACACATCCGTAAGTTCCATCCCAAAACGAGTATCCGGCTTGTCCGAACCGTATCGATCCATCGCTTCCTGCCATGTGATGCGGGGAAGCGGAATCTGCACATCAAGCCCGATCGCTTCCTTGCAGACATGTCTGATCAGCCTCTCATTGACTTCAATCACATCGTCCACATCCACAAACGATAATTCCATATCCGCCTGCGTAAATTCCGGCTGCCTGTCGGCACGCAGATCTTCGTCACGGAAACATTTCGCGATCTGGAAATACCTGTCATATCCCGAACACATAAGAAGCTGTTTGTACAACTGCGGCGACTGCGGCAGTGCATAGAAACTTCCCGGATGCACACGGCTAGGCACTAAATAATCCCTCGCCCCTTCCGGCGTGGACTTGCAAAGGATCGGCGTCTCAATCTCAAGGAATCCTTCTTTTGCCATAAAACTACGCATCTCGGAAGCGATCTTGCTCCTTAAGATAATCTTGTCCTGAAGGTCGGGTCTGCGCAAATCCAGATAACGGTATTTGAGGCGTATTTCTTCCTTTGTCTTGGAGTCCGCTTCCACCGGAAACGGCGGCGTCTCAGACTCTGAAAGGATACGCACCTGCGCGGCACGAATCTCGATCTCACCGGTTTTCAAATTTTCATTCACCGCGCCGGAACGCTTCTCGACCCTTCCGACAACGGCAATCACAAACTCACTGCGCATCTTCTCTGCCTTGGCAAACGCCTCCGCACCGCAGTCATTTTCCTCAAAAATAATCTGTAAAATACCGGAACGGTCCCTCAAGTCAACAAATATGATCCCGCCCTTATTTCTCTGTTTCTGTACCCATCCCATGACGGTGACTTCCTCGCCGGCATTCTGTATGGAAAGCTCCGCACAGCGATGTGATCTTTTCCAGCCTTTCATGGACTCTGCCATTCTTTTATCCTCCTCAAATAAATCTTTGCTTTTCTTTCATTTGTCTTCTAATCCCGATTTCGCGAAACCGCTCTCGCAATTAAGTTTTGCTCAATTTTTCAATGCTTCTTTGTAAAACTCCACAAATTCCTCATACCCCTGCGCGGTAAGCTGTTCCTTCTGGAACTTCTTGTTCTTGTTCATGCGCGCCACCAATACCTGATTGCCCGCTTCGCGCTGCGCCTGCGCCTGCGCCATCACTTCACACAACTTGTCGGACGACAGACCCTTTTCCATAAGGTATGCAATTTTCTTACCCGCTTTCGGCACTTGAAAACCGCTCTCCAGCAGCAATAGGATAATCCGTTCAAATCCAATCGAAAATCCGCACGCCGGAACATCTTTTCCCGTAAACTTTCCGACCATCTTGTCATATCTTCCGCCGCCGCCACAGCTTCCGCCAAACTCCGGCATCTCAACCTCGAAGATTGTGCCCGTATAATAGGACATTCCGCGCACCAGCGTAGGATCGAATACTAATTGAAAAAAGTCTCCCTTGACCGCCTCAACGCTGTCGATGATCTCGCGAAAACTCTCCATCACATCCGCCTGCAGATTCCCCGACAGTCTTTCCGCAATATAGTCTATGGCATTATCAGCCGCCTCCAGCCCTCTGTAAAGCTCCATGTACTTTGCCACCACCGGCTTGTCGTACCCTGCCTCCGAAAGCTCCGCCTCCACGCCTTCCATACCGATCTTGTCCATCTTGTCAAGAATGATAAACACTTGATCGTAGTCGCTTTCCACAAACCCGCTGTAAGCTGCCATTGCCTTGAGGATTCGTCTGTCATTGATACGTATATGAAAATTCTTAAAACCGAGTTTTCCAAGCGTTGTGGTCGTGGCAAGAATCAGTTCGATCTCCGCCAGATTGCCCGCCTCGCCCAGAATGTCGATATCACACTGCATAAACTGACGGTAACGTCCACGCTGGGGTCTGTCCGCACGCCACACATTCCCCAT
>JAMPGN010000177.1 GCA_023663915.1 Eubacterium sp. | reverse complement strand
AACCAAGAATGAACTATTCCACGAAGAAAGGAGATGCTAGTTATGGCTACTTCAAGTATTTTTGCCAATATAAAAATAACTGAACCGGAAAAAATTCAAGCATTTGTAGCAGCGCTTGACGCTTCAATCGCTGATCCTATGCCCCGCCCAGACACACCAAGAAAAACCGTACTTTCTGATCCTGATGAAATAAGAAAATTGTGGAACAAAAGGAAAGCTGAAAAATGAATCGATATACGGTAATGAATATTTTAGATTTGATAGATTCCGTCGGAGAGAATGAAGTCCAAAGAGGTCTCTCCGATTTTTCATGTCCTCAAAATGGAGAAATAGAGCATTTTATCCGCAACAATGCCATTGAATTTGCCAAAAGAAAATGGTCTATTACATACCTTCTTCTTGACAATGCCGATGGAGCTATTACAGGATATTTTACACTGACACATAAGGCTATTGAAATCAGAAACGATAACATAAGCAATACCACACGCAAAAAACTTTCTGCCCACGCGAGACTGGATGAAAACACAAATTCTTTTACAGCATCTGCTTTCCTGCTTGCACAGATAGGAAAAAATTACGGTGTTGACAACGGTAGGCGCATTACAGGAGACATACTGATCAGATATGCCAATGACGTAATGGTAGACATCCAGCGCCGTATTGGTGGAGGAATTATTTATCTCGACTGCGAGGACAAGCAGAAATTAAAGACTTTTTACATAGATAAGAACCATTACAAAATCTTTGGCGAACGGTATTCCGTCTCTGATGGTATCCGCTACTTACAGATGATTCGCTTTTTTTGAGGGTGACTCCTATATGGAACGTTAATCTGTTGTTCCACCTTTTCTCAAGGAAACCGGCACAAGATAAAGCTCTTCCGTCTCCTTTCCTTCTATCCTCATACTTAAGACATCCACGCAGGTCTCCGCCAGCTTTTTGGTATTCTGGGCGATCGTTGTCACCTGCGGGCTGATGAATCTGGACATCGTATTTCCGTCATATCCCACAATCTTGAAATCCCTCGGCACCTGCATTCCCCGCTTTTTCGCCTGTACCAGACAAAAATAAGCTTCCATGTCTTCCGTAAAAATGCCGTCCATGTCGGTATGTTCGTTCATAAAATCGTTGATCATATTTTCCACCAGCTCAAAAGTGGCTTATTTTCCGTCACTCTCCACGAGCGTCACCCTGACCCCGTTCCTTTTGAGCAGCTTCCTGCACTCTGAAATCCGGTGCCTTGCATAGACCGGAGTATTTGCTTTGATGCTGAGGATAACCACATTTTTACATCCGCACCGGAACAAAAGTTTCGCCGCGATCTGCCCACCCTTGACATGGTCGGACGCGACAAGCGGAATCCCCTGCCCCATCTCGCATTCAAAGCTCACGCAGGGAATGTTTTTCAGTCGTTCGATCTCTCTGTTTGTCACATCGGAATTTAGAATTATCCCGTCAAGGACATGCTGTTCTACCATGTCGATCGCTTCGGAAACTTTCTTGTTTGTTCCGCCCGTGTTTATGAGCACCGTCCGATATCCTTTTGCCTGCAGCGCTTTCTCCGCATGCCATAAGAAACTTCCGAAAAACGGCTGTGAACTGTCCGGAAGCAGGACGCCGACCATGCCGCTTTTGTGGGCATCGATATTTTTACTTTTTAACCGTGTGGAAGGGTCATAGTTGAGTTGTTTGGCTATTCTTATAATGCGTTCTTTCTTTTCCGCACCCACATATCCTTTGCCGCTCAGGGCACGCGAGACTGTCCCTGTTCCCACTCCGGCAGCTTTCGCCACATCTTTGATTGTTGCCATGAATTGTCTCCTATCACGTCAAAACATTTTTGTAAAGATAAGTATATTATTGCATCAATACACCTTGATGTCTATTTTTATTAGTAAATTTATTGATATTTTTCATAGTACAGCATATAATAAAAAAACGAGCTAACGCTCGTTTACGAGATTCGCTTCGCGAACTCGGAATCTGCATAGGAATTTCCTATAGAGCTAACGCTCGTTTTTTTCCTATCACAAAACACTTTCGTAAAAATTTTGAATATCGGGGGATTATGGCATGGTAAACATTACAAGTGCAATCACAGATACAATTTCTATTTCTCTATTTAATAAAGGTCTCGCCGGAAAAATATTTGAGGAAGTGAAACAGGCGGGCGCCAAGGTTGTCATGAAAAATAACGTAGCTGAATGCGTCCTCATATCACCGGAAGAATATCTACGCATGATGGACGAAATTAACGATTCAAAATTACTTGCAGCAGCCGCAGAGCGTATGGAGCAATATGACCCACGAACGCTTATTTCCGCTGAGGATTTATACAAAGAATGCGATATATCCCAGACGGATCTAGACAACTGCGGTGAGGTGGAAATCGAATGAACTGGAAAGTAAATTATCTGCCCGATGCAGCCAAAGATTTTAAAAAACTGTCCAAAAACCAGCAGATCCAAGTAATAAAGGCGATCGATAAAGTATCCTCTAACCTTCTTCCATCGCAGGAAGGCGGCTATGGAAAGGTTCTCGGTAACAAACAGGGAATGAATTTATCCGGCTTTTTAAAGATAAAACTCAAAAACGCTGGTATCAGAATTGTCTATAAGGCGGTGCGGACAGACTCAGAAATGTTAATTATCGTGATCGGCATGAGAACGGATGAACAAGTATATCATGAGGCGAAACACAGAATTGAAAAATATGATCTATAATCCAAAACTTCCTCATTGCCCGTAGATTTCTTCCTCCTCTTCCGGAATCAGACAGACCGTCCGCCGCACCCTGCGGCTTGCAATATACCAACAGACAGCAGAATAAATATCAACCGTTCTTTTATTTTCATAATTATGTTGTTCCTTTGGAGCTATTCAAACAGATTTTTGACTATATCACCATTCTTTTATATTCGGTCTTGGCTCCCTCCACCATTCTTGAAAGTCTGTTGAATATCTTGTTAAAACTACTGCGATATCTTTAGGTGGCTCATAAGTCGTAATCTCAACAAACTTATCTACAAACTTATCTGCGTCTGTCATACTTTGGGAACTTTCAAGTTCGTGACCTAATTTGACTAGTTCAGCGGTTTGTTCCGATATAGATTCGACCTGCTTTTCTAAGCGTCTATTACAATCAAACAAAATTTCATGTTCCTGCAGCACGATTCGGTATACGCTATAGATAATCTCCGCTATCGTTTGCATTCTCATATACCCATCAACCGCACATGACTTAAGAAAATAATGATAATTAAGCCAAAAATCCGAGTAAAATGATAATAACTTTTCTTCGCGCTCATTTTTCTGAAATACCGGAATCCGAGGTAGTATATTTTCTATCTCCGTGTCATTACAAAATAATATTTTGGCTTTTGCAAATCCATTTCTGGCAGGCTCACTGCCTTTTTCTGCCAAATCCTCAAGATATCCTTTTGTCATATATTTGATATCAAAATAACCGCCTTCGTATGTACATAGTCCATCGATTGTTTCTGTTGTAGTATTATTTTTCTTTTTTTCTATATATTCTTCTTCTGAAACAATAACCACGCCATCCAGGTCAGAACCTTCTCTCTCCGTTCCCTTGGCTACAGAACCTACAAGTATCAAAGCGACGGCACCCTGTTTTCTAAAATACTCCTTCATATTTTCAATGGATTCTTCATGATGTTTATACATTTTATATTTCCCCATATTTTGAACGATTCATTTCCGAATTTCCAACGTTATTATCTTACCATAAACAGGTCTACAATGCTAAGAAAAAATGAGGAAACATAATTTTTTCACATTGCGAAAACAGCCTTGTTAGTATAAAGTAGAAGATAAGAATAACCGTAAAAGGAGTTCTATTTTATGGGCAAGATGACCGTTTATCACGGCAGTTACACCACCGTGAAACATCCTGAGATCAGAAAAAACAGAAATACCAAAGACTTCGGTCCGGGTTTCTACTGCACCGTTATTCGTGAGCAGGCACAACGTTTAGTCAAACGATACGATACTCCCACGGTAAATACCTACACCGTGCGACCGGATACCTCACTTAAAATATTGGAATTTAAGGAAATGTCAGAAGACTGGCTGGATTTCATTATTTCCTGCCGTCACGGACAACTGCACAGCTATGACATTGTGATCGGTGCAATGGCAAATGACCAGATCTATAACTTTATTGCCGATTATATCGACGGCATCCTTACAAGAGATCAATTCTGGTCCATGACGAAGTTTAAGTACCCGACCCATCAGATAAACTTCTGTACGCCATCTGCCCTGAAATGTCTGGAATTTATATCCAGTACAACGGAAACGAAATCTCCCTTGTACTGACGAACTAGGAGGCGCAAAATGATAGGACGCGAAGACCCCAAATCAAACGATCTGTTTTTTACATGCAGTCTGATTGACTATATTGCAAGAAAGACCAAAAACAAAAGGTCTGCCGTCGTAAACGCACTCGGCAGAACCTCTGTTTCCAAAATCTATGATTTAGCGGATGTCTATCACAGTGACAACATCGATACCGTCAGTGAAGACTTCATCGAGTCCGCACACATCACCGAAGGAACTTTTGACAATGTAGGCGACGCGCTGTATGCCGTCCCCAGCCATTGGGATATCGGCAAGGTCTATAAACGGCTCATTCTCGGCATTTCCCGTGAAAAGAAAATCGATGTCATCGACGCGTTGTTTGAAGCCTACAATTCTTTTGTCAGTGACAAGATAGACGATTACAACAGCAGTTTCTATTACGATGCCCCGCAAAACATCTTAAATGCTTTTCTGGACGGCAGAATTGAATGATTCGCCTTCGGACTGCACATCATTCACTCTCCCGCAACCTCTCCACAATACTTCTCTTACAAAGATTCCGGTAAGCAATCACTGGCGTGACCACCGCCACCAGCATAAGCGCCGGTATCATGATGACAAAGGGCAATATCTGGAAATGATACTCGAAAAACAAAATCACATTGTTAAGCGCCTTCAACACCGCCCACGACAGCACGCTCCCCAGCACAAAACTGATCATACCGGAAACCACAATATAACGGATTCCTTCACCAATCAATCTCTTCTGAAGCTGCGCGTTCGTCATTCCGATGCTCTGCAGCATGGCAAATTCCCTTTTTCTGGATAGAATCTGCGTTACGACGGCATTGATGAAATTCAAGACTCCGATCAATGCGATCACTGCAGCAAGAGCGCTCCCGACCACCGCAATCACCGTAATCATGCTTTCAAATTCTTCCCGCAAAGCGGCTTTGGACAAATACCCCATCTGACTATTCTGATCTGTATACGCCTTGATTGCCGCCTCAAAAGCCGCCTCATTTTCATTAGCAATCTGGTAGGATACCCTGAAACGATGTGCATACGCATCCGACCCGTCGCCGTTTTCTTCCACCGGAAATGCCGACAACGGCAATACTACATCACATGCATTTGGCGAATATCTGTTTAGATTCATGCTGTAAGGAATCTCAACGATCGCCATAACTTCATATTCTTTTTGTGCCAGATTGGTATATTGGACGTCTATGATCTCCCCGGATGCCCCCTTGACCTCGTGGGCTATGGAATCTTGCGTGATTTTTTCCACGGTCACGGTATCCCCCGGATGATAGACATGCTCCGCCGCCGACAGGAGTTCGCTCCCCAAAATCTGTGTCAGCAAGACATAATTTCCCGTTTGGAATTTCGCAATATCCAAAGCACCGTCCAGAACTTTCAGATTCGACAAAAGCTCTTCGCTGTACCCGTAGAAATATCCGTCCAATGACCGTTCTCCCCGCAGTATCCCTTCCAGTTGGTCTTCATTGTATATATCCCGCCGCAATCTGCCTTCCACATCCAACTTACGAAACTGCTCCTGCGCCCGGTCATCCACTTGAAGAAACATCCCGTACTGAACCCACATTTCCTGCCGTTTCTCGATTCCTTCCTGCGAGTCCGCCAATGCCAGAAACTCCGGTTCTATGGTAACGTCCGCACTCAGTACGGCGGAAGAAGTCGTGCTGATATTCCCAATCATATAATCCCCGGCAATCCTCTGTTCCATAAACTGATCGATCCGGAAACTCCCTACGGCGGTCATAATGACCGCCAGTAGGATGATACTTAAGGAGATCGCCGCTATAACGACACAGGAAGTACGCTTGTCTTGCTTTGTTTCTGTATATTTGACAGCCTCAACCGGCGAAACATTTCCTGCGATCTTACCCGGTTTACTGCTGCTGATAAAAACGGTCAGCATCGAAAAGACCGCGCCAAACACCAGAATCCACGGATTGAATTTCAAGGAAATCTCCATGTCTTGATAATCGTTTATGCTGAGCACAAAAGGCAGCGTCAGCTTGCCAATTCCATAGCCTATGAGCAGTCCGACCGGAATACCGATTACGGACAAAATAGCCGCCTGCCGCCGCACCAGCCTGCGGATCTGCTTCCTAGTCGTGCCGATCGTCTTAAGAAGCCCGTAAAAGCGAATATCGTTCATGACGGATATCTGAAAAATATTGTAGATAACCAGATAGCCTGTAATCAGAATAACTATGACTGCACCGGCAAGAATCGCAAAAGTAAGCGGATCCACCGCCTCCATACGGCTGCTCATATACGCCCAGTTTACACCGTATGCCAATTCCGTACCCGGCTCATATCCGGCGTTCCGAATGACCGTCTGCACTTTTTCTTCCAGATTGCGCTCATTCTCAAAATAGAGATTGACAGCCTTTAATCCCACGCCCCTGTCTTCCGGATGCAGTTCTTCCCATTTTACGAAATCCGCATCCGTAAGAGACCCTTTTAACTTCGTCCAATAGCTTTCCGACAAAACAAGCTCGCTGGCATGGGCGATATTATAGCCTTGATACCAGCCACACACAGTAAACTCGCCCTGAACCGCTTCCCCCATAAAGGAAAACTGTAGCAGTATTTTTTCTCCCAGCTTGTAGGGCAGACCGAACTCGTCCAGCGTAAAAGTATCCACGATGATCTCATTCTCTTCCACCGGAATATGTCCCTCTTCCAGTGTGATAAACATATCCTGCAATGCGCTTTCTTCCGGTATATAGCGCAGTTCCGCCTGATGTTTGATCAGATTGTCCGCCGTAGCTATGAAAATATTGTAACTGCTTCTTTTTACCATAGGATCAGCAACCACTCTCTCATATTGTTCTGTAGTCGCATCTTTGAGTCCCACGTGAGCATTTGTACCAACCTCCCGCATAGTACTCTCCTGCGCCGCCTGCATTGCGCCGCTTGTCAGGGAAAAAGCCGCCGTAAACAAAATACCGGTCAGAACGATCGCCAATACCGCAAAAATATTCCGCATACGGTTGTTTTTCAGACTGCGGTTGGACAGCTTTCGGATGGATGCCCCGTTGTTATTTCTCATGAGCGCACCTCCTCACTTACCGGTGTCGCTTCCGATTCCCTGTCCAAAAATGTCTGCGCGTGGTCGTCAATGATTCTGCCATCCTCAATGTGAATCACCCTATCGCACAACTGCGCCAACACTTCATTATGAGTAATCATGACAATCGTTTGATGAAATTTCTCCCCGGTCAGTTTCAAAAGTCCAAGCACTTCCTGCGTCGTCTTGCTATCTAAATTCCCGGTAGGCTCATCCGCGAGAATGATCGCCGGTTTCGTCACAAGGGCACGCGCAATCGCAACTCTCTGTTGTTGCCCGCCCGAAAGCTGCCCCGGAAGGTTATCGAGCTTGCTCTCCAAGCCCAGTACCCGCACAATATCCTTTAGAAATGTCTGATCCACGCTTCTTCCATCCAGTTCCAGCGGAAGCACAATATTCTCGTAGACACTTAAAATCGACACCAGATTATAGCTTTGGAAAACAAAACCGATCTGCCGCCTGCGGAAAATAGTCAGATCATTTTCATTGAGTTCAAAAATCTTTTTGCCCACAACGGTCACTGTCCCCGAAGTGGCATAATCGAGTCCGCCGAGCATATGCAGCAAAGTAGATTTTCCCGAACCGGATGTTCCGACGACTGCCGTAAACTCGCCTTCCTCGATCTCCAAATCCACCCCGTCAAGCGCCTTGACTTGAATATTGCCGTCACCGTAATACTTTTTCAGTCCTTTTGTCTCTAATATTTTCATACACTCCTCCTGATCGGGCAGTCTGCCGCGCGGTGCTGCCCTGTTTTTCTATTTTCCGATGTTGGGTTTCGGACACCTTTTGATGCCTAAGTTATGTTGGGAAATTTTTTAATATGGTTTTATTTTATCAGATGCTTCTTACAACATTCTGACAGAAGCAGGAAAAAGATGTGACAATTTTGTCAGAAATATTATCATGAAAATTTTATAAAAAATAAAAATTTCTATTGTTTTTTCACTTTATAACATATACTAAAAATGTAATTATTGATTTCATTTGGGCTGGTCATAAGACCCAAGTCCATCTAAGGCGGGGAAGTTCCCCACTATTTTCTTTCAAATTCTAAAGAGGTGATATTCTATTGACAGAACTCAGCATTTTTATAGATGAATCCGGTGATTTCGGCGAATATACCCGTCATTCCCCATATTACATCATCACAATGGTCTTTCATAAACAAACCGAAAATCTACAGCCTGCCATCACGAAACTGAACCCCGAACTCGCATAAAAAGAATTATCTGAAACCTCTTAGCAAAAAGGAATGGACTTAAACACGCTATAATAGAGAAACTCAAATTTCGCCCTCCCTGCCTGCATTCAGCAAAAACATCGAGAAACTGCTCCC
>JAMPGN010000176.1 GCA_023663915.1 Eubacterium sp. | reverse complement strand
GTATTATGGCGGGTTCTTCCATGGAGAGTTATCTAAGAGGCGAACTTTTGACATATTCCATGCATACGCTTAAGCTGATCTGGAAAGAGACGGAGGAAGCCTATGCCAAAGGCGAGAGCCTGTTGAAACAGACTATCGCCAATGAGACATTATTCTACGGTTACAGTTCCTTGGAAGAAGCGGAGGAGAAACATGGCAGACTGGCATAGTGCTGCGGATATCTACAGGCTCTGTTTACAGGCGCTTTCAACCGGGTATTCCATGGAATACAGTTATTATTAGAAATGCAGGCGTCTGCGCACTTCGTTGCGCAGGCGTTTTTTGGCAAGTATCGTTATGAGGGCGATGTCGATGATTACGCATACCGTCAGGACGACCGCCGACCATGTGATGCGGTAAGGCTGAGTCAGTATATGCCGGATCAGCAGTTCCAGAGACACACAGAAGGCAGGAATCTCCAGAAAGATACACAGAGCATAGGAGAGGATCGTGAGCGGGAAAAATTTCGCCAGCAGGGGAAATAGTTCCGCTAAAATAGTGAGAATTGCCACGATGGGCAGTCCAAGCTGCCAGAACCAGGTATTGGAACTGGTCAGAAAAGTGATCAAATACAGATAGACCGCCACCGATATACCGTCGGCGAGCAGTGACAGGTAGATCGGGGTCTTGATGTAAAAGACCGCCGGAAAACTGAAAACAAAAAGGCATAGGCAGCTTCCGATCACGATCAAGGACCAGAGTGAGGAGTTAAACACTAACAGATTCAACAGAAGGCAGGTTGCCCCGGTCGCAGTCAGCACCACGCTGATCAGGATGCCTAGATCCTTGTGTTTTACCATTTCCACCTGTCCTTTGTCGGTGGGATAGGGAGAAGCAAGGGGCTTTTGGTTCTGTTCATTGGGATTGATAACAGGTGTGTGACAAAGAGGGCATTGCTGCAAGGAAGCCTCTAACTCAACACCGCAGTTCACACAGTAGGACATATTTGGTTCCTTCTTTCTATATATTTCAGTGCGTTGTCCGGTATTTATTCCATATCGCGGTTACTCTCGATCTTGACATGAATACCGTCCTGCACGAGTTTGCGGAAAAAATATCGCTCTACGTCCGCCTCAACGATACTGCTGGCAAAGTTGATTGTCAGAACATCCTCGAAACTGATGATCGCGCAGTTGGTGCGGGAGGAAAATGGCTGTCCCATATAGATGTCAAAACGTTCGATATAGGGTTTCATGTCTTGGGGCACATGAAGCGCGCCCATGTTGGTTAGTCCGGCGGACGAATTTTTATCCTGTACTTTCGTATAAAAGATGCGCACCACGAAATCCTTGATAAAAAGCGGCACGACGCGGATTATAGGGTTGCGCTGGGTGGAAGCGTTGGTGGTGATATCGCCCCGCAAAAATTTCTCGTTGATATAATAGCGCATGTGATTGTGCACATGTTCCACGATTTCCTCGAATGTATAATCACCAAGCCTTGGATCGACATAAGGATATACCATGGTGATGAAATTGCGCAGCGTTTTAGAAGGAAAGAAACGGCGCAGGTTGACCGGCATAGCGATGCGTACCGGGCGAAGCTTGAGGTGGAAATCGGCAATCTGTTTCTGTAACAAGGCGTAGAGCAGCACCGAATTAAGATATTCCGTGATGCTGGCGTTATATTTCTTAGCAACAGCCATGACTTCATGCACGGACATGATTCCGTCTATGATGTTCAGCGTGTAGAATGGTTCCTTGGTTCCCCGCACGCGGTAAGTTTTCTCCGCTGGGCGGGGCGGGCATACTTGTGCATTGGCATAGCGCATGTATGCGTCTTCTAATTCTTCGGGGTTGGGTTCTTCGTTGAGATCAAGAACGAAACCCTCTGGCCGGATCGGATGTCCGAGCAATCCAAGATAGGTGGCCGTCAATGTCTGCAACAGACACATGCCGCCGGTGCCGTCGCCAAGACAGTGGTGCGCTTCAAATGAAATGCGGCACCCGTAGTAATATATTCTGATAAGATAACGATTGTTACCCTTAAAATTCATGGGCATACAGGGGTTTTTGATGTCTTCCCGTACATACGGGCCGGGGCGGTTGTTTGGCTCTAAATACCGCCAGAACAGACCCTTGCGGATCGCTACCTTGTAAGTGGGAAAACGGGTGAGCGTCATGTCAAGCGCCTGTTGTAACAATTCCGGGTTGACTGGATCTTTGAGTACAACGGACAGCCGGTAGACCGAGGAAAAGTCGCGGCGCTGCAAGGTAGGATAGACGATGGCAGACAGGTCGAGCTTGTACCAGATGTCTTTCCGGTTTTTGACAGACGGTTTTGTTATTTGATTGGACGTATTTTGCTGTCTTGTTTTTTTCATATCATAGATATAATATCATAAAGAAAGGGTTTTATGTTAGATATTTACATTTTTTTCATAAAGAGAGGGAGATTATATGGCGATCGCGGATAAGAAAAATGCCAATCTGATGAGTCTGATTAAACGAATGCATGGTGTAGTGGAGAATACGGATATCGAGAAACACCGCCAGTCGCAGGATCATTTCGGTGCACTGTTAGGAGTGACGAAGGATGTGCTGACAGATGTTTTGGATATTCCAGCGCAGTCTCCGGGGGATGGCGCGCTTCATGCAGAGTGGAATTATGTAAACCGAGCACATATGAAAAAATATGTGATTCTCTACTGTCACGGGGGCGGTTATTCCACGGGGAGCAGTCTCTATGCCAGAACGTTGACGAATAAACTGGCGATGTCAACATCGATGGATGTGCTCAGCTTTGATTACCGACTTGCTCCGGAGCATCCGTATCCGGCGGCGACGAAAGACGCCATGCGCGTATGGAATTTTCTGATGCTGCTCGGCTATGGCGCGCGGGATATTATTCTTGCGGGAGATTCAGCGGGTGGCAACCTGGCATTATCATTGACTTTAAAATTAAAGGAGGAGGGCAGGCTTTTGCCCCGTGGACTCGTGTTGATGTCGCCATGGACCGATCTCACTTCGTCGGGAAAGTCGCATGAGACGAAGGCGCAGATTGATCCGGTATTGGATGCAGAATATCTGGCGGAGATGATTCATAACTATGCGCCGGACCAGAATCTTGAAGATCCTTATATCTCCCCACTTTTCGGCGATTTTGACGGATTTCCGCCGACCTATATCCAAGTGGGCGAGAACGAAGTCCTGCTTGACGATTCGGTCATGATTTATCAGAAACTGTTGAAGGCAAATGTGTCCGTCAAACTGGATAAGTTCGAGGGCATGTGGCATGTCTTTCAGATGTCGCCGTTTAAGACTGCGTATGACGCGATGGATAAGAATGCGGAATTTATTTATGATATTTGCCGCTGATAAGAAGGATTTGGCTGACGGACGTAGAATAATATAAGTAGAATGGTTGTTTTGCGTAGGAAGAAAGGCAGCAGCATGAATATACGGGAAAGTTTGGAGCGGTGGGAGAAAGAGTATTTAAGCCCCTATGCCATGCTCAGCATGGATTCCAAAGGAAGGCTCAGACCGGAAGAACAGTGTGATATCCGACCGGTATTCCAGCGGGATCGTGACAGGATCATACATAGTAAATCGTTTCGGCGTCTGAAGGATAAAACACAGGTTTTCTTAACGCCGGAGGGCGACCACTACAGAACCCGTCTGACCCACACGCTGGAAGTCAGCCAGACGGCGAGGACAATCGCCAAGGCGCTCCAACTGAATGAGGATCTGGTGGAAGCGATTGCGCTTGGACATGATCTGGGGCATACGCCTTTCGGACATGCCGGGGAGCGTGCGCTCAACCGGGTATGTACATACGGATTTAAACACAACGAGCAGAGCGTGAGGACGGTAGACCTGTTGGAGAAAGACGGACAGGGAATCAATCTGACTATGGAAGTTCGTGACGGCATACGAAACCATCAGACTTCTAGTATGCCGGCGACTCTGGAAGGGAAGATCGTAAGGCTTGCGGACAAGATTGCCTATATTCATCATGACATGGATGACGCCATCCGGGGCGGCATTTTGAAAGAGAGCGATGTGCCGGAGGAGATCAGTTCCGTGATCGGGTATACCTGTGGGCAGCGGTTAGACTTTTTTATTCATAATATCGTGACAAACAGCAGGGGCAAAGACGATATCTGTATGTCGCCCGAAGCGGCGGACGCGATGCAGAAGATGCGTGCCTTTATGTTCCGTAATGTCTATAAGAATCCGATCGCCAAGGGGCAGGAGAACAAGGCGGAGAATCTGATTATCACGCTGTACGAGTATTATATGAGCCACACGGAGAAGTTACCGGCATTTTTGAATAGACTTTATCTTGAGGGAGAGCCAATTGAGAAGATTGTGTGTGATTATATCGGCTCTATGACGGATCGGTTTGCCATTGCACAGTATCAGGAAATCTATATTCCGAAGACATGGCACGGTTAGGAAAAGAAGGGGTAGAATGCGTTATCCGGAAGAACTGATCGAAGAGATCAGAATGAAAAATGATATTGTGAACGTGATATCGGGATACGTCCGTATGCAGAAGAAAGGAAGCAATTATTTCGGGCTGTGTCCGTTCCATAATGAGAAATCGCCTTCTTTCTCGGTATCCCCGGTGAAACAGATGTACTATTGTTTCGGATGCGGGGCAGGCGGCAATGTAATAACGTTTGTTATGGAATATGAGAACGCCACTTTTCAAGAGGCAGTTAAGATGTTGGCAGACAGGGCGGGCGTCAATCTTCCAGAGATGGAGTACAATGAGGAGACGAGACAGAAGGAAGGGAAGCGCGCCAGACTTCTTGAAGTCAACAAAGAGGCGGCGAAATACTATTATTATATGCTGCGTAACCCCAGAGGAAGGGCGGGATACCAATATTTGTCGGGGCGGCAGTTATCGGAAGAGACGATAAAGAAGTTTGGGCTGGGCTACGCTGACGGTGCAGGTTCCGATCTGACGGCGTATCTTCGATCGAAAGGGTATTCCGATGAACTCATCAATGAGTCGGGTTTGATTGCTTTTGATGAGAAAAGAGGCATACATGACAAGTTTTGGAACAGGGTCATGTTTCCGATTCAGGACAGCAATCATCGAGTGATCGGGTTTGGCGGGCGCGTGATGGGGGATGCTAAACCGAAGTATTTAAATTCGCCGGAGACGATGATTTTCGATAAGAGCCGCAATTTGTACGGGTTAAATTTTGCCAGGACATCCCGCAAGGGCAATATCATCCTCTGCGAAGGATATATGGACGTGATTGCTATGCATCAGGCAGGATTTGCACAGGCGGTCGCATCATTGGGAACGGCTTTCACGATGGGACAAGCAGGGCTTCTCAAACGTTATGCCGAGGATGTGCTGCTTGCTTATGACAGCGACGGGGCGGGGGTGAATGCAGCGCTTCGGGCGATCGGAATACTGCGGGAGTCGGGGATGCGGGGCAAGGTCATCGATATGCAGCCCTACAAAGATCCCGATGAATTTATCAAGAATCTGGGAGCGGACGCTTTTCAGGAAAGGATCGATCAGGCGCAGAACAGTTTCTTTTTTGAACTTAGGATATTGGAGCGGGATTACCGCATGGACGACCCAGAATCCAAGACCGCGTTCCACAGGGAGATTGCGAAGAAACTGTGTACCTTTGAGGAAGAAGTGGAGCGGGAGAACTACATCGAATCCGTGGCACAGAAATATAACATCGGATTCGAGAACCTGCGTAAGCTGGTGGGTTCCTATGCGGCGCGGACGGGGTTAGTACAGCCGGTGGAACGCCCGAAGAGCGCTGCCACGAAGAAGAACACGCCGGAAGAAAATGTGAAGAAGTCCCAGCGGCTCTTACTCACGTGGATTACGGAAGAGCCTGATATTTATCCGAAAGTTAAGGAATATATTACGGCAAAGGATTTCACGGAAGAACTGTACCGGCAGGTGGCGGAGAGGCTTTTTGCGGACTTGGAGAGAGGGCAGTATCATCCGGCGGCGATCATCAGCGCATTTGCGGAGGAAGAGGAACAGCGTACCGTGGCGGAGATTTTTAATACGAAACTCACGGAACTTACTACGGACAAGGAGAGGGAAAAGGCTTTCCACGACATTATCTGCGCCGTGAAGCAGAGCAGTTTCGATTACTATTCGGAGAGAATGGGTACTGATATGGATGCTTTAAATCAGGTGATATCCGGCAAAAAGGCGCTGGAAGAACTTAGAAAAACGCATATTTCCCTGTAATAAGGGCAAGCTATTCGCAGAAGACTGTCACAGGGTCAGTCCATGCGGAAACGGCTGGAGAATAGAAAAGTAACGGTGAGGCATAGCTGCTTTGGGGTTACATAGAACTTGAAACATAGGAAGGATGGACCAAGTAATGGACGAGAATGTACAGGCAAAGTTTGAAGAGCGTCTCAAGGAGCTCTTGGCGGTTGCGAAGAAGAAAAAGAATGTTTTGGAATATCAGGAGATCAGTGATTTCTTTCGTGATCTCTCCTTGGAGGAAGATCAGTTTGATAAGATATTGGAAACATTGGAACAGAATAATGTGGACGTACTGCGTATCACGGAAGATGATGTGGACGACGAGGAGATCATACTGACCGAGGAGGACGAGGTGGATGTGGAGAACATCGACCTATCCGTACCGGATGGTGTCAGCATCGAAGATCCGGTCAGAATGTATCTGAAAGAGATTGGTAAGGTGCCGCTTCTTAGCGCAGAGGAGGAGATCGAGCTCGCCAAGAAGATGGAGATGGGCGACCAGGAGGCAAAGAAGCGTCTCGCGGAGGCGAATCTTCGTCTGGTAGTGAGTATCGCGAAGAGATACGTAGGACGCGGCATGTTATTTCTTGATCTGATTCAGGAGGGCAATCTTGGTCTGATCAAGGCAGTGGAGAAATTCGATTATCGCAAAGGGTATAAATTCTCCACTTACGCGACATGGTGGATTCGTCAGGCGATCACCAGGGCAATAGCGGATCAGGCGAGGACAATCCGTATCCCCGTGCACATGGTTGAGACGATCAATAAGCTGATCCGTGTCAGCAGGCAGTTACTGCAGGAATTGGGCAGGGAACCTACGCCGGAAGAGATTGCGGAGCAGATGAATATGCCGCCGGAACGTGTGCGCGAAATCCTTAAGATATCCCAGGAACCAGTGTCTTTGGAGACACCGATCGGAGAGGAAGAAGACAGCCATCTCGGTGACTTTATTCAGGATGATAATGTACCCGTGCCTTCCGATGCGGCGGCGTTTACCCTGTTAAAAGAACAGCTTGTGGAAGTGCTCGGCACACTGACGGAGCGGGAACAGAAAGTTTTAAGGCTGCGTTTTGGCCTGGACGACGGACGCGCGAGAACACTTGAAGAAGTAGGCAAGGAGTTCAATGTCACCCGTGAGCGAATCCGTCAGATCGAGGCAAAAGCGCTGCGCAAACTGCGCCATCCGAGCAGAAGCCGCAAATTAAAGGATTATCTGGACTGATGAAGCCTGTGATACTGTCGAAAAGACTGCAGGCGGTCGCCTCGATGGTGACAGGTGGAAACCGGGTCTGCGATGTGGGGTGCGATCACGGATTTGTCTCGATCTATCTGATTGAGCAGAAAATTAGTCCGCGCGTGCTGGCGATGGACGTAAAGATTGGACCTTTAAATGCGGCGAAAGAGCATATAGAGGAACGTAAGTTAGACCGTCAGATTGAGACGCGAATCTCAGATGGTTTACATAATTATAATATTGGTGAGGCGGATACACTGGTCTGCGCCGGGATGGGCGGCAGGCTGATGATGAGGATTTTGTCGGATGATAAAGAGAAGACGGAATCTTTTCGGGAATTAATCTTGCAGCCGCAGTCTGAGGTAGAGGCTTTTCGTGCATGGCTGCGGGAGCAGGGCTATTGTATTACCGAGGAAAAGATGGTGGAAGAAGACGGGAAGTTTTATCCGATGATGCGGGTGGAGAGTTATAGGTTATGTAAACCGAACGGTTTTGTCGGCGACGATATGTTATGTAAACTGGAAAACCGCTACGGCGCACTTCTTCTACAGCAAAAGGATGACACTTTAATGAGGTTTCTGCAGCGGGAAGAGCGAATCTACAACGAGATATTGACAGAACTTTGGGAAAAAGGTCTGTCGGACGAAAAACGCAGGAGCCGGTATGCGCAAGTGTCAGAACTGCTTGAGGATTGCCGCAGGGCTATGAGGATTATGATGCCGGAGGAAAACGCTTAGAAAACGGCTAGAAAAGGGGGAGGTTGTTCTTATGGTGACAGTGAAGATCAACGGAAAAGAAAGAATGTTTGAGGATGGCGTTCAGTATGAGCTGATTGCCAAGGAATACCAGAATGAGTGCGCTAGCCAGATCGCGCTTGTCGTAGTGGACGGCAAGATACAGGAATTGATGAAGCGCGTCAACCGTGACTGTGAGTTGGAATTTCTCACCTATGAGGATGTGATCGGACATAAGACATACGTGCGCTCAGCGGTCATGCTGATGATGAAGGCAATCAAAGATGTGGCAGGAATGGAAGCGGCGGCTCATGTGAAGGTGGATTTTACCATCGGGGCAGGATATTATTGCAGTTTCAAGAACGGGCTTAAACTGGACGATAAGACGATTGAGAAAGTCAAGGAGCGTATGGGCGAATTGGCGGATATGGATATGCTCGTGACGAAGAAGGCGTATCCGATCGATGAGGCGGTAGCGCTTTTTGCGGAAAATGGCATGGCGGATAAAGTTTCCCTTTTCAGATACCGCAGGAGTTCTACTGTTAATGTGTACTGCCTGGGAGATTATTATGATTATTATTAAGGCTATA
>JAMPGN010000175.1 GCA_023663915.1 Eubacterium sp. | reverse complement strand
ATTCCATGCGGCGTATAGAACACAATGATATCGGACGAATTAAAATGATCGGTGATCTCCTGGTCTGACATCCTGGTAAGATAGCTGATCTCACCGTTTTGTATATCGCTTTTCTGTCGAAATTCCACCGAAAAATCGTCGTTCGTATTGAGCATGCTCTCATTGTCTAAAATCACACCGTTTTCCATATCAATATTAATACTGTACAAGAAAGCATCATAGTAATAATCACTATATATGCTCTCGGAGAACACAATACTCATTTTCTCCTCGTCCATATAGGTCACATATCCTGTCGATGTCGCCTGAAAATACCCATCTTCATCATCAACAAAATAGTCCTCATACTCGTCCTCGAAATACTCCACCAGAAAATCGATCTCACTCTGGATCGTGCTGTTCAGTTTATCCACATTTGGCACACTTTTGTCCGCGTCCTCAATGACCGGATAAAAAATCATGATATCTACATTCTCATAACTGGTGTCATATTCGTAATAATCAAAATATACCGAATAGGAGAGATTCTCTTTGATATCGTCATGAAGTGTATAATACTCATCGTCGTCATAATTATATGTATCGTCATAATCATAGTTATCATCATATCCATAATCATCATAACCATAATTATCATCGTAATTGTAACCGCCGTGATGATCGTCATAGCGATAATCGTAATCATTATCATCATTGTTATCATAACGATCTTCTCTGCGATCCCGGTCTTTCTCCCAGTCATCATCGAAGTTATATTCTTCTCTGGAATTACGCCTAGTGGCTTTTTCCTCAGAATATAATGTCACTGCCTTATAGGTAAGCGCACCAAGGGCAATTAGGAACAATATGATAACAGCCACCACAATACCGATAATCAATCCAGTACTGCCCTTCTTCTGCGGCGCGGCATAGGGGCTGTACGGATTGTTTCCGTAGGGCGGATTGCCGTACTGGTTATTTGTAAACGTGCTGCTGCCATATTGATAATTTCCCTGTGTCTGTTGACCGGTATACGGATTGTTGCCATATGTATGATTATTCGGCACGGACTGACTCGTATATGGAGCGCCATTCTGTGTATACTGTCCGGCATACAGATTCCCATTCGGAGCCGGCTGACCGCCATATACATTGCCGTTCTGCACATTTTGCCCCATATACGGATTATTCGCATTCGGATCATTATAATACTGACTATTATTCTGCGCCGCCTGCCCTCCATAAAAATAATTTCCACTCGGACTGCCTTCATAGGGATTATCGTTCGGCACAATCTGGCTGCTATATAAATTATTATTCGATGCCGGCTGTACATCGTGCAAATTGCTATTCTGTCCATCATCATTCGATGCGCTTTGCCCAACATACAGATTGCTTTCTTCTACAGCCATTTCACCTGTCAACATCTCCGCAGGACGCAAATCTTCCCCTGCCGTTCCTGCCATTTCTTCCGTCTTCTCATCCTCTGCCGCCTTGACCGCTTCATCGACTATACCGACCGCCTCTTCCGCAAAATCTTCATTCACCGAATTAATCGACACATCCGGAGTATTGTAGATATCCGCACGACTCTCCGCAGTATACGTATCAGAAACAATATCGTTCCTGCCTTCCTCGCCATTATAGTTATCAAACTGATCTGATTGGCTCATTCGTCTTTCCTTTTCCTTCCTCAACCTATAACGACTACTTCTCTTTACCGCCGAATGTCACTTCACTATAATACTGTAAAATACAATCCCGTAGCAATGACAGTGCAGAAGACACTGTATTTTCCCTGATCTTGGCGCGGCTGCCGCTAAAATGGCACTCCTTGACTGTAATACGTCCGCACACACTGCATCCGATGTACACCAGTCCTACCGGCTTTTCTTCCGTACCGCCATCCGGCCCTGCGATACCGGTAATGCTGACCGTCACATCCGACTTGGACAACGCTGCCGCTCCCTTCGCCATCGCACGTGCGATTTCCTCGCTGACTGCTCCATATTTGAGCAAAGTGCTCTTCTTGATACCGAGCAGTCTTCTCTTTGCCTTATTGGAATAGGTAATGTAACCGGATTTAAATACTTCCGAGACGCCCGATACATTGATCAGTCTCGCCGCCACCAATCCACCCGTACAAGACTCCACAGTACTGATCGTCAATTTATTAGCTAACAGCAGATCGACCACCGCCCGCTCCAAGGTGACTTCATCGTCCGTCGTATAAACATGATTGCCAAACCGTCCTTTTAATTCCTTGATGACCGGCTTGACTAGTTTCTTCGCTGCTTTCTCGTCCTCCGCCCTGGCGGTCACGCGCAGATGCACTTCGCCGGTCTTAGCATATGTCGCGATCGTGGGATTGGTCTGCTCGTCGATCAGATCCTGAACCATCGTCTCCGCCTTGCTCTCCCCGACTCCACAGACTTTGACGGTCTGTGAAAAGATCACGCAAGATTGAAGTTTACTTAAGTACGGCATGATCGATGTCTCAAACATCGGGATCATCTCATTCGGCGGTCCCGGCATCAGAATCACATGCTTGCCGTTTTCTTCCATGATCACGCCAGGCGCCGTTCCGTTGGGGTTCTCCACCACGATACATCCTTCCGGCATCATCGCCTGTTTCCAGTTATTATCCGTGATCTCCAAACCTCTTTTTTCAAAAAAGTTTTGAATGGCAGCCTTACTCTCCTCGTGAAGATACAATTTCCTGCCGAGCGCTTTCGCCGCTGACTCCTTCGTCAGATCGTCCTGTGTCGGTCCAAGTCCGCCGGACAAAAGTAATATATCGGCTCTTCCAAGCGCGGTCCTAATCGTCTCGCAAAGCCTCTCCTCATTGTCACCGACGACATCCTGATAATAGCAGGAAAGCCCCAGTCCGGCACATTGCTCCGCCAGATATGCTGCGTTGGTGTTGACAATATTTCCTAACAAAATTTCTGTTCCTACCGAGATCAATTCTACAATCATATTTTCATCCATTCTGAAGCATCCTAAACCCTTGTCCGCCGTCGCTTGAAGGCGCACACGGTATCCACAGTGCTTCTTTGCGCGGATACCGCAACTTATCCTCTATCTTCTACTTTGTATCCTTCATAACATCTTTATTTTTGACCAGATAATCCACTAAAGATACCACCGTCAATACAAGCGCCACCCACATCACAATATCGGTGAACAGGCTTATAGCCGAAATATCCGCAATCATTAAACAGATCATTACCATCTGAAAAGTCGTCTTAAACTTGCCCCAGTAACTCGCTGCGATGACCACACCGTTATCCGATGCAATCAGCCGGAATCCACTGATAATAAACTCCCTGGCAATGATCACGATCACGATCCATGCCGGTATTTTCGCAAGCGCCACCAGACAGATCAATGCGGAACACACAAGAAGTTTATCCGCCAGAGGGTCCATAAACTTCCCGAAATTCGTTACCAGATTATATTTCCTCGCAATCTTGCCATCCAACAGATCCGTCAGACTGGCAATGATAAATATCGCAAGTGCGATCCACTTATCAGCGGATGTTATGTCAACTAGCATGAACACCACAAAAAAGGGAATCAGTATCACACGAAACATCGTCAATTTATTCGGTAAGTTCATCTTCCAACTCTCCTATCAAATCATATTCATAGGATGCAATGACCCTTGCCCTGACAAAGTCACCGCTCATCAGTTCCCTGTCTGTCCTTACAAACAGAAAACCGTCCACATCGGGCGCATCTTTGTAAGTTCGTGACACATATGCATCCTCATCGGCGACTTTGCCCTCGATCATAGCCGTCAAAACCCTGCCTACCATATTTTCCGCCGCATCAAAAGCGATATCCTGCTGCAGCTCCATAATCTGCAGTCTTCGGTCATCCTTAACCTCTTCCGGTATCTGACCAGGCATGTCTGCCGCCGGTGTGTCTTCCTCCTGCGAGTAAGCAAAAACGCCCAGCCGGTCAAACTCCATGCGCTCTACAAAGTCCAGCAATTCCTCATGGTCTTCTTCTGTCTCCCCCGGAAAACCGCTGATCAGCGTCGTCCGCAGACAGATGTCCGGAATCTCCTGCCGTAGTTTCCCAATGATGTCCTCTAACTGTTTGCGACTCGTCTTTCGCCCCATCCTCTGTAAAATGGTATCCGAGGCATGTTGAATCGGCAGATCCAGATAATGGCAGATCTTTTCTTCATCCCGTATTGTACGGATCAACTCGTCGTCGATCTCTTCCGGGTAACAGTACAATATCCGTATCCACCGGATTCCGTCTATCTGACAGAGTTGATGCAAAAGCTCCGGAAGAGCCTTGTACCCGTATAAATCCTTTCCGTACAGCGTCGTCTCCTGCGCTACGAGGATCAGTTCTTTCACGCCTTTTTGCGCCAACGCCTTCGCTTCACGCAACAAATCTTCCATCGGTACGCTGCGGTAATTTCCCCGGACTTTGGGAATGATACAATATGTGCAATGTTTATCGCACCCTTCTGCAATTTTTAAATAAGAATAATGTCCCCCAGTGGTCATGATACGGGTTGTTCCAATAAACGGTTTTTCGTTTAGACTCTTATAATGGTTTCTCCGGATGCCGCCCGACACCTCTTCGAGAACCGCGACAATCTCATCGATCGCCGTCGTACCGAGAATTGCATCCACTTCCGGGATCTCTTTCTGAATCTCCTCCCGATACCGCTCTGCCAGACATCCCGCTACAATCAGCATTTCAACCGAGCCATCTTTCTTAAGCTCCGCCATCTCAAGGATCGCATTGATGCTCTCCTCCTTGGCATCATTGATAAAACAACAAGTGTTGATCACAACGATATTCGCCTTGTGCTCGTCATCGGTAAACTCATATCCGCTCTGCGCAAGCATTCCCAGCATCCTTTCGGAATCCACCAGGTTCTTGTCACACCCTAAGGACACAAACAATATTTTCTTCTTCATGTGGCTCTATGATTCCTTATCTGTAAGTTGTGCAGGTGTATTTCCGCTTTCCTCGCTTATGATCTTAACCTTGCCTTGATTCACTTCTTCCACAGCAACGGAAAGAGGTTTCTTTCCTTTGCCGTCCACTAACTCTTCGTCGCCCGCAATGATCTGCCGCGCCCTTTTCGAGGTAGCCATCACGATAGAGTACCTGCTGCTTACGACGGGATCTTCACCCTCCTCTACCCCGCTGTTTACTACCTTAATCAAGTCTGCATAAGATGGATGTAACATTATTTTTCTCCTTCCAGTTCTGTTCTGATATTTTCTATAAACTCCTCATTTCTATCCGGAGTGTTATGAGCTGCCTTGATAATCTCATGAAGCTGTCTGACACAGGTCTCCAGATCATCATTTACCACAATATAATCGTACTCCTTGATACCTTCCGCCTCTTCTGCCGCGCGGCGCATTCTCTGATCGATGACCTCCTCGGTCTCCGTGCCCCTGCCTACCAGCCTGCGCCGCAATTCCTCCGCACTCGGCGGCATGACGAAAAGCAACAGTGCGTCTTGATACCGTTTCTTTATCTTGAGCGCCCCTTGAATCTCAATCTCTAAGATCACATCCTTGCCGTCGTCAAGCTGTTTCTCCACATATTCTCTCGGCGTGCCATAATAGTTGCCGCAATAACATGCGTACTCGATCAGCCCATTTTCGGCAATCCTGCGCTCGAACTCTTCTTTTTGCAGGAAAAAATATTCCCTGCCGTCCGCTTCTCCCTCCCTGGGCTGTCTGGTCGTAGCAGAAATCGACAATGCATAACCGTCATATTCCCCAATCAGTTTTTTCACCAAAGTACCTTTGCCCGCTCCCGAAAAACCGGAAACGATAATCAATATCCCCTTACGCTTCATCGTTCTCCCCGTTCTCTGCCTGCGCCCTGCCCGATATCGTTTCCGGAAGCAGCGCCGACAGCACGACCTGGCTGTTTTCCATCACAAGCACCGCCTTCGTCTTGCGTCCCTGCGTGGCGTCGATCGCCATCCCTGACTCTTTTGCCTTCTGCACCATTCTCTTGATCGGTGCGGAATCCGGACTAACAATGGCTATGATTTTTCCAGTGTTTACTACATTGCCGAACCCTATATGGATCAATCGTCCCATATTGACCGCCCTTCCTCTGTCATTCACCTGCTTCTCTATTCGATATTCTGAATCTGCTCGCGCACCTTCTCAATCTCCGTCTTAAGCTCGATGGCGCGGTTGGAAATCTCCAAATCATTCGCCTTAGACAGGATCGTGTTTGCCTCGCGGTTCATTTCCTGCGCGATAAAATCAAGTTTGCGTCCGATGCTTCCGCCTGCAGCCAAGTTCTCCCTTGTCGTCTCGATATGGCTCCTTAAACGAACTAATTCCTCGTCCACACATACCTTGTCCGCAAAGATTGTGACTTCCATCAAAAGACGGCTCTCGTCCACCTTCACGTCGTCGATCAGTTCCTTTACTTTTTCCTCTAATTTCTGCTTGTATTCCGTGATGATCTGTGGGGAACGCTCCGTGATATAATCCACATGGGTGAGCATACCATCCAGCTTCGCGATCAGATCATTTTTCAGGTTCTCACCTTCCTTGATCCTCGTCGCCACAAATCCCTGCGCTGCGCCCTTAACCGCCTCAGACAAAAGCTGCCAGAGTTCTTCCTCATCCACCGTCTGTTCTTCCATCGTCAGTATCTCCGGATAGCGGGACAACGTGGAAACACGGATATCGTTATCCAGCGAAAAGTCTTCCGCCATCTGTACAAGATATTTCATGTACTCCGCCGCCAGTTCCTTGTTATACTTGACGCATACGTTGGACTCCGTGAGGTCTTCGTAGGTGATAAACATATCCACTTTGCCGCGCTGAATATAATTCTTTAATTCACTCCGTATCGCCGCTTCAAAAAAATTGAGTTTCTTTGGCATCTTGATACTGACATCCAGATATCTGTGGTTGACGGATTTCATTTCCACGGTAATCTTCCGTTCTCCTCTGGCAATCTCGCATCTGCCAAACCCGGTCATGCTCTTTATCATAGTCGTGCACTTGCCTTTCTTTTTCTATCGTGTTCTCCATCTCGGAGCGTTTCGCGACGGGTGACGCAAATCACAAATTTGCGAAACAAATCCCGCAAGTGAGCTTACTCGTTTCCTCTAGTATCACTAAGCTGTCACGTTGATAAGTAAACTGTGCGTACAGATTTTATTATAGAATAATTGTGAGAAGTAGTCAAGGAAGTTGAAAAGTATGTGTGGGTGGTGTACAATGACAAAAAAACAGGATTAGGAGTCTATCATGGCATTTGACGGAATTACGATTGCAAATATGACAAAAGAACTTTCCACCACACTCCTTGGCGGAAGAATCTACAAGATTGCGCAGCCGGAGAGTGACGAGCTTTTGTTGACGATCAAGAATAACGGCTCGCAGTATCGGCTATTATTGTCAGCGGACGCTTCGCTGCCGCTCATTTATCTGACACAGTCGAACAAGCCCAGTCCGATGACCGCGCCGGGATTCTGTATGCTTCTGCGCAAGCATTTACAGAATGCGCGGATTATCGGAATCCGACAGCCCGGACTGGAACGAATCATACATCTGGAACTGGAACACCTTAATGAGCTGGGCGATGTCTGCCGCAAGAAGCTGATCGTGGAGATCATGGGGAAACACAGTAATATTATTTTCTGTGATGATCAAGACAAAATTATTGACAGTATCAAACACATCTCCGGCATGGTCAGTTCCGTCCGCGAAGTATTACCAGGCAGGGACTATTTTATTCCGCAGACGCAGGATAAATACAATCCATTACAGTTTTGTGCACAGGAATCTCCCTCTTTGTTGAATTATGTAAACTTCCAAGAGCATATGCGCGCAAAACCTATGCCCGTCTACAAAGCAATCTACTCTTCCTATACCGGACTTTCCCCCATCATGGCACAGGAAATCTGTTATCGTGCCAAAGTGGATGCGGATATGCCTGCCAATGTGTTGGAAGACAATGCATCACATGCACTGCACGATACGCTCACAAATATGATGTCCCAAGTCGTGTCCGGTAATTTTGCTCCATGCATCATCTATGACGGCAAAGAGCCGATTGAATTTGCAGCGCTGCCGCTGACACTCTACGCTGACAAGACAATCCAAAATTTCGACTCCATCAGTGTCGTTCTAGAACAGTACTACGCAGAGCGCAGTATCGTGACACGCATAAGACAGAAATCCGTAGACCTGCGCAAGATCGTGCAGACTGCTTTGGAACGTAATGTCAAGAAATACGACTTGCAGATGCGGCAGATGAAAGACACCGAGAAACGTGATAAATACAAGGTCTACGGCGAACTGTTAAACACTTACGGCTATCACGTCGAACCCGGTGCGAAATCCATGGAAGCGTTAAACTATTATACCAACGAAACCATCACTATTCCGCTGAATGATACTCTCACGCCACAGGAAAACGCCAAGAAATATTTTGATAAATATGGTAAAATGAAAAGGACTTATGAGGCTCTTTCAGAATTGACCATACAAGTCAAAGAGGAAATCGAACACTTAGAATCCATTCTCGCCGCACTGGATATTGCCCAGCAGGAAGAGGATCTTGTGCAGATCAAGGAAGAATTGATTGAGAGCGGCTACATCCGCAGGAAAGGCGGCACAAAGAAAACAAAAATCACCAGCAAACCTTTTCATTATATTAGCAGCGACGGCTTTCATATGTATGTCGGCAAGAATAATTACCAGAATGATGAACTGACCTTCAAATTCGCCACCGGCAATGACTGGTGGTTTCACGCCAAGCAGAAGGCAGGCTCACACGTGATCGTCAAAACCGAGGGCCAGGAACTGCCCGACCGCACTTTTGAGGAGGCGGCGCGCCTTGCCGCTTACTACTCCAAGGGACGCGAGCAGAATAAGGTGGAAATCGACTATATCCAGAAAAAGCAT
>JAMPGN010000174.1 GCA_023663915.1 Eubacterium sp. | reverse complement strand
TTTGCTTGAGAAATCAAGCATCCGTACCCATTATGCTGGTGGGAAAGTTGAGTAATAAATTTTCATTGCAGAGAATATTGCAAACGGATTTTGCATATGCTATAATGCCAATAGGCAAGAAGCTATGAATAGTCCATACAGGACGACAACGAAAAGCCCCAGAGATGACGCTCTGAGGCTTTTCTATTCCGTTTTGGTACGGTGGCTTAATCCGTAGGCTAGTTACCAACTATTTATCACTGTCTAACCATTTGATGACGTAGTGGCAAACCACGCCAGCCGCGACAGCGACTAAAAAAGCTATGAATGATTCCACACAGCACACCCCCTTTCTTTACCTGTCTAGGGGCGGTAACGGAATCATTGTATCATGCTTTTCAGATAAATCTACTTTTTCATAGTGTGACAAAAGTGAGTAACCCCACATTCCACATTGCAAAAAACTTCCTTTCATGTATAATGATATGAGTAGCCAAAAAAGAACAGAGAATATAGAAAATATGAGGTTATAACATGATTCAAGCAAACAACGTAACTCTACGCGTAGGCAAGAAGGCATTATTTGAGGACGTAAACATCAAATTCACAGAAGGAAACTGCTACGGGCTGATCGGCGCCAACGGCGCAGGCAAATCCACCTTCTTAAAGATCCTCTCCGGTGCACTGGAGACGACGAACGGCGACGTATCCATCACGCCCGGCCAGCGTCTCTCGGTCTTGGAGCAGGATCACTTCAAATACGATTCCTATCCGGCCATGGACACGGTAATCATGGGTAACGAGCGTCTCTATCAGATCATGAAAGAAAAAGACGCGATCTACGCAAAAGAAGATTTTACAGACGAAGACGGTATCCGTGCCAGCGAACTTGAGGCAGAGTTTGCCGAGATGGACGGCTGGGACGCGGAATCTGATGCCGCAACGCTCCTTAACGGTCTCGGCATCGGCACGGATCTGCACTATAGCATGATGGCAGACCTAAATGGTAACGAAAAAGTCAAAGTTCTTCTCGCCAAAGCACTCTTTGGCAACCCAGATATCCTTCTTTTAGACGAGCCGACCAACCACCTGGATCTAGACGCAATCGCGTGGTTGGAAGAATTTCTGATTAACTTTGACAACACCGTGATTGTCGTCTCCCATGATCGTTATTTTCTTAACAAAGTGTGTACCCACACCGCTGACATCGACTACGGTAAGATCCAGCTCTACGCTGGCAACTACGATTTCTGGTACGAGTCCAGCCAGTTGATCATCAAGCAGCGCAAGGAAGCAAACAAGAAGAAAGAAGAGCAGATCAAGGAATTGCAAGAGTTCATCTCCCGTTTCTCTGCCAATGCAAGCAAATCCAAACAGGCGACTTCCAGGAAGCGTGCATTAGAAAAGATCGAACTCGACGACATCCGCCCTTCCAGCAGGAAATATCCTTATATTGATTTTCGGCCGGAACGCGAGATCGGGAACGAGGTTCTCACCGTAGAAGGAATCAGCAAGACCATAAACGGTGAAAAAGTACTGGACAATATTTCTTTCATCGTAGGACATGATGACAAGATCGCTTTTGTGGGTGGCAACGAACTCGCCAAGACAACGCTTTTTAAGATTCTTATGGGCGAAATGGAACCCGATGAGGGCAATTATAAATGGGGAGTCACCACTTCCCAGGCTTACTTTCCGAAGGATAATACGGCGGAGTTTGACAACGATTACACCATCACCGACTGGCTCATGGGCTACTCTCCCGTCAAGGATGTGACTTATGTGCGCGGTTTCCTCGGTCGTATGCTCTTTGCCGGCGATGACGGCGTGAAGAAAGTCAAAGTCTTATCCGGTGGGGAAAAGGTGCGCTGTCTTTTGTCCAAAATGATGATCAGCGGCGCTAACTGCCTGCTTTTTGACGAACCGACCAACCATTTGGACATGGAAGCAATCACTGCCTTGAATGAAGGCATGAAGAAATTCAAGGGTGTGGAACTTTTCTCTTGCCACGACCATCAGGTTGTACAGACCACGGCGAACCGCATTATGGAAATTCTTCCGGACGGCACGCTGATCGACAAGATCACCACCTACGACGAATATCTTGAAAGCGACGAAATGGCAAGAAAGCGTACTATTTACACAAGCACTGCAAGCGAGGAAGAGGATGATTAAATGAGAGCGGTAGACCTGCATACGCATTCCAACAAATCTGACGGCAGCTACAGCCCCACTGAATTGGTGGATTATGCCATTCAAAAGGGGCTTTGCGCCGTCGCACTGACCGACCACGATACCATAGACGGACTGGATGAAGCTGTCGCGCACGCCGATAACCTGTTGCGTTCGGGGCAGCACTCGATCGAATTTATTCCGGGCATAGAATTTTCTACGAAGCATGAAGAGAAAGACGTACACATCGTAGGACTCTATATCTCCTATAACGCGCGCGAATTTCGAGCAAAACTTCAGGAGTTCGTGGACTCCCGTACAAACCGCAACATCAAGATGTGCAATAACTTACGGGAAGCCGGCATCGACATCACCTATGAGAAGTTACAGGAAAGAAACCCTGACGCTGTGATTACAAGGGCACACTACGCTTCCTATCTGTTTGAGGAAGGATACGTTAAGAGCCGCCAGGATGCCTTTGCGCGGTATCTGGGCGATCACACGAAATATTTTGTACCTAGGGAAAAAGTGACTCCCGCCCAGGCGGTATCACTGATTTTACAGGCAGGCGGCATCCCCATATTAGCACATCCGCCTTTATACCACATGGAAAAGGAACGTCTGGACAAGCTGGTCTCTTCCCTAAAAGATGCAGGTCTTATGGGTATTGAAGCGTTCTACAGCACTTATACCAATCAAGATGAACGGGATATGCGCGAATTGGCAGCGAAATATGACCTGCTCTTAAGCGGCGGTTCTGATTTCCACGGAACAAATAAACCCAACCTTGATCTCGGCGTAGGATATGGTAAATTATTTGTGCCGGAAGAGCTTCTTCATAAGATTAAGAATGCCCGGCGATTTGCATCTGGCAATGATATACTCTGATTCTGGAGAATGAAATCATGAAACTCTTATTTACCGACTTAGACGGAACGCTCTTAAATAACGACAGCCAAGTATCGGCGGGCACGAAAGCCTTCCTGGACGAATTTCTTGCCGCAGGCAATAAACTGATACTCTCATCCGGACGCCCCAAAAACAGTGTCTTGGAAGTCAAAAATAATGCCGGGCTGACCCAGTCCGGTATCGTTTTGATCTGCAGCAACGGCACTCAGATCTATGATTGCGACAGCGGACAGAATATTCTGGAAAAAAGACTTCCTCTGCCATATGTGTCTTATCTTCAGGAGCAGGCGGCAAAATATAACCTGCATATACAGACTTATCAGGAGAACGCCATCGTCTCCCCTGCCGACGACGAAGAAATCGCCTTCTACCGCAGACGCATCCATCTTCCTCTCGTTATCTCACCGAATCTGATCGATGCACTGACGGAAGATCCTTTCAAGATGCTGGCTATCAGTCTCGATGATTTTGATAAGCTGGAATCCTTCCGGCGGGAGATTTCCGATTGGGCGCAGGGAAAGATTCAGACAATCTATTCAAACAGCATGTACCTCGAACTCTTCCGCCACGACGCAGGGAAAGGAAATGCGGTTCGTTTCGTCTGTGACTATTTCGGCGCACCTTTATCCGATGCTTACGCCGCCGGGGATGCCGACAATGACATGTCCATGTTGGAAACCGCAGGATGCGGCATCGCCATGGCAAACGCTCCGGACAACGTCAAACAATCTGCCGATGTGGTGACGGACTTAGACAATGAACATGATGGGCTTGCCAATATGATGAGAAAGCTGCTGCACTGACTTTCCATGCAGCAGCTTCCGCTGTTCTTGTTTCATTTTCCACTCCGTGTTTATCCTTCCACGATCAGATATCTTCCATCCCCGATCTCGAACACTTCATCCGCTTCCAAAATCTCTTCCTCGCCGGCGCCTTCCATGTCAACGCCTTCTTCCTCGAAATATTCCCACACTTCCTGCACAGAGTCCACTACTACCGCCATGCACTCCTCAAGAAAGCTTTCCGCGCCTTCTAACGTCTCCGCCACCGGTTCCGGATAAAGCTGTGTCTGGTTATCCAGAAAACACTGCAATACTTTCTCATCGAACATAAAAATCCCCTCCTTTCATCCTTCTCCATTTAGTTTACATAATCCCATTATATTTCCACATGTGCTACACTCCATGCTCACACAATCCCACGCTTCCTCAGCTCCTGATACACTCTTCCGACCGGCAGTCCGACCACATTGTTATAATCGCCGCATATCCCTTGGATATAGGCAGCACACAACCCTTGGATCGCATAAGCGCCCGCCTTATCCATCGGCTCGCCGCTGTCCACATACCGCCGGATCTCCTCCTCTGTCATAGAATACATGGTCACATCCGTACACTCGCTGAACGTGGCATACATGGCGGACATATCCTTGTACTTCCACGCCAGGGTCACTCCGGTATATACCTGGTGGCTCCCGCCCTGCAATTTTGTAAGCATCCTGACTGCGTCTTCCTTGCTTTCCGGTTTTCCAAGTATCTCGCCCCAGCACGAGACCACCGTGTCCGCCCCGATCACGACGAAATCTTCCTTGCCATCCGCTGTCAGCCTGGCACAGACATCCACCGCTTTCTGATAAGACAATTCTTCTACCACCTCGTTCGGTTCTGTTTTCGTGATCTTTTCTTCCACCGTGCTCGGCATCGTCTTAAAAGAAAGCCCTACCTGTTTTAACAGTTCTTTTCTTCGCGGGGATGCCGACGCTAAATATATTTTCATGCCACTCCTCCATGGTACTTCTGAAGCAATTCGGAGAATGTGCGCTTTTCGCACTATTCTTCCGCATGATGCATTTCCGGAATGAATATCCTCTTATTTCCCATATCCTTCTCTGCGCGCGCCGCCTCTCTCGCCTCCATGCAGAAATTAAGCTGGGCGTTAAATTCCTCTCGACCGCGCCTGTCAACTTTCTCATAACCGCCGTCAGGCTGTAAGATCGACGCTTTCACCGTATCCCGCATCTGGCATTCCAGAATATGCCACAATTTCTCCTGTAACTGCGGTTTCTCCACCGGGAAAAGTATCTCCACGCGACGTTCCAAGTTTCTCGGCATCCAGTCTGCGCTGGCGCAATAGTACTCCGGCTTGCCGTCGTTTTCAAAATAGAAAATCCGCGCATGTTCCAGATAATTACCTACAATGGAACGTACCGTGATATTCTCACTCACGCCGGGAATCCCTGTTTTCAGACAACATATTCCGCGGATGATCAGATCGATCTTCACTCCCGCCGCACTTGCGGCATACAGTGCCTCGATCACATCTTTGTCACAGAGTGCATTCATCTTTGCAATGATATGCGCTTTTCTACCCTGCGATGCATAAGCTTTCTCCCGATCAATCAGATGCAGGAATCTGTCCTTGAGCCAGAGTGGTGCCAGCGACAATTTATTCCAGTTACGCGGCTCAGAGTATCCCGACAACATATTAAACACGGCTGTCGCATCCTCCCCGATCGCTTCCGAACAGGTAAACAATCCCACATCCGTATACAATTTCGCCGTAGAATCATTATAATTACCCGTTCCCAAATGGACGTATCTGCGTATTCCATGTTCCTCCCTCCTGACAACCAGCGTGATCTTGCTGTGGGTCTTAAGCCCCACCAGACCATAAATAACATGGCATCCCGCTTTCTCAAGTTTTTTCGCCCAGACGATATTGTTTTCCTCGTCGAAACGCGCTTTCAACTCCACAAGAACGGATACCTGTTTGCCATTGTCCGCCGCCTGTTCCAGTGCAGCAACGATCGGTGAATTGCCGCTGACACGATAAAGCGTCTGTTTGATTGCCAACACATTGGGGTCTTTCGCCGCCTGCCTGATGAAGTTCACTACCGGCTCAAATGTCTGGTAAGGATGATGCATCAAAATGTCGCCTTCTCTGATCTTGGCAAACACGTCCGTCTCTTCCATCAGCTCCGGCACCGGCTGGGGCTTTAAATAGGCGTGCTCCTTAAGATGGTCAAATCCTTCCAATCCATACATTTTCATGAGAAAAGTCAGATCAAGCGGTCCCTTGATCGCATAAATATCTTCCCCGCCGATCTGTAGCTCATCCTGAATCAACTTAAGGAGTCTCTTATCCATTCCTTCTTCCACTTCCAGCCGAATCACCTGACCCCACTGCCTCTTTTTCAACTGCTTCTCGATCTCCTGCAGCAAGTCCTCCGCTTCGTCCTCCTCGATCGAAAGATCCGCATTTCTCATGATACGGAACGGGAAACTGCACACGATATCATAATTGAGGAACAGTTTACGAATATTCCGCTCAATCACTTCCTCTAACAGAATTACTTTCTTCTCTTTATCGCCGGGAATTGTCACAATACGGGAGAGGACGCTCGGCACCTGAACGGTGGCAAATTCCAATTCCTCCTCGCCGCTTTTTTTCCGGATTAACGCCCCAAGATTCAATGACTTATTCCTGATTAACGGAAAAGGTCTGGAAGAATCCACTGCCATCGGAGTCAGAACCGGATACACATTATCTGAAAAATACCGGTCCACATACGCCCCATCTTCCTTATTTAAATCTTCATGATGCATAATAATATGCAGTCCATTCTCCAATAATAGCGGCATCAAGGAACGGTTATATACATTATACTGCTGTTCCACCAGTTTATGAGTTTCTTCATTCACTTTGGCTAGCTGTTCCGCCGCCGTCAACCCGGCGATGTCCCTTTTCTTATAGCCCGCGCCGACCATATCTTTCAAGGAAGCCACCCTGACCATGAAAAACTCATCCAGATTCGACGCCGTGATCGACAAAAATTTCAACCGTTCAAAGAGCGGGTTCTTCTTATCCTTCGCCTCGCCAAGCACTCTTTTGTTAAAAAGCAGCCAACTCAATTCTCTGTTCGTATAATATTCAACCTTTGAAAAGTCCATCTTACACTCCTGCGCTCCTCTCCTATCCTATTCCAGATTTCCTCATCGTTACTTTATCTTCAACTTTTCTGCCGGATCACCGGGCGCACACTGTATACTTCCTCAAAAAATTCTGCCCGTTTTGAAAACAACCCTTTTTCCAGCGTAATATCCAAAGATGCGTCTACTGTAATAATAAGCTGCTCTTCTTTGAGTGATGTCCTGACATTCTTAAACTTCTGTTTATGGCTTCTGTCCAGCCCGTTGGCGATCTTAAGGATTGCCGTGAGTTTGGCGATCGTCAGATAGTCTTTCTTGTCGAGTGCGCCGTCCTTCCCCATCGCCTCATAGTAATCGAACTCCATGTGGTTATACTTGACCACGTTCGCCACGATCTCCCGCTCCACATGGGATAATCCGATGATCTCCGTGGACATGATGATATTGTAGGAACACTCACCAAGATTCACCAGACTGATATATTTACCACAGTCATGCAGAAGCGTAGCGATACGTAAAAGCAGGCGCTCCCTCTTGCCTAACCCGTGCACTTTCTTCATGCTGTCATAGATGGTCAGCGCGATCTGCTCAAGCGTCTCACTCCTGCGCCTGCTGCCCATATAGCGTTTGCTGATATTCTTGGCGCAGGCTATGATATCCTGTTCAAAATCATGATTCGCCTTGATCAGTTTATGCTTTTCCCCATACTCGTATGCGATACCGTCACACAAGCTTACGCCCGGCGCCCAGATCAACTGCGCTCCCATCACTTTCGAGATCCGGTTGAGCAGTATTCCCGATATAAACAACAATGGAACATTTTCTTCCGGCATACCGAGAATGCGGGATACATCCAGTACGGACTTCGCCCGTACACGCTCTAAGAATTTGTCCATGGCGGATGCCTCAACGCTGGTATGCTCCAACCCCGCCACATCCTTGCCAACTACAGCAGAAATATAATCATCCACAACGATGATGTTCTCGATCACCCTGTCTTTCAGATATAATTTCTTAAAAACCGCTAACTGGGAGCTTACGATCTCATCCAGCATGCTCTCATTCTGCTCCGGGCGGATATTGAGCCTGCCAAGCTGATCCTGCAGCCTGAGCACACCCAGCTTCAAATTCTGGGTTGTCACAAGCGTGTCCTTGTCAAAAAGAGAAATCTGTATGCTCCCGCCCCCGATATCGACGATTGCCGTGCCCTTCTCAATGATCCTGTTAAAAGCGTCCCCGCCCGACGCGATCGACTTATAATCCAGAAAACGCTGTTCCGAATTGCTAAGAACCTCGATCGTAATTCCCGTTCTCTGTGTAATCTGATCTAGGACGATCATCGTATTCTCTGTCTCCCTAATCGCACTCGTGCCGTATGCCTTGTAATCGTCCACCCGGTAGCTTTGCATGATCTCATGATACTCACGAAGCACCCGGCACAATTCATCCACCCTCTCATTGCTGATCTTACCCGTGGCAAAAGTGTCCGTGCCTAAATCAATACGATGTCTGATATGGTCAATCTCCCTGATCCCGCTCTTCGCAGAGATCTCAACAATTTTCATCGCCAGTTCATAAGAACCAACGTCTATCGCCGCAAATGTTTTCATATCCTATTTCCCCTTCACATTATACTTTCTATTACTTATACTCCTATACTTATACCTTATCATGGGAAGAATGCACGCTCCCAGCGGCATTCTTCCAGACATGACATAGTTATACTAAGGCTGCGTCCTTTGCAGCCTTAGTATAACTTCATGTCTTTAATCCGCGTAGATAATCAATGAACTGCTGCGCCGTCCTGCCGGACAATCCGCCGTGGGCAAGCTCCCATTTGTTCGCCTTTGCAAGCAGTTCTTCTTCCGCCATCACGATACCGTAGCGCGCCGCCAGCCCCCTGACGATCTCCTCGTACTGTTTTTTAT
>JAMPGN010000173.1 GCA_023663915.1 Eubacterium sp. | reverse complement strand
ACAACATAATCATAACTACATTCTGCACTACTGTCCAAAAAGTTCCAATACAATTTTAAGGGCATACCATTAACATCATACGCAAGCATACAATACTCTGTTTCCGTAATTATATTGTTCGTATTATTGGTAAGTATATCATGAATATAAGGATAACCATTTTCATAATATAGAATATCCGCGCTTTCATGGATTATAGATGAAATTTGCTCTGTATTTTCAGATAATTGATTCGCCCAAAGTGTACCATTGGAAATTATGGCAGATGTTTCATGGAAAATATTTTCAGTATCCTTTTGTGAACATCCTATCAATACACCAGCAAGTAAAAAACTCATACATACCATTGCTTTATTATATCTTTTCATAAAATACATTCCTTTGTCCCTATCCAAAAAGACAGCACTCCCACCGAATGCTGCCTTTCCAATCCATCATTTTTCTTTCACTCCATGTTCCAGCCGTTCCCGATACCCCGGTGCGTTTTTCATCTCAAACTTATTGTTGAACATCTCATACTCCGCATCGGGTAATTTCTCCTCAAGCCGCTCCTCGACGTTTGTCTTATAAACCACGCCGCATGCCACCGAAGGCGCGAGTACCGGATCGTCATAAGCAAGACATGCCGCCTGCACATTCGTGCAGAACGCTTCCGCCTCCCCGTCCTCCGCCATGGGGATCAACGTAATAAACACATCACCATCCACACGCCCAATCACATAGTCCGGCTTGGCTTCTTTTTTCAGAATATCCGCGATCGTCTTAATCAGCCTGTCGCTTTCTGTATCCCCGAAATGGTCATTGACAAACTTCCAGTCATTGATGTTCACATTGACCACGGCTACCGGAACAACCTCGGAACGGTCTACGATGTGCATGCGCTCCTCAAAGTAATGCTTATGGTACACCCCCGTCAGCACGTCTTCCTTCTCTCCTTTGGCGGTCTGCACGTGCTGTACGCCCACCTTTTCCTCCAGTTCATCCATATAAATGGAAGACTCCATATGAAGGTAGGCTTCCTCGCCCCACTGCGACAAGATGCTTGCAAAACCGTCCAACATTCTCTCCACGGCTTCCCGTTTGTCTTCGGCAACCTTATCCGTCTCCGCATACAGATGCGCGATCGTCCTACCGTAAACTCGCACCTTGCGCCCCGGTTGCGCCACCACATCCGGCGTAAACCTTGCAAAACCACCGACCGATACGATCTTCTCACCATGTCTTTCCGTAATCAGTATCGCCACGTCCGCCGCCGCACAGAACGCCCGGCTAAACTCCGTCAGCGTATCCAGCGCAAACAGATTATCCAGCGAATAATTTCTAATGTTTTGTTTGATTCTTTTCTCAAAAGGAATTGCCTTATAATCCATGATTGTAACCTCTCTTAATTTTAATGCCTTAACCCATGTACTTATTCTAACAAATAAAGATACCGTTGTGAAGTTCCAAAATATTTACTGTGCCCACGAAAGAGCTTCTTGCAGACTGTTCGCTCCAAGGATATTGAGCATAAATTCCGTATGCTCCTGCGCCTCGTCGGTATCAATGTATTTAAACGTATCAAAAATATACTTTGGCGTCTGGTCGAGGTCATAAATCCCGAACGCAAGCCCCTGCCTTACCTCTTCCATGGCATCCGTCTGTCGGTTCATGACAAACGCGTCCACGTAAGGGTTTGCCTCGATAATATAGTAACAGTAGGCAAAAGCCGCCGCCTGCAATTTTTCACCGGAAGCCGAGGAAAAACCGAGTTCCGTAACCATAATGCTGCGAACCTCACCGCTCCTGTCAAGATACTCCTCTTTCTCTAAAACATCCGTTACCGTACTTAAGTTCATCATAGTAAGGATCGGCGCATTCTCCGTCTTATCATAAGTCTCCGTCCAGTAACTTACTCTCGTCAGCGGATCGGGATACGGATGGATCGCAAGTCCCCAATCATAATTGCCTTTCTGTCTTGCAATGTCATTGATCGTCGCCACAAGATCTTTCGCATTGAAATGATCCCCGTTATCACCTTCATTGTTATTCCAGTCATGATCGATGCTGAAATAGACGTTCGCGTCGGCGTAATTGCTCTTCGCCGCATTATAGAAAATACGCAGCGCTTTTTCAAACTCGGTACAGTACAGGTTGATATCGTCCGTGTCCATGTAATTCCAGATCCGATACTGGTTGATCTCGTTGGCGATCACCCAGTTTGACACAAGCCCATACTCCCCGCCGGAATAACGCTCTGTCAAAAAACTGGCAATCGCTTCCAGATAGTCACACCCCTCCTCATCGGCGGTGTTAAAAGCATAATAATATGCCTTCGATTCCTTATTTCTCGCCAACGGATGAATCAGCTCCGGATAATTATCATTCCAGTCGTTTAGAACGATCGCCGTGGAGTTCATACCACTGTCCGTCAGATATTTAAAAAGATGGTCATATCCTTCGATACTGGCGCCATTAAATTTATATTCTTTGCCCTTATACTCATATGTAATCGTCGGCTGAATCTCATTCGTGGTCTCGCCAAGGATATGTGAAAGTGGAATGTTATAAATGGCATACTTCACATCCAAATCCGTCAATAGTGGCGTCTCCAACATCTGAGGATCTAGCAGAAGTCCTTTCTTCGATTCCGGCTGTGGTGCATTGTCAACCTCGTCCGCCAGCATCTCCGGATTACTGATACAGATACTCTCGGCAATCGGAACATATTTTTCATCCAAAAGCAGAGCTGGAACAAACTGCTGGAAAAGCTGACCGCTCTCATATGCCCATTCAAGTTCGCCGTCCGTCGCCTTTCTCGTGCTCGCAATCGGCTCTTTGTCAAAGCCGTCCGCAAACGTACATTCCTCATAAAGTTCAAACGCGAACAGATAGATCATGGAGTCGTCGCTTCTCGGAATATCCGGCATACTCAATGTAAGCCCAACCGTCTCCTTGTCCTCCTTGATGAGACATTCTGTAACACTGCCATACGCAGAAAGCTGCTGTGCGGAAAGAACGACATTGCCCTCCGTAAGCTCTTCCTCGATCCGCATTTCCTCCTGCATAGGATTGTCCACCGTGACAGGCGTGACCTTGCCGCAGCCGGAAGGAAAAACAGAAATACCAATCACCAAACCAATCACAAATATACATAAACTACAAAACGTTAATTTCTTTCTTCCGGTATTCAAGAGTCACTTTCCTCCTGCTGGTCATGATAGATAACCGTAATGGCTACCCGCGGGGGAGCGTCCGCATCAAGAGGAATTTCGATCTCCCCGGATCTTAGACGTGTAAGCGTCTGTAAGTACTGATTCATCGTAGCCTTCTGGAAACGCCATGCATTCCCCTGTACGGGAAGGCTTACGCACTTCTCCTTCGCGCCGTAAGAAACCGCTTTGCCCGCCAGTTCCTCCGGCCATTTTTTGCCGCTTGCAAAAAAGTCATCGAGCGCCACAATCACCGAAGAATCAATCCCTTTGGTGGCAGATGTCAGGAAACGCCCGGAAATACCGCTCTGATCCGCGTCCACGCCAATCAGAACGCCGTTGCATTCTTCCGCCGCAGATAAAACGGACTCATACAGCGAACCGCCGCAGGCAAAAATAATCTCCGTTCCCGCCTGATACCACTCGGCAGACATTTCCTCAATCTGCTGATTCGGGGAAAAGGTATCCGCATACCAATAGTCTACCTGAATTTCATCATGATTTCCCAAAGAAGCCACCGCCTCATCGATTCCCTGCAGGAACCCATAACCATAGCCTTTCACCGAGGGAAGCTGCTCTCCGCCAATAAACCCAAACTTTGTATAGCCCTCCATGACCGACATATAGCCAACCAGATAACCTGCTTCCTCTTCCCGATATGTCATGCAATGGACATTCGGCGCAATCTCGACAGGATTGTCGTCAGCATCTTTCGGTACACCGTCCAGCAATAGAAAATAAATGTCACTGTATTCATCCTGCAGTTCGCCAACAACCTGTTCAAAATGCGTGCCGACGCAGACAATCAGCTCCGCGTTATCCAAAATGGCATTTGTAACAGTGTTCTTATAGGCCTCAGGCGTATCCGTTTCCGTACTGTAAGTGGAATAATACACCCCCGCTCCGTCCGCATAAGTCTGTATCCCCTCAAGCGCCGCCTGATTAAATCCGCTGTCCATCACCGAACTGACATCCGTGACAAGCGCAATCCGGACTCCCGATTTGCGGTCGTCACGGGGATTCTCCGCCGTCTGCTGTTCTGTATCTTGTTTCGCATCCAGCTCAGGACTATTGCTTTCGTCCACAGACGGATTGGCGGCCTGCGTGTCTTCCGCCGCTTCCGCATTTTCCTCAGACACCGTCTGCCCGCCGCAAGCACAGGCTAAGAGCATTAGCGTAACTGCAACTATTATCGTTTTCATTTTCTTTTTCATCTGTTGCCGTTCCCTTATCCTTCTCTACTATGTATTTGCGATATCCCATTATAAGTATATAACTAATATGAACATTTCGCAAATGTTTCTATCAAAATAAGTTCCCATTGAAGCAATTTTTGTCAAATTATATGCCTCCAAATGTTATTTTTCTTGAATCCCCATAAATGCCGGAATAAATACATCTCCCTAAATAAAAATTTTGCTTTCAATTTAATGTTTCACCACAAAACTTGATAGACTTTTTGTAGAAAAAGATTTATGATATATGCAATAAATAGAAGAAAGAAATGCAGCGTGAGGTACCATAAGTGAAAAAGAAACATAGACTATTTTATCTGCTGATCATTGTTTCGGCGGCAATGATCGTCGGTCTGTCAGCATTCATTTATATCAACCGACTGAATAAGACTATTTCGGAAAACATCATCAATTCGATCAGCGAGATCGCAGAGCATGACAAGGCGACCATTCAGACATATATTGAAATCTGCTGGGAAGATCTTTATGAGATTCAGGAACGTTTCACCAGTTTTGAATGTAAGACGATCGAAGATATTGAGACAAGAATCAATTTGGAATGCGCTTCCAGCGACTTCACACACGTCTATCTGGTCGCTGAGGACGGCACTGTCTATACGGATAAATATGTCATTTATAAGCCTGGGGACGATATTATGAAGCGGAATCTGGATTTCCTGTCCTATTTTAAGGACGGTGAGGAGAAAATTGTTGTCCGTTTTGACGATAAGATAGAAGGCGGATGGCTAGCGAAAGAAAGTATTTTATACGGAATCCGGCTGAATGACTACAGCATAGACGGCAAGAAAATGTTTGCACTAATCGGAATCAGCGATATTTCATCCATTCAGGACAACATGGTAATCGACAGCTTTATCAAAAATGGGAAAGCACGCGGACACAGCGCCTTGATCGACATGAATGGAAACTATATCGTCAATATCAACAAGGAAATCTACTTAAACAAGACAAATAACCTGTTCGACCACCTATCGGGTTCGGAAAGTTCCGACCAGACAAATGAAGAGGTCAAAGAGAGGCTTCATAACCGGGAAACCTTTGGTTTTTACCACTCCCACACTGGCGAGAAAGGCAGGGAACTCTTCTATTTTATACCGTTTGATGACAGTTTTGATCTGTATTTCATCATGTCAATCAATGAGGAAGTCTTTTCGGAACAGAACAGAACGTTTATGATCCTCGGCATGACGATGATAGTCGTTGTCATCCTTACGATTTTCATCATGCTGCTCATCATCATGCGGCTGAAACTAAAAACGGTACGGACGACGGAAGCGGCGCGGTCGCAGAAAGAATTTCTCTCCAACATGAGCCACGAGATCCGGACGCCGTTAAACGGCCTGATCGGTATGAACCACTTAATCATGGTAAATATCGACGATGAGAGCCAGCGACCGCAAATTAAGGAATGGCTGATTAAATCCCACAGCACGGCGAACTATCTGCTGTCGCTGGTGAATGATATTCTGGATATGTCCAAACTTCAAGCCGGCAAAGTAGACATTATAAACGAACCAATGCTGGTCTCCACGATGATTGATGAGATTGCGGCGATGCAGGCTGACAATATCCGAAACCGGGGCGTGGAATTTCTTGTGGAAAAAGATATCGTAGCACCCTGTATCGAGGGCGATCTTACCCGCACGAAACAGATTTTGATGAACATTGTTGGCAACGCGGCTAAATTTACGCCGGAAGGCAAATGGATACGGCTTTCTGTCACGCAGGAACAAACAGATGATGCGCATGTGACTACGACTTACCGCTGTCAGGATACCGGAATTGGAATATCCGCAGAATATATTGATAAGATTTTTGACTCCTTTAGTCAAGAGCGTAACCGGAACACAAGCGGCATCAAAGGAACCGGCCTTGGCATGGCAATCAGCAAACTCCTTGCCAACGCGATGGGCGGGGATATTACGGTGGAGAGTGAGCTGAATGTCGGGAGTACCTTTACCGTCACGATTCCTTCCAAGATCGTTCAGGATATTCCAACTGAACTGGAAATGCAAAACAATGCGGATGAAATTGGAGATATTGCCGCTTCCACACGCAGGGCGGACGGCAAACCGATCAAGATTCTGGTTGCAGAAGACGTGGAACTCAACGCTGAGATCCTGCTGGAAATCCTCGGAATGGAAGGATTTGAGACTGCTCTCGCGCAAAACGGCAAGGAAGCTGTGGATATGTTTAACCAATCCGAGATCGGGGAATTTGATATTATCCTAATGGATATGCAGATGCCTGTCATGGACGGATGTACTGCAGCGAGTGAGATTAGGAAATTAGACAGAGCCGACGCGAAATCTGTCCTGATCTATGCCTGCACAGCCAATATGTTCCAAGAAGACCGTGAACAGGCATTATCCAGCGGAATGAATGATTTCTTGACGAAACCGATCGACGTAAATGCCTTGCTGGGTAAATTAAGAAAAAGTGCAAAACTTGAAAATCCGAAGTGATTTTCTAATACAAATACAATTAGGAAAAGAGGAAAATCCATTATGAAAAGAAAGCGAACTGCCTTGATACTCACACTCGCATTGTGTGTCAGCCTTTTGGCTGGCTGCGGCGGCAAAGCCACTAAAGAAGTGACTCTTATCATCAAAGTCCCCAACCTGGTGATGAACTCTGTCAGCAATCCCGATATTGTGGATTCAAACACCTTTTTACAGCAGGCAGGCGAAGCATTTACGGCACAGTACGAAGAAGCGGATGTCACGATCCGTCTGGAAACCTTTGACTATGTAGATGAAGTAAAAGCAATCACAGGCTGTTTCGATACGGAGGACGCGACCGATGTTCTCTATGAAGGCTATTTCAACATGGCTTCCTACCTGCATACCGGCAAAGTTGTCCCGCTGGACGATATTATTTCGGACGAACTGCGGAACGATATCGACGCTGCATCGTGGGCAATGAGCACGGCAAACGGCAAAATTTATATGATGCCGTTCTTGAGTATGCAAAATATACTGACCTACAACAAACAACTTTTCCGTGATTGCGGTCTTGAAAAATACATTGCCGACACAGTCACAGTACAGAACTGGACACTGGAAGAATGGGCGGATATTCTGGATACCCTTGCCGCAAACCTTCCCAATCAGTCTTATCCGATGATGATGTACGGCAAGAACAATCAGGGCGATACCCATATTATGTCCTATATACGCGCTTTCGGAAGCCCGATTTTTGATGCGGATGGACACTTTGATTTCGAGAATGACGCTGCTATGGAAGCGTTGGAATGGATACAGACTGGCGTGGACAAAGGCTGGTATCCGCCCCATCCGGAGAACCTTGAAATTTCCGATTGTAATGAATTATTCAGCAACGGACAGCTTGCGATCCATATTTTTAACAATGCCAGTTTCGGTCTCTATGGCGATATGGAAAACTATGGATATGTGAATTTCCCCGGCAACGTGGCAACTTCTTTCGTGACCGGTTTTGAAGTGTTTGATAATGGCGACGAATTAAAAATTAAGGTAGCGAAAGACTTCGTCAAATTTATCTATGAAAACGATGAATGGCTGGACATATCCGCCGGAAATATCCCTGTGAGCAGCAAGGTTTCCGAGAAATACCAGGATCAGATCACCATGCTGGACGAATTTACCAAAAACGCGGTGAATGTGGTAGATTTCATGAATAACAGCCCGAACTGGCAGGGTGACAACACTTCTGTACGGAGCGTATTCTGGCCAAATATCCATGAATTGCTGTCCAAGAGCGTCACCCCGCAGGAATGCGCAAAGATGCTGGATGAGAGCTGTAATGCGGCATTGGATGCGGGATGGGAAAATAGTGTGCTGCATGAGTAGATGGCATAGTATATACTACTTTCTATTTTTCTGAAACTGCACAAGTTCTTTGGTAAGCTGCTTTGCAGAAAAATAGTCATTCATAATACTGATAAAATGGACAAGTATAAATATCACCAGCACACTGGTCATGACGCCTATCATAACTTCTGCTTTTTCCGTGTGGATGATGGGACTTATGATACAGACCCCTGATACCTCTGCTTCGATAACCGCAAACTGTATCATTTTACGCAGAATGATCTGCTTGTCAGATAACTCTTTTGAAGAGTACATAAACAGATTCGGAATCACTCCCAGGGCCGCAAAAATAAACGGCGAGGCAAATGCACTGTATCCGAATCTTGCGTCAGGGTCAAGAACGGAACCGAGGATCATAATGCCTGCTGTAATACAGGTGACAAGAATAAAATATGTCATAAGTGACTTATAAAGTATTTCTTTCATGCTCATAAGTTACCACCTTTCAGAGCTTTTTTCAGCTCAGGCACGTATTTTCTTGAAACAATAATTTGTTCTCCGTTTTGAAGGACAGCCGTAAATCTGCCATTCAGCGAGGATTTTATCGACTCGATTTTCATGAGATTCACCAGCACGGATTTTGATACACGCAGAAAATGCTTTTCCTTTAAAACTTCCTCCAGC
>JAMPGN010000172.1 GCA_023663915.1 Eubacterium sp. | reverse complement strand
TCAGATTTTCTTCCCAATTATCGTAGCTGTCAGCCCCTACGATTTCCGTAGTCGTCCCCTGCTTTTCGTCTGCCTTTTGCATACCCTCTATAATCGGAGTCCAGTACTCATATGCCTTATTCGGACATATGAACACAAAGTGGTATTGTTCCGGTTCGGCGGCGACCGCAACCGATGGCGGCATTGTGAAAAACGTAATGCCCATCGTTAAGCAAAGAATAAACGCAATCATTTGTATTATGAATTTTCTCATGGGGTAAACCTCCGTTGGTTTGGTGAAACAGTAATTGCTTAGCATTCCATACAAAAATACCAGCAAATGAAAAGACACTGTTTAGCAAGATTATGATAATCAATTTTGACCATTCTTTCAAGGACTATAAAGAAATTTTAATTTTTATGGGATATGGAAAATTGAATTTCTCACAAACCATTTCGCTTGTGGCTGGAACATGTTACAATACAGAAGAGGAAAACAAAGTATCTGAATGCCTTTTGAGAACGATTTCATAGGTCGCACGTGCGGCAAACGTCATGGGGGAAAGTAGAAATGATAAAGATGGTAAAAAAACACCTGCAATCAATGAGTATTGTCCTGACTGTTATTGTCATGGGGATCATCATGGCTGCCGGGGTTGTCTATGTAAATCAGCTTGAGGATAATCTAAGAGACAACTCGCTTCAAAACCTTATGACCGTAACCGCACAACAACAACAGGCATTTGATAATTTTATTGCCGATGACCGGGACGAAGTTCACGATTTTGCAGCTTTTATCGCCAATCAAGACTTGAGCAGCGCGGAGGAGATCCGGCGGCTGCTAACGCTGCATGACGAAGAGGGTGCAACCTATCTGGCAGTATGCCTTGACGAAGGCTGGGTCTGCAGCACTTTCTTCGAGGATATCCGCCAGTTGGACGACGAGACTCTAGCGCTCTACCGCTCCTTTGACGGCAGTGGTGTCCGAGGCGCCTACACAGGGCCCTATTCCGGGACATCACGGTTTGGCTACTATGAAACCTTCACCTTCCACAACGGACACAAGGGCCTGATCCAGAAAAGCTATGACCGCAACAAGACCTTTGAAACATTTTCCCTCTCCTTTTACAATGAGCGCGGTCTGTCCCATGTGGTGAACCAAGAGGGAGCTATCCTACTGCGGCCCGCCGGCATAACGGAAAACCTGTACGACAGCATCTTTGATGGGCTTTCCATGGACGATGACAAGCAGCGGGAAGCCGTAGAGTGCTTCAAGGAGGCTCTGCTTACCGGAGAAACGGGCAGCATGACCCTTTCCCAGAATGGACGGGAATTAATCTACACCTACATGCCAGTAAAGAATGCGGAGGGCTGGCGACTGGTCTCTGTCATATCTGTGGATGCCATTTCTACTGAGACGGATCATGTGTTCCGAAACTTCCAACTGTCATTGGGCATTCTCTTTCTGCTATTGTTTGTCTGTACCATGTTCGGTCTGCTGATCTGGCGCACACAGAGGAATCTTTTGGAAAAAAATGAGGAGATCGAATACCAAGAACAGTTTTTCAACAGCTTCACTACGTACCTCGCCAGCAATACCGATGACGTGTATCTCATGCTGGATCACGAGACGGAACAACTGGAATATGTTAGCCCCAATGTGGAAGGGGCACTGGGCGTAAAACCGGAAGATCTGATCGAATATTTCCGCGCCTCCGACATGACAGCCGATCCCGATGCCACCGAAGCTTACTACAAAATGCTTAATTCCCTGCGCCCTGGTGATACGGCAACCCCAAGGAATACGGAACGCGTCAATCCCAAAACCGGCGAGCACAAATATTATCTGGAAAACGCCTACTGCGCTGACATCCAAGGCAGAGTCAAGCGGGTGGCCTATCTCTCAGATCGAACCCATGAGCGCGAGACCCAAGATTCCCTTGCGGAAGCCCTGCGGATGGCACAAACAGCCAACGAAGCAAAGAGTTCCTTCCTAAGCAGTGTCAGCCATGACATCCGCACGCCCATGAACGCCATCATCGGTTTTTTGATGTTACTGCAGGACAACGCGGAAGACCCTGCTGCAGTGCGGGAGTATGCCCAGCGTATTGATGCCGCCAGTCAGCACTTGCTGAGTCTTATCAATGACGTGCTTGACATAAACAAGATCGAAAGCGGCAGTTCCACGCTGAACGTCTCCGAGATAAATCTGGCAGAGATCATCGAAGAAATTAACTCCATCATCCGCCCACAGACTAAGGCAAAAAACCAGACCTTTGATATTTTCGCCCCGCACCTGACTTTCGAGCACCTGTTGGGCGATAAGCTGCGGATCAACCAGATTCTGATCAATCTATTGTCCAACGCCGTGAAGTACACCCCGGAAGGCGGAACTATCCAAATGCGGGTGGAGGAGCTGCCCCAAGTGATCAGCAACTACAGCCGTGTCCGCTTCATTATCCAAGATACAGGTCTTGGCATGAGCGAGGACTACCAAAAAGTGATCTTCGACCCATTTACCAGAGAGAGCACAGATGCCACCCAAGAAATCCAAGGTACCGGTCTTGGCATGGCGATTACCAAGAGTCTTGTGGATCTGATGGGCGGTTCCATTCATGTGAACAGCGAGTTGGAGAAAGGCAGTACTTTCACTGTGGAATTAGAGCTGCGTATTCAGGAGCAGGAAGATCCTAAGAAGCGCGCTAAATTCTGGAACGACTACGGTATATCCCGGATGATCGTGGCGGACGACGATGAGGATACCTGCCGCAGCATCGTCAAGGCCATGGCTGGGACAGGTGTTGTCACAGACTACTCCACCGACGGAGAAAAGGCGGTGCAGATGATGCGCTCCGCCCGGAAGTCAGGCGAATCCTACGATTTAATCTTGCTAGACTGGATGATGCCAAACCTCAACGGCTTAGAAACCGCCCGACTCATCCGAAAGAACTACTCGGACAAAATTCCGATCCTCCTGCTCACCGCCTACGACTGGAGCGAGATTGAGGAAGATGCCAAGGAAATTGGTATAAACCATTTTATGCCTAAACCCTTCTTTATGACTACCTTCAAAGAGGCAGTCCGGCGGGTTATGGACGCTCCGAAAAACACGAAGGAAGCCCTCCCCGATGTGGTGCGAGGCAGACGCATCATGGTAGTGGATGACATTGATGCAAACCGGATGATTCTGGTCAAAATCCTTGGCACACTGGGCGCCGACTGCAACACCGCCTGCAATGGGCAAGAGGCAGTGGACAAATTTGAAGCCTCCCAGCCCGACGAATACGATTTAATCCTAATGGATATTCAGATGCCGGTGTTGAACGGCTACGATGCCACCCGCGCTATCCGTAACAGCAGCCATCCCATGGCTAAGAATATCCCTATCATCGCCATGACAGCTAACGCCTTTGTGGAGGATGTGCGAGACGCCATTGAGTCCGGCATGGATGCCCACATTGCTAAGCCGGTGCAGATTAACAATTTGAAGGCAACCATCCAACAGGTGTTTGACAACCGGGAGAAACAGGCAGGGGAAACGTCGGTATGACGATTGCCAGAAGGGAAGTGTTTTCACGAAAAGCAATACAAAGAGGAGATCGAAGTCAGCATCTTTCTTTATATCCTCAAAAGTACCTTTCGCTATAGCAACACCCAAATTCACCCCTCAAACACTTCCGCCACATCAGCCAATAGTTTTCTAATCTCCAAATGCTGTGGACAGACTTGCTCGCATTTTCCACATTTTATGCAATCACTTGCCTTCCCGTGGTTCTGGGTATGTACCTGTCCATAATAATAGTCGCTGTTCCAGTCTTGATACTGCTGTTTTGCGTTCATATCGGCAAACAGATCGGGAATCAATATTTTCTGCGGACAGCCATCAATACAGTATCGGCAGGCAGTACATGGAATCAAATGCTGCGCCTTAAATATCCTGCATACCTCATCAATCGCGGCATACTCTTTTTCATTCAATGGCTTAAAATCTGTCATATAACTCAGATTATCTTCCATCTGGCTCAAACTGCTCATTCCCGATAAGACCATAAATACCTGCGGGCAACTTGCCGCAAAACGGATCGCATAGCTTGCATTGCTTCCGCCGTTCAAGTTTTTCAAAATTTGATCTGCATCTTTCGGCAGATTGACGAGGCTTCCGCCTTTGACCGGTTCCATGACTACTACAGGTTTATTGTGTTTCTCACACACCTCAAGGCACTTCCTGCTCTGCACGCCCGGATCATCATAGTCTGCGTAGTTGAGCTGAATCTGCACCAGCTCAACTTCCGGATGCTCCGTCAGAATCATATCCAGATAATCCGCACTGTCATGGAACGATAATCCGACATGGCGAATCTTACCTTCCGCCTTTAACTCCTGTGCAATTTCATATGCATGGAACTTTTTGTATTTCTCATAATTTACTTTGCCCTGTGCATGCATAAGATAGTAATCAAAATATTGTACTCCGCAGGTTTCAAGCTGTTCTTCAAACACCTTTCGGATATCATTCTCAGAGTTGAAAAAGTTCATCGTGAGCTTATCCGTAAGAGTAAATTTTTCCCTCGGATAGCGTTTTACTACGCATTCCCGTATCGCCACCTCACTTTTTCCGCCGAGATAGCCTTTCGCCGTATCAAAATAAGTGAATCCGGCTTCCATAAAAGCATCTACCATGTGGTTACATTCCTCGAAATCAATGTCCCCGCCTTTCATGGGCAAACGCATACAGCCAAACCCAAATTTCCTGCTGTTTTTTACAAAATCATCCGTCATCTGTTTTCTCCTCCCTATACTTCCGGCTTCAACGCCCCATAGAAATAAGCCGCCGTCGCACCGCCGTCAATCAGAAAATCGCTTCCCGTAATAAACGCACCCTGCGGACTCATCAAAAGCTCTGCCACGTTTGCCACTTCATCTGCCGTCCCCGGTCTGCCCGCCGGACATTTTGCAAACATATTCTTGTAGAAATCCCCTCTAGGTCCGTTAAATTCATCGATGGCAAGCGGCGTGACAATGATTCCCGGTGAAATGGAGTTAATTCTCGCCCCTTTTTCTCCCCATTTTACAGATTCCGCCATAACACGCTTCTCATTGCAACGTTTCGCCAGTTGGTATGCGTGAAGCGTGTCTTTGATATTTTCCGGCTGTAAGATCGGGAGTGATAAAAGTTCTTCCGTCGGTGTCATGGCAAGCTGTTCATCTTCCTTAGCCGTAAGCTGTTTCATGCGGTGTCCGGACTGACTGGAAATGGTCACGCCCACGCCGCCCGGTGCAATCACCTTGCCAATCTCCTCTAAAAGCACTGCCGTTCCATACAAATCAACTTTCAGAATGGTTTCTACCGGCGCTTGGCTTGGCGATACTCCCGCGGCATTTACGAGCTGTGTAATTTCCCCATACTCCTGTGCCTTCGCAATCAGTGACAATATGGATTCCCTCGAAGACAAATCCATCTCCACAGCTTCTACGTCAAATCCTGCATCATTCATGATTTTCGCGATCGCCTTTGCGTTCTCTGGATTTTTATCCCCTACTATGATCTTCCTGCCATATCCCATGCGTCTTGCAATCGCCATACCGATCTGCCCTGCTCCTGTCCAAACCATAACCTCTTTTTTCATAGTCAGCTATCCTCTCTTTCTCATACTCCTGCTTTTGTCTTCGCCTGCAGCCTTACACTCTATGCATTAAGCCATTTCTTCAATGTATCATCGCATCTGTGGACACTGCTTCCTTGAATTGCAAGCCCTTTTCTGAACACCGCACCGGGGCAGCATTTTTGCAAGTCTTCCTCGCTTCTCCCCATTCCGCTTCCCTCATGGGTACATACCGGACGAACCGTCTTTCCGGCAAAGTCAAGCTGTTCCAGCACCGTAAACATATGCATCGGCATTGTTCCCCAATAATTGGGATACATCACTGTCACAAAATCATATTGATCAAAATTTTCCGGCATTGCCCTTACTTTCGGGCGCGCTCCGCTATTCAAATCCTTTTTCGCCTGCTCGATACAGGTATTATAATCATCTGCATACGGCGTTTCCGGCTCCACTTTAAATAGCGTGCCGCCTGTCAAAGCCGCTATTTTTTCCGCCACCACTTCCGTATTTCCTTTCTCAATGTACTTCAGCGAACCGCCAAAATAATTCTCCGCCGCTCTTGAAAAATATATAATCAGTTCCGACATCCTGCTTTTCCTCCTTTTTTGTTTACTTTTATTATTATTATATTGGCTCTCACCTTATGAATCAATTCGGGTTTCAGGGATATACTATAAGTTTTTCTTATGCGAAAAACACCATTGAAAGCCTCTCGACTTAAAATGGTGTTTTCTATATTTTTATCATATATCTTATCATTTCTTTCCAGGGCACAAACAATTTGTGAAAGATTTGTCAAATTCTCCATTTCAAAATCTATTCCGCAAAATCTCCGCAAACTCACCCGCATAAGCGTTGGCGTTTTCCTTTTTCCAAAATGCGCAATAGTTCCTTGTTATGGGAGAATCCCCGCGATGCAAGGGAATCCGCTTTATATTTGTTCCCAGACTTCCCGCAATCGGCGTTCCTTCACTCGGCATAAAACCTTTCCCGCCAATCACGGATATTCGCGCCGTTTCCATGTTGTCTGCAAAAATGATCTCCCCTTGAAATCCTATGACATTCCGATAAAACTCCTGCTCCTTTGCTTTTTCTGCCTCGGAAGATACAAGGATACAAGGTATATTTTTCAATTCCTGCACGGTGATCCGGTCAAGCCCTGCCAGCGGGTTTCTTGCCGCAATTTCGATATAACTCTCCGACGTTGTGAGCAGCATATTCACATATTCATCCGAAAAAGCCCGCCTCTGGTCATTGAAAACAATATCCACAATCCCTTTGCGCAGCATATCATACAATTCATCATGATTTCCATAATAGATCTCCACCGGAATATCCGGATATTTTTCTGCAAAAAGATCCAATGCAATCTGAAACTCCTGCCCGCTGTAACAACGCAGATAGCCTATTTTCAATCCTTCATTTTCTTTGTGCGCGATTCGATTCGTCTCCCTGCACATCTGCTCAAAATCCGCCACCAGAACCAGACTTTTTTTATAAAAATGCTCTCCTGCAGGCGTTAATGTAAATTTCCTGTTTTTCCGTTCCAGCAGTTCTATTCCTAGTTCCTGTTCCAGCGATTTCATCTGCTGTGATATGGCAGACTGCGAGATATTACATTCTGCCGCTGCCTCTGAAAAGCTGTTGTTCTTCACTACCGCCTGAAAATATTTGATCTGTCTCAGCATGGGATGCTCCTTGTGTGTTGGTGTAGAATCTGGGGATAACTTCACGCCTTATTTGCAGTCTGGCATTTTTGCAAAGATAGCATCCCCAGCATTATGCAAATGGAGCGCACACAGCATCTACAAGCACTCTGTCGCATTCATAGGTAGAACCGCCCAAATGTGGTGTCATCACGACATTATCTCGCCTAGTCAGCTCCTCCTTCTGTTTGGCACCTTCCTTCCAAAATACATCCAATCCGGCCGCTGTCAACGTTCCATCCTCCAAAGCCTCCAGGAAAGCCTCTTCATCCAAAATACCGGCTCTTGCCGTATTGACCAGAATACAGCCCTTTTTCATTTTTGCAAAAGCGTCCTTCCCAATCAGCCCCGTTGTGCTCTCATTCAATGGGACAAGAATGCACAGGTAATCGGAAACACGCAGCAAATCGTCAAACTCCCAGAAAGAAATCCCCATCTCCTGTTCTTCCTGTTCTGAAAGCCGCCGGATATCATAATAGCAGACCCGCATATGGAATCCTTTCACCATGTCTGCAAGGTGTACGCCAATCTGACCCATTCCCAGAATACCAAGAGTCTTTCCTTGAAAATCAAATCCGGAAAACTGCTCTTTAATCAATGTATGTTCCCGCCAGTTCCCTTCCCGAATCTGCCTGTCTGCCGGAACAATGTTTCTTGCCGCCGCCATCATCAACGCAAGCGTGTGCTCCGCTACCGTTCTCCACAGGCTGTCCGCCAATGTGATCTGAATGCCTTTTTGAGCCGCCCACTCTGCTGCTTCCTGCCCGCAGGAATGACAGCCAATGACTCGCAGGTTTTCCGCCCGCCCTTTTTCACACCACTCAGCCGGAACACCATAGCACAATGCAGCCTCGGCATCTGAAATACTTTCTTGATCTTCCCGAATTTCGTATACTTCTTCAAGTCGTTGTTTTGCTAAAGGGTGGAGCGCTATGGAACAGTGACATATTGGTTTGTGCATTTTATTTTCTCCTTTTTCTGCATTAATAAGCTCTTTTTCAAATTCCGTCTCACTCTGATAGCTGTCGGAACGCTTGCTTTCCGGCGTATACTCTGATACCACCGTACTTTCATTCATGGATGCAACCATGTTTAGCATACTCATTTGTTTGACTTCTTTATCAGTTATCAGTCCCTTATTCACTGATTTTGTCCATCAGTTGTTCGTATAATTGTTCACCAATATGTCTTCCATTACTTTTCATAACATTGATACACTGCTTTATTTCATCGGCAGACAATAACTTTCTTTCAAATGCAGTCATTAATACGCCAACCGTACCCATGATCTTTATCCCCATCTGTATTGCCACTTGTCTGCCCTTCAATTCGTCCATCAATAGAATATCAGCTTTCATTTCATCAGATAAAATAATCGCTTCGCTTTCTCCCTCATCCAATCCTGTAACCCGTCTTAATAAAGCAACTGATTTTTTATCTGCCACATCGACTTTTTGAATATATTCTGACTGAAGGATTTCTATTGCTTCCTGTTTGAACTTATCGTTTGAAGTTAGTTCTCTATATACCGCATAAGGTATCTGTATTTCACCAAAGAGATGATTCAAGAGTTTCAAACGCCCAATTTTAAGCAACGATATCAGTGGAGTTGTATCCGATATAATAATCATACCGTCTCCCCTTTCAGCTTGCGATAATATTCAACTTCCTCTTCAACCTCACAAATATCCATATTTAAATATGCTAGTCCAAGATTGTCATATAGCTCAATCAGCTCCCATTTCGATATTCCAAGCATTTCCGCTGCTCTTCCATGTGAAATTGTCAGAT
>JAMPGN010000171.1 GCA_023663915.1 Eubacterium sp. | reverse complement strand
TGGAAAAAACATACCTTGTGAAAAATAGAAAAACAGAACTGTTCATTTATATTATGTATAACCTGCAAAAATTAAGAATTCAATGAAAAAGCCCACAAAATCTGATATAATGAAAATGTTTTAAATGTCCGGATAATTGGACATGTATTATGGTAGCATTATGTAAAAAAGAAGAGGTAATTTTATGTTTTATACCATTGAATTGTTTGCCGGAGCCGGCGGGCTTGCATTAGGGGTCGAGAAAGCCGGGTTTGAATCGCTGGGACTGATTGAATTTGATAAAGATGCAGCAGATACTTTGAAAAAGAACAGACCCGCATGGAATGTCGTTAATGATGATATAGCGAATATATCTTGTCTGGATTTGGAAGAATATTTCCATCTCAGGAAAGGGGAATTGGATTTACTTTCCGGCGGCGCGCCATGCCAAGCATTTTCATATGCCGGCAAAAGGCTTGGTCTGGAGGATACGAGAGGTACGCTTTTTTATCATTACGCACTTTTTTTGCAAAAATTACAGCCTAAGATGTTTTTGTTTGAAAATGTCAGGGGACTGCTTACCCATAATTGTGGGAATACCTATAAGACGATGCTGGATATTTTTGCAAAAGCAGGATACACGATTGATAAGAAAGTATTGAATGCATGGGATTATGGAGTCCCACAGAAAAGGGAAAGACTGATTACGGTCGGCATTAGAAATGACTTGGCAGATAAGATCGAATATGTTTTTCCAAAACCACATGATTACAAACCGGTATTGAGAGATGTTTTATTGGACTGTCCCGACAGCCCGTATATTCCCTATGGAGAAAAAAAGAGAAAGATATTTGAATTGGTTCCTGCAGGCGGGTATTGGAGGGATATAGATCCGCAGATTGCGAAAGAATATATGAAGAGCTGCTGGGACATGGAAGGAGGACGGACTGGTATTTTGCGAAGGATGAGTCTGGACGAACCTTCATTGGCAGTATTAACATCACCTTCCCAGAAACAGACGGAGCGCTGCCACCCATTGGAAGCAAGACCGTTTACCATAAGGGAAAATGCAAGATGTCAGACATTCCCGGACGAGTGGGAATTTTGCGGAAATGTTTCATCACAATATAAACAGGTGGGCAATGCGGTTCCAGTCAGTTTAGCACATGATATTGCAGTAGAAATACATAATTCACTTGAAATGTTGGAAAAAGAAGAAGAAATCAGGGAGGCAATATAATGGGTTGGTCATTAAGTTTTATATCGGAAGAAAACTTCGTAAAACATGTCGGTGCAACCATAGAAAAATATGGAGAGAAGCTTGAATCCTATGATGTAAGACGCTTTAACAAGAATATTATTGATCCTATAAAACTGATTTTTGACAAAACAGTATACCAGACTTCGTGGGAAGAAATGGTGGGAAATGAGATATTTCGGCAGAGGGATAAATCAAACAACAATGATATAGGCTATTTCCATCAGAGGATATTTCAATACATAGATAAATGCAAAGTGCCGGAGAATGGAAAAGAGGGAGGCTGGGATGTAATTTATCAAAATGAAGATGGAATTATATTGCCGGATGGGGATATGGTCCATACAGTATATGTTGAAATGAAGAATAAGCATAATACAATGAATTCGGCTTCAGCAGGGAAAACGTATATTAAGATGCAGCATCAGCTGTTAAGTGATGATGACTGCGCCTGCTTTCTTGTGGAAGCCATCGCGCAGAGATCGCAAAATATAAAGTGGGAGACTACGGTAGATGGAAAGCGAGTGTCACATAAGAGAATAAGGCGTGTCAGCCTGGATCAGTTTTATGCAATTACAACGGGAGAAGAAGATGCGTTTTATAATATGTGCATGGTTCTGCCGGGGGTCATCGAAAAGGCAGTAAAACAGGATGGTGCAGTCCAGATTCCGCACGATACTGTTTTGCAGGAATTAAAGAATATTGCAGATATATCAGGCAAAGAAACAGAAGATATGGCAATGGCGGTAGCAGTGTATATGCTCGGATTCAATTCTTATCTGGGTTTTGCAAATTTAATTGGAAAAGATAGCGGCACTACAGGGGATAAGAATTATTTGAAGCGGATTTATGCGTATGCGGCGTGTATGGATGATAAATAGTTCATTGTGTAATGAATGAAAGACTGGTTTAGGAGTCTTTCATTCGTATCTTTTCTACATAACTGCGAAGCAGTAACACCTGCGACGGAATATAGCAAGTCCAGACGAGAAAAGCGGCAACGAGATAAACAGGGTGGGATACGGACAATAATTTCTCGGCAAGCGTGCGGACGAGGATCGAGTAATCGCATCCGACAAACAGCGTGATTCCCAGCGCAAAGAATAGGGTTTCCCTGCTTTTCACCCTGAATTTCTGTATCCATGCGCAGAACAGGTTTACCGTAAATTGTACGATATTCGCCATTGCAAGCGCGTTGCTAAGGTCAAGCCTCCCTACGCGTTTCAGCACGAAGAGCATGACAGCATAAAGAGTCAGACGTGCTGCTATACTTTTCCATGTGGGTTTCATATAGATCATGTAGATTGTCTCGACCAGAGTGAAAAGCAGATATCCCATGGGACGGGCATCTTTCATGACGCACATGCAGGTATCCGCCATGAGAGTAAATGCAAAGGCGAGAGGGATCAGGTTGTCACAAAGATTGAAACGTTGTCCGTATTTGGAGTGCAGGTATACGATCAACAGAAAATTACATACGATCACAGAGTATCGCATCATAGCCAGAGGGCTTCCCGGAAGTCCGGGATCTCCCTGTTCGGGGACTTTTAATAACTGCTCCATTACTTTGATAATCAGAAAAAGGATGATCTGTATCACATAATAAATATTTAAAAGCTGCTCGTCTTTTTGTATCATTTCGTGTTCTCCGTTGGTATTTTTCATACATTTATATCTGTAAAATTATAGCATATGTGTTTTATGGTATCAATGTATTTTCTGGCAAATTATGAATGACATGGCTGAACTGTTACTATTTTGCTTTGCATTTATTTGCTTGATAGAAGATATTGGCACTTACATAGAACTCCGCTCAAAATTTTGCTCAGAATCCTCAAAAAACAATAACGCCGTAACGACAAATAAATTCTCCTTCACCTCTAATTCCAGACTGCCGTTATACTTCTCTACTTTTTCCCGAACATTGCGAAGACCGATCCCGTGATGGCGTGCATCGGGTTTGGTCGTGGGAAAAAGACCAAAAAGTCTGCGGGGTGGCAGGCAGGAGTTTTGTATCTTGATAATTAGAAATTGGTGGATTCTGCGGATCGTCACATCGATGACAGGTTTGTTTTTCGTCCTGTGCATATAGCGCAGACTGGCTTCGATGGCATTGTCTAATAGATTAAACAGGATCACGCATAAATCATCTGAACTAATCGTGCTGTTTGGAGGAAACTCAGCATTCACATTGACCAAAATCCCCTGCTCGCGGGCTTCGGAAACGGTGTGGTTCAAAATAGCGTCCACCGTATCAACGCCGCTCCACACCATGTCGGAAAGTTCATGGATCGGAATACTGATGGAAGTGATGTATTCGGTGATTTCCGGGATTCCTTTCTTTTTTGCAAGGTGATAAATCATCTGCAAATGATGATTCATGTCATGGTAGAGATGTTCGTTTTTTTGGTAAAGCTGTGTGAGGAGATGATAGTTTTCTTCCAGCGCTTTGTTTTTGCGTTCCAGAAATTTGATCTTGCTTTTGCGTGTCTGTAGCATAACGACCTCTGTTTTATCATAAATTATTATTGCTATTACGTATATTATTTAATCGTAATATTCCTCATTCTAGTAGGATTCAGGCATGAATAGTTCTTCTTAAAAACTCTAACTGAAAGACGGGATATTTTAGATCTTATCTTTCCAGTATTTATTTAACCGTTTCTTAAATTCCGGCAGGCGACTTAAGGAGATTGGCAGATGTGTCTGATCTGTCAGAATGCAATTCGTCTGGGAAATGCCCGCCACATGCCGTAGATTCACGATAAAGCCCCGTTCGATGAAATAAAACTCTTCCGAATGAAGCTCGTCAAAAATTTCAGCGAGGGTCTTACGGACACGCTTCGTTGAATCGGACTGTTTTTCCGGCGGATTCTCCGTCCGGTTTTCTGTCTGGGGATTTTGCCGGATGGTATGAAAAACGGCGTTTTTCCCGTCTTTTTCAATAAAAAGAATTTCCTTGAGCGGGAGTCTTTCAAGGCGATTCTGACTGTTGATAATGTAAGAATCCGTATTCTGGATTTCCAGAAGCGAAACAGCGTCTTTCAGTGCGTGGGGCAGCCGATTCGTCAACTGGTTTTTGGGGATATAGCGGAAAATATGGAGTTCGTAGGCATCCACGGCATACTTATAATGAGCGGTGATAAAAATCATGAGGGCATCGGGCAGAAGCCGATGAATCCGGCGTGCCAGTTCCATTCCCGAAATGTCGGGCATTTCAATATCGAGAAGCAGAAGATCAAAGTGTTTGCCATCCTGAATCTCATAGAGTAGTGTTTGCCCGTCAGTGTAGGTGGATAGGATCGAAAAGACCTGCCGCCGTGTCAGACAGTCCTGCGTAATTTGCGCTATTTCATTTAAAAGAAGTGTTTCGTCGTCACAGATGCCAATTTGCAGCATATTTTCCTCCGTTGTGGTGTTGATTGCCTATAAAGCCCCATAGTCAGTATAGAAAATATTTGAAGGACATGCAATGGAAATTGAAGGACAAAAAGGCGTGGTTGAGGGACAGGCAGGCCGAATGCTGGATTTTTATGATAGAATGAGCACGTAGCCAATACGACGGCAGTGCGCATACATAGGAAATCCTGCGTTCATGGGAAGGCGGTAAATTTCCGGGTGCGCACTGTGCAGAACGGATAGAGGAAAAAGAGGGGAAAGTATGAAGGACAGTTTTCTATACAGGACATTTCATTCATGCAGATTTGCATTGACGCTCGGATGGAAGATTAGCCGCAAACGGGTCATATCAGAATTATTGGAATGGATTTTTATATATATGGACTGGTTGCTCATTTCCAGTGTGCTGATTCGGTTTATTCTGGACATGGCGATGAAGAAGACGTCCTTTGGAAAAATGATGCTGTATGTCTGGAGCGTTGTAGCATTGGGAGCGCTGCTTGAGATATTCAAGCGATTTTATGAGGCATATATCAAACCCGTTACAGACGTGGAGCTGTATGACGGCATCAATAAGATGCTCTACGAGAAGGCATGTCAGGTGGATATGCTCTGTTTTGAGGATAGTGAGTTTTACAATGAATATATGATGGCGGTCAGTCAGGCAAATAGAAAACTGCCGGAAATGATTCAAGGAGTCTGCCAGATTGTGGCAAGATTTGTTGGTATGATTGCTGCAGCGATTATTATTTACCAGATTGACCATTTCGCGATTTTATTTACTATTTTTCCGATTCTGGGTAATTTCGTTTTCTACGGAATCTTAAACAGCAGGGTTTTTCGGATGGAAAAAGAAAATGTCGTCTTCCAGCGAATGACGGACTATGTGAACAGGACAATTCATCTGGGAGAATATGCGAAAGAGATCCGAATGACGAATGTGTTTTGCCTGTTAAAAAAACAGTATGATAAGGCTGTGTGGGCAATCCAGAAAGTAATCAAGAAATATTCACTGGGGAATATGGTTTTGTTCTGGTTATTCCAATATTTTACCTTTACGCTTCTTCAAGAGGGAGCGGTGCTTTATGCAGGGTATCGCGTGTTGGTCAGCGGGACGATGGCCTTTGCACAGATGGCGGTAATTCAGACAACTATGAATGCTAATACATGGACGCTGATTGATTTCGCGGATTCGATGATGGATGTGGTGAAAAACGGTTTCTATCTGGAGCAGATACGGCATTTTCTGGAATATGAACCTGCCATTCCCGAAGACCAAGACGGATTGCTCCCACAGCTTCCGATCCGTTCGGTGGAGTTTGAACATGTGTCTTTTGGCTATAAGAAGAGAGGTTATGTATTAAAAGACATTCATTTTAAAATAAACGGGAATCAAAGTATAGCCTTGGCAGGATATAACGGTGCGGGGAAGAGTACCCTGATGAAACTGCTGATGCGGCTTTACGACCCGGATGAGGGGCGGATTCTGGTAAACGGGGTTGATATACGGGAATACCAGGTAAAAGCCTATCGAGACCTGTTTGCGACTGCTTTCCAGAATGGCAGGATTTTTGCGGATACCATAGAGGAAAATATTCTGATGGGACGGCGCACAGAAGAGAGGAAGGACAAGGAAAAGGTGCGGTGGGCGCTCGAACTCACAGGCATTTATGAAGAGGTAGCAAACCAGCCGCTAAAAGAAAAAACGATACTTACCCGTGAGTTTTCCAAAGAAGGCGTCGTGCTTTCCGGCGGACAGAATCAAAAGATACTGGCGGCGAGGGCTTTTGCAAAAGATAGCCCGATCGCGGTGTTTGATGAGCCGAGCAGCGCGCTCGATCCGATTGCGGAGTATCAGTTGTTTGAAAATATCAGGCAATACGGGCAGGACAGAATATTGTTTTTTATTTCACATAGGTTATCTTCTGTCCGTGATGCGGATATTGTTTTTTATATGAAAAATGGCAGGATTCAGGAGAGAGGGCTACACAGCGAACTGATGAGCCAAAACGGGGAATATGCGTCTTTGTATAGACTGCAGGCGAAGAACTACCAAGGGTGAATAGCGCGAGAAATACGGGATGTGTCTTTGGCAAATCATTTTCCGCATGAATTTGAAAAGATAGGGGGCTTAAGAAATGCTTACATGGCGGCAAGTTTTGGCGCAGCAATGGTATCTGACAAAGTTTTGTTTTCGCAAAGCGCCGGGATTTATGGCGTTCCATATCTTTGAGGGCATCAAACTGCAGATTTCTATTTTTATGGAATTTACATGGGCGGTTAATTATGTCCTGACGGTAGCGGAACAAGGCGGGGATTTTCAGAAAATATTATGGTGCATGGGAATCTTGATGGCAGCAATCGGGGTTTCCACGGTGACTTTTGCAATCTGTAATCATTATGTATTTCCGAGGGGCAAGCAGGTTTTGTACCAAGCGTTGCGGATGGAGATTTATGAGAAGGCAAAGGAGTTAGATCTATCGTGTTATGATGACAAGGACTTCTACGAGACCTTTATTCTGGCGACGGAAGAGACGGATTGTTGTATAGATAGGTATCTGGAAGTCGTAAGCGTTGTACCGGGTCGTTTTATCGGTGCATTATGCGCAGTGGTTTACTGTGCCTATATCAATCCTGCCGTTTTGCTTGTTGCAGTGGGGCTTCTTCCTCTGGAATTGTTCTGTGTGATACAGGAAAATAAGAAGACGGTGGCGGCGCGTATGGAACGGGTTATCCATGAGCAGAAGCGGGAGTACGAGAACAGGGTGTTCTATCTCTCTGACTATGCAGGGGAACTTCGCTTATATCCACAAATGAAAGAGAAATGCCGGTGCGATTATGCAGAAGCAAACCATAAGATTGAATCGGTTCATAAGAAATATGGGAAGCAGTTATTTGTATACGGATTGCTGCATGAAGTTCTGTTGTGCCGCATCATCAAAGAAGGCGCTGGCTGGACAATTCTTTTGTATCAGATGCTTGTATTGAGGGTATTATCGGGAGCACAGCTTATTACAAGTCATTCCTGTATGCATCGGATAGCCAGTAACATGAAATATGTAATTGACGGCTGTCGATTAGCTGTGGAAAATGCAGCCTATATTTATCGGATCAGGGAGTTTCTACAGATGGAATCCAGCATTGTCTCAGACGAAAACGAGATGCTACCGGAGGGGGTTGGAGAAATTTCGATCGAGCATGTAGATTTCGGTTATCTGCCCGGTAAACCTGTACTAAAAGACATCACATTTGCGGTGAAACCGGGTCAGAAGGTTGCTCTGGTAGGGTATAACGGTTCCGGGAAGACTACTTTCGTGAAATTGTTATTGCGGCTGTATGATCCGGATGCAGGAAGAATCTGTTATCATGGAAAAGATATCAGAAAGTACCAAGTTATGTCATACCGGCGGAGTATTGGCTCGGTATTTCAGGATTTTAAGATTTACGCGGCGACTCTCAAGGAGAATGTGCTGATGGACGTGGAAGACGGCGGCAGGGAAGAGAATTATCGTGTGGAAAAGGCATTGTATGACGCGCATTTTACATTGGAGGACAACCGGCTTTCCTACCAGATCGAAACGCCGCTCACGACAGAGTTTGAGAAAGACGGCGTCAATCTGTCCGGGGGAGAAGCGCAGAAAGTCGCCATTGCCCGCACGCTGTATCGGAAACAGGATATGATTATCATGGACGAGCCGAGCAGCGCGTTAGATCCGTTGGCGGAGTATCGGTTGAATCAGGAATTGAATGAGATTGCGAAGGATAAGACGGTGGTATTTATCTCCCACAGGCTGTCTACGGTTCGGGATGCGGATTGTATTTATATGATGGAAAATGGGAGAATCGTGGAATCCGGAACCCATGAGGAGCTGCTTGCGGAGAATGGAAGGTATGCGGCGATGTGGAGGATACAGGCGGGGTTGTATGCGGATGCTGGGTGACGGGGTTGAAAGATGCTGAAGATATGTTGTGTATTTTTAAGTTACGCAATTTTAAAAAGAATGTTTTAAAAAGAAGCTAAATGACAATTAGAAAAACATGGGAAAATATCTAAATTTTTCTGAATTGCATTGACAGTGAAGTATATTTTCATTAATATTAACATATAAATAAATCAGTGGTATCACTGATTGGGCTGGTCGAAAGACCCTGGTCCACCGAACGGCGGGGAATTTCCCCGCTATTTTTGTTCCGTCCGTGACTTAAAAAAACTATCTTAAACCATTATTGCAAAAGCATTTATGAAGAACAGAAAAGGAGAGGTTATTGAATGCTATCCTGAAGACGATTTTAAAACGAGAAAGGTGGTAATGTAGATGATGTGCTTTATTTGTAAGGGGAAAACGCAGAAGATGAGAACATCTGTGTGATAGCAATGCAAGATGTCGATCAATATTATATTAAACAGATGGGAGGTTGCATATTATGGCAAGAACAAATGTAGAAATTTCTTCGGTAAATATTACTGTACCTACAGAAATGGTATCTT
>JAMPGN010000170.1 GCA_023663915.1 Eubacterium sp. | reverse complement strand
TTTACTAATTCCACAAAAATAAACCTCCATGCGTATACTTAATATAAGTGTATGCGGCGTGAAGGTTGTATATGATTTTATTATTTTATCCACCGTCAATAATTGGTAATTAGAACCTCCTGCGTACTGTTTGCGGCATTTTTTGTATGATAATTACAATTATTATAATTAAAATTTATTTTGTGCATATGATATTTTCCCATCCTACGCCAATCTAACAGAATATCGTTTTTCTCCCCTTTATGATGTGATACATTGGATAATGCAAATTTGACTCCTCTCTCGGACAACTTATCAAGAATATCATATAATTCCCTTTCGTCCTTTTCTCTCCATCCCTTAAAGCCCCTTTTGCCGTCATTGTAACTGCCACATGTGATCAGATATGGCGGATCGGCATAGAGGAAATCCCCGGATTTCATAAAACTATAATCAAATTCCCTAAAATCGCAGGACATATACTCCACCTGCTCAATCATACCGTGAAGTCTGGTCAGATTTTCCCGCATAACATCATTAAATGAACTGCGGGACTTGCCAAAAGGATTATTATATTCATGAGCTGAATTAAAACGGAATTGATAATTGAAGCTAAAGCACATCAGAACGTATAAATCTAGCGGTTTTTTCGTTCTATTGTAGTATTCCCGAAAGTTTTCATAGGCCTCTTTGTTTTCTTTGGTCAATTTCCAGTCGCAGATCGTCTGGTCTATCTGCTCAATAGCCTTGTCCACCCCTAACCGCTGGAACTCTTTGTAAATATCAATCACAAAGAAATTCAAATCATTGGCAATATGCCTATCCGCTTTCGTATTAAATGTAACATCACAGCCGCCGCAAAAGATATCTACCATTACGTTTATTTTTTTTGGAAACCATTTTTGTATCTGCCCCATAATCCGGTATTTATTTCCTATGTAATTCATGGGCGCTTTTATGTACTGCATCAATGCCTCCTGAAAAAATAGAGCTGTTCTTTTAATCCCGCTTTATTATTGGGAATTTTATTCTTATATCTTCGATAGTCCATTTCTAATAATTGAAAAGAATCATCAAGCGCATACTGCCTGCACAATGCCGTCAGATCATCCGTACTGATCAATCCTTCATTATTGTAACTGATTAATACATATCTGCTCTGGCAATCCCTTATCAATGTTTCAAACGCGTCACGAACCGTACTTTTCTTACAGAAATCGCTTTTCTGGTGTGTATAATCCCTCAAACCCGTCACGCCTTTCACCTGCGGATAATCATATCTTGCTATTGTCTCCAATATATGATAGTTCGGAAGATATTCTCTGGAATTATACGGCGGGTCAGCATAAAGCAGATCATATTGCACGGGTAAAATCTCTTTATAATCTTCATTACGGCATATCGGGATTCTCTGAGCCGGAACAATGACGGGGCGTTCAAGGCATAATTCATTGTATGTCCTTGCGTCCCAATATTTAAGATACGCTCCAAACACTCCGGTTATGTTTGCAACATACGGAACAGCCGCAATCAATGCCGCCAGCAAATAAAAATATTCATCGTCCGTCAACAGCCCATCCTTTTTCCAAGTTTCTATCTGCAGGCGTATCAAGTCGATTTTTATCGCATTGTCATTTTGAAAATACATCCGCTCACAATTATCATTCGGTGAATAATTGTTGTATATAAAACACTGCTCAAGCGTATATTGCGTTTCCTCAAGTTTTATATGGTTTAAATAATCCAAAACATCAAAATCGAATCTGTCAAATGCAGGTTCTGCATTGATTCCTAATGTTCCTCGCGCAATCACATAACTGAAATACAAAAAATCATTCGACAATATATGATATCCCAGCTCTTTTAAACCATTGCCGACTGCACCCGAACCCGAAAAAATATCGATAACCGATTCTATGTTTTCACCATAATTTTGTATCGTCTCTGTTATATAGCTTAACAACAATGACTTTCCGCCAATATAGCGCATCGCTTTATCTCCCAAAAACATGAAATCCACATTTCAATCAGATTATCATTATTCCTCCACCATCATATAAGGGTTTACGACAAAAAGTTGTCTGCCTCGGATGTCTGTGCAGCCATTTATCATCGTAAATGATTAAACAATGAATTTTCCTGTTTCAAAAGAGTACAGCATTAATTCTATACTTTGCTTATCAATACACCTATATTTCAAATGATAGAAAATGTGTTGTAAATATTTTAAGAATGCCTCCTCTTTCTCCCGACTCAACGGCGCTGTCGCTTCAGGCATCAAATACTCCTGTGCAATAAAGGTGGTTGCAAATCCTTCATTGGCAAAAACCATTCTACTGTCAGACGATCTATGCTTATTTTGAATCGGTTTTCTGCGGACAATCCAAAACACTTCATATGCAACAATCTTCGTCATATTGATATTTTCGATTTTATGGAACATTTTCAGACGATATACATCTGCAAAATAATCCATGACTGTCTGATGCAATATGTCTTCACTGATAATCACACCATCCTGCCATTTTCTCTCGTCAATATATTTCTGCATCTTATCATACAGATATCGATATCTATCTGCTATAACTTCCCTGCCAAAATAATCTTTCATAATATCATAACTCAACTGGGACTCCTGCATCTTCTACCTCCAACATCTCCAATATTTTTCTACCATTTGAAGACTCCATAAAACGGCAATATGCAATATAATCTTTCTCCTCAAGCTCGCCCGAAAATTTGTCATAGCGATTGGGAAGAATGTCCATGCCTAAAGTCCCATTCTCGATTTTCTCAATCAAACGCTCTGCACCGTCCTCTGCTTCTTCCGAGCATAACAGTTTCGTGTTCCCATAAAAAGTATTCGTCTTCATAATCAATCTCTCCCTAAACTTAAAATAACTGTTTCAATTTTCCCTCAAAAGTCTGATTATCAAATTCACATACATTATCTTCTATTTCTTGATTGTCACTTTCTTCATTTATACCATTTTCAAATCTTCTCTGAAAATCCTTTTCATCATAAAAAGAAATCAATCTGTCAGCGGCAACTGCCAAACTATTTAAAACACTTACAAATTCATTTTTCTTGACATTATTTTGATCATACGGATATTTTATCCGATGATCAAATTCTAACCAGCCTTCTTCAAACAGAGTGCGCATTTGTATCTCGAAATAAACAAATTTATATCGGATAATATAATGAAGCGAGCGATAATGAGTTTTGGAATGATCAATCCGTAAATTGTTATCGAAGTATAATTCCCGATCATCTTTAGAAGTTATATAAACAATCGGCTGCTCTGCATGATAACTATTTTCCAATTCTTTATCTTCTTTCTCAGACTCCTCTTTATATAAGTCATAATTAATGACAATATCATTAGGTTGGACAGCATAACGTTCTGGCATATTACGAAATATTTCTAAAAGACTATTATGTACTTCGCGCCAATCGCGTTTATCAAGTAAAATAATTCTTACGCCAATTAAATCTGTTATGATTTTATTATAATTTTCCACATTCAAATTTTTATATTTATCGGGTTTATCACAAATATTTCTAACAATCTTTTCAATCAAATGATCCTTATCCTTAATTCTACATCGGATCGAATGAACCTTCCCTGATAATCTTTTATTTAATATGGAAAGAATTTCCAGCCTTACTTCTTCCAGCTTCGGAATAACTGTTTGAAAATCCTGATAAATCTCTTTTAATTCTGAATCACTTATTGGCAAATTCCTCAGACGTTTTTGATTTATATTAAACCTACGCTGAATCTCCTCCAAATCAAGTTCTTTCGTATTATTGAAAGCCATAACTCCTGCTTAAAGCCTCCTTACACTATATACAATATCAATTACTTATTTTATTTTCAAGTCTATATAATTACTATAATAAATAATTTCATTCTCTGAAATAAAATAATTATATTTTTATCTTAGTATATTGCTATTTCATGTCCAATAATTATACTATGAATTTAATATTCAATCAAGTTTAAATTCCTTTCTTTTTATGAAATTAGTATATGATAAATTTCATCTAAATAATTTATATTTTAAAATAAAAAATTTCATAAAAATAAGTTTTGTCCATCAGAATTTAATACTGATTATTTATAAATATGTAACAAAAATCCTTGTGTCGTGAAAAACACAAGGATTTTTATCGTATCAATATATCTTTATGAAACTATTTCTATTTACTCAATAATTGCTCTACTTCATCATAACTTTTTCCCGAAGAATCAATCATTTTATCTAATTTTTCAAGTCTGTTAATTCTTATTTTTTCTTGAAGCTCTTTTTTCGTTTTCTTCAATTTCTTCAGATTTTCCTGCATCGTTGTAATATCATCTTCGACTTTTAAAAGCTGCTCCTCCAACGATTCTGGCTTCTTTGTTCTTGCCATATTAACCCTCCTTATTGCAAAATTGACTTCATGCACCTAAAAACATGAAAAGGCATCTAGATCTTCATCTTTCTTCCACCGCTCCAATCAGTTCCATCACATCCACAATCCCGTATCGTTCCATATATTCCTCGATTCCTTCCACGACTTCCACCGTCGTATAAGGATTCACGAAATTCATAGCTCCCACCGCCACCGCGCTTGCCCCGGCGAGCAGAAACTCTATGGCATCCTCTGCATTCGCAATACCGCCCATGCCGATAATCGGAATCTTTACGGCATGGGATGCCTGGTAAACCATGCGCACCGCCACCGGTTTGATTGCCGGTCCGGAGAGTCCCCCCGTCTTGTTAGCAAGTGCAAACTTTCTTCTGTGTATATCGATCTTCATTCCCGTAATCGTATTGATCATGGAAAGTGCATCGGCTCCCGCCGCCTCCGCCGCTTTTGCCATCTCTGCAATATCTGTCACATTGGGACTCAGTTTCATGATAACGGGCTGTTTTGCCTTCTTTTTGATCTGAGAGGTAATGTCATAAAGGCTGTCCGGTTTCTGCCCAAAGGCGATCGCACCCTCTTTGACATTCGGGCAGGAGACATTGATCTCCAGCATATCTACCGGCTCATCCGCAAGCCGTTCCACGACTTCCAGATAATCCTCCACCGTCTTACCGCAGACATTGACGATAATCTTTGTGTCGTATTTTTGCAGAAAAGGAATATCGCGCTCTACAAAAACATCGATTCCCGGATTCTGCAAACCTATGGCGTTCAACATGCCGCCGTAAGTTTCCGCGACGCGCGGTGTGGGATTTCCTTGCCATGGTACATTCGCCACACCCTTAGTAACCACCGCGCCAAGACGGTTCAAATCCACAAAATCACTGTATTCCATACCCGAACCAAACGTACCGGATGCGGTCATCACGGGGTTATTCAAGGTTACTCCTGCAATCGTTACTTTCGTATTCATCCGATCTCCACCTCGCTCGCTTCAAATACGGGTCCGTCAGTACAAATGCGCGCATTATGCACGTGGGAATGATGATCGATCTCCTTCGTGGTGCACACACAACCGAGACATGCACCCACGCCGCACGCCATACGTTCCTCTAAGGATATGTACGCCTCGATTCCCTGCTTGCCTGCATACCGCTTGACCGCGCGTAACATCGGCATGGGACCGCACGCCATGATCAGATCAGCTTCCAGTTCGTTGACCTTGATAATATCCATCACATTACCTTGCACGCCAACGCTGCCATCTTCCGTCGCGATGTAAACTTGTCCGTTCTCTCCAAAATCATCCTGCAAAAAAAGATCCTGGTTACGATATCCCAGCAAGATATGTTTCTCCGCATCTAATTCCTTTGCCAATTCCAACATCGGCGGTATTCCGATGCCGCCGCCCATCAAAAACACTCGTTTCCCTTTTGCCGCCTCTATGGGGAATCCGTTACCCAGCACGCCGAGGATCTCTAATGTATCGCCTGCTCTATAAGTAGAAAATTCCGCCGTCCCTTTGCCGGCAATGCGATAGACAAGGCGCAGTCTGCATTGTTCCCGGTCAATCTCACAAATGCTGATCGGTCTCGGTAGTAAGGTCGCCGCATTCTTCGGATATACCGCCACAAACTGTCCCGCATGGGCATCCTGTGCCAGTTCCGTTTCCAGCCACAGATCATATATCTGCTCCGCAATCTGTTTTTGTGACACCACTGTCGCTTCTACTTTCTTTTTTCGAGCTGTTTCATCATCCATTTTGTTATCCTCTTTCCATGCCGAAATCCCGACATCCATTTGCACGGCGTGCTTCAAGCCATGGCTTCATTTACTGGAGCAAAGACAATGCGCCTTGATTACTCTGGTTTGCCTGCGCGAGCATCGACGCCCCTGCCTGTGCCAGAATATTATGATTGGCATACTTCACCATTTCTGTTGCAACATCCGTATCCCTGATTGCTGACTCAGCGGATGTGGTGTTCTCAATGACGTTGTCCAAATTTTTGATGGTATGTTCCAGCCGATTCTGTACTGCACCCAGCTCGGAGCGGGTCTTTGACACATCAGTAATCGCGCTCTTGGCAAAGGCATTCAATGCCTGAAAATAGCGAACGTCGGTAGCCTTATCTAACTCCAAAGCCTCCTCCATACCACCTGTCGGTTCCGGAGCACCACTCAACCATACCGTCGTAAGTTTATCTTTCACACTCTGATCGGTGATTTCACTGTAAGAAAACCCATGAAAAATTGTCAATTCTTCCGCAGAGAGAATATGAGAATGTCCCGAACTGCTGTCCCACGGTGGAACCATGGATTTATCCCAGTATTCATACTTTGCCCATGTCGTACCATTACCCGGAACCCACATAGCAAGATCTCCCGGTTTATAATTATTATTCATCGGATCGGGTTTATCTGTCTTTCTACACCTCGGACTATTATTAGCCACCCGGAAGAAAATCCCCTTCGCAAGCGCACTCGCAATCAGATCGTTCGTGCACATATTGCCTATCGTAATGGAAATATGCTGTCCGGCTTCTGCCCCAACCTGCAAAGCTTTCTTCTGAAAAGTGCCGTCCAACAGATTTTGTTCATTAAAAGTCGTCGTAGACTGTACACGGTCAATCTCGCACATTAACTGCCTAACCTCTGCCGTGATATACTCCCTGTCGGTGGAAGTCATCGTTCCATTTGCCCCTTTGACTGCCAGCTCATTGATACGCTGCAACATATCATGGATTTCAATCAGTGCGCCCTCGGCTGTCTGCACACAGGATATACCATCTGCCGCATTGGCAGATGCCTGTGTAAGCCCTCTCACTTGGCGTCGCATTTTCTCCGATATAGCCAGTCCCGCCGCATCATCTGCGGCACGGTTGATCTTATATCCGGATGACAACTTCTCCGTAGATTTCGCCTGACTTGCATTCGTCAAGTTAAACATGCGGTTGGCATTCATTGCCGATAAATTATGTTTTATAACCATAGCTTCCCTGCCTTCCCCTTCGCATCCCTGCGATCGTATAAAAAGTTATATTATTAATTTATATCGGATTACTGCTTTTCATCCATAACCTTTTCACAGATTATTTCGCAAGATTATGCTGTTATCCATCATTGCAGGAAGCCGTCCCACCTTTCGGAAAGCCTGTCATAAACCCGGAAGAAAACATAAATTTTACTTATTGCAATATATCACTTTGCCACCACATATCGTATAGCTTACCACTCCCGGCATTTTCTCTCCAAGAAACGGTGAGTTTGCCGCTTTTGAGGCAAACCGCTCCACCACCCATTCTTTGTCAAGGTCAAACACTACCAGATCAGCAGGACCGCCTTCCGCCACATATCCTGCATCAAGATGATATAATCTTGCAGGGGCACTGCTCATCTTCTCCATTAATTCCGGCATGGATAAATAACCTTTCTTCACCAGTTCACGGATTCCCAAAGAAAGAGAGGTCTCCAAACCGATGATGCCGCTCGGCGCCTCCGTCAGCGACCTTTCTTTCTCATCTGCGCTGTGAGGCGCATGATCGGTGGCAATCATATCGATCGTGCCGTCTTGTAATCCTTCTATGATTGCCAGCCGGTCGGCTTCTTCCCTGAGCGGCGGATTCATCTTCGCAAACGTCCCATGCTTTATCACCGCCTCTTCTGTCAAGGTAAAATGATGGGGTGTTGCCTCCGCATAGATATGGCTGCTCTTTTTTTTCGCCTGCCTCACTAACTCCACGGCTTCTTTTGTGCTGATATGCTGGATTGACAGATCAGCCTCCTCTTCCAGCGCGATCTGCAGATCCCGTTCCACCATGGAAATCTCTGCTTCTCTGGGAGAACCGCCTATCCCGTAATGTCCTGCCGCTTTTCCCGCGTTAATGCCATTATTTGTAATCAACGACGGATTTTCTTCATGCAGGCTGACCGGCTTACCGCACTCTGCCGCTTTCTTAAGCGCCTCCCTAAGCAAAGTCTCATCCATAAGCGGTATTCCGTCATCGGTAAAGCCTGCCGCGCCAAACCTACCCAAAGTCTCCATATCCGTCAATTCTTTTCCTCGAAGTCCTTTCGTCACATTCGCGCATGTATATACATGAATATCCGTCTCTTTTCCCTTCTCCAAAACATATCGAAGCGTCTCCAAATTGTCCACCGCAGGTTTTGTGTTCGCCATCAGCACCACAGAAGTAAACCCGCCGTGTGCCGCTGCCCTCGCGCCCGTATAAATATCTTCTTTATGGGTAAAACCAGGATCGCGGAAATGTACATGGACATCCACCAGTCCCGGAGCAATGTATTGACCATTCAAGTCAATTACGGTAGTTTCTTTGTCTGTACTGTCTGCACCCACCCCGCGCATACCTTTCGTATTACCTTCTACTGCCCGCTTTTCGCCTTTTTCTGCAAGCATTTCCGCTTCCAAAACCCCCTGCGGCGCAATCCGCATGATCTTATCATCTTTTATCAGAATGTCTTTGTATTCTATCGTTCCCAATGCCGGGTCAATCAGACGACCATTTTTTAAATAGATCATAGTTCCTTCCGTTCCGACGCCTTCCGGCGTCCTGCTATCCTATTCGCGTATATCTTACCACAGATTACCTTGCCTGCCAATTCTTTTCACGCGCAGCTCCTTTTTCATTTCTTTTCTGATTTTTTCAGATTCTTTTTTCACAATTAAGTTTCGGGTTTCAAAAGCTCTTTCGATAAACTTCGGCTGGCAGATTGCACAAAAAGTTCACGCAGTTGTCTTGTGAAGGAGACTGAGATTTTCTTAGCATTCCGTCCAGGAAATAGCAATTTCGGGACATGGATGTCCCGAAAAGCCCGAATCGCGCATGGA
>JAMPGN010000016.1 GCA_023663915.1 Eubacterium sp. | reverse complement strand
GCACGAGAAGAAGGGATTGGTGATTTGTGATGAAGCTTATCAGGCATTTTATGATGGAAAGTCTCTGGAACTTACATTGAGCGAGTTTCTTTTATTACAGGTATTAAGCGAAGAGCCGAAGCGGGTTTTTACGAGGGAACAGTTGATTTTAAGGATTTTCAATGAGGATTATGTAGGCAATGACAGGATTATCGATGCACATGTGAAGAATCTGCGCAAGAAACTTCCGGAAGATTGTATCAAGACAGTGATTGGTGTCGGATATCAATTTCGTGCAAAATAGGGCGAATAAACGGTGTCAGTATTACCGACATCACCAGCATTACAAAGATTTTGCAGCAACACCGAATGGAGAAAGTATATGGGACTTAGAAAAAAGACATTTTTATACAGTATCGCAATAGCAGTCATCATGATTGCCTTTGTGATAGGATATTTTGTGTGGATGCTTCCGTCGCTGTATGTGGATTATGTGATGAATAGCAATCTGGAATCTGTCGCACAAGTTCAGATGGGCTATATGGAAGACAGGGCTTACGATCATCTGACGGTTAAGAATCCGTCATCCGTATACACGCTTGAAGTTCCGAAAACGGGGGATGAGGTTTCTATAGCAGGGAAATTTTTTAAGGCTTCGATTGCGATTCAGAACGAGGAGCTACAGGAATTGCTGGACGATATCAGACAGAAAACAGGCACAGCGGATGATTTCAAACTGTCAGAGAATATGGATATTTGGGAGAATACCGGCGATGGAGGCAAAGAATTAAAAAGCAGGTTCAAAGATATATTTGCGGGACAGAACTTTCTTTCTGAAGATTCACCTGTAAGGATCAAGCTGGAAGCGAAAGACGGCGGACAGGTATATACGGGGGAATACGCCAAACTGCATACAATATCCTCGGATGTCATCGTGTATGAGACAGGCGTTTCGGATGGCAATTACGGATATACGACTTATATTGCCATGGGGCAGACGCAAGATGCATTTATTGTTACAGTTATGCCGACCATGACCCCGCAGATGGAAGAAATTACGCCAATCGTCATGGGAAGCCTGCCGATGATTGTTGCAGTCATCTTTTTTGTGGTACTGATTGCATCTGGATTCTTTGCGGGGAAGATTGTCGATCCGATTATACGACTGGCAGGTTATGCGGAAAGTGTCGGCATATCGGGGCATTTTGAAGCGGACGAATTTGATTCGGACAGGAAAGATGAGATTGGCGTTTTGGGGCGGAATCTGCATGGGTTATATGGAAAACTGCGTGACAATTATGAGGAGTTAGAGCGCAAGAATCATATGCTGAAAGAAGAAAACGAGCGGCAGGAAGTTTTTCTGCGAGCATCTTCCCATCAGCTCAAAACGCCGATTGCGGCGGCGCTTCTCCTAGTGGAAGGCATGATGAATGAAGTCGGGAAATATCAAGATACGAAAACGTATCTGCCGGAAGTGAAGAGACAGCTTTTGACGATGAGGAAGATTGTGGAAGATATTTTGTATCTGAATTATCATGCGAAAAATATGCAGCAGGAGGACGTGGCAGTTGAAACGTTGGTGGAAGAATTGGTGAGAATGTATGCAGTACAGGTGGAAGATAAAAAGCAGAAGATAACGGTTGAAGGGAAAGGTGTCGTTTCTACAGACCGGGAGATGTTGAAGAAGATCGTTGATAATCTGCTTTCAAATGCTGTGCAGTACACACCGGAACAACAAAAGATTGTAATCACGGTCAGCAGTCGTGAGTTGTGTGTGAGGAACTACGGCGTGGAGATTGACGAGGCGATTCTTCCAAATGTCTGTGAACCGTTTGTCAGCAGTGATGGCAGCAGCAAGGGTAAGGGGCTGGGCCTGTATGTGGCAGCATATTACAGCAGGCTCATGGGATACAAACTGGATATCAGCAATATTGCAGGCGGTGTGTGCGCAAGGCTGGATTTAGAAGGAGAAAGAGGTGCGAAATGTTATTGACGATCAAACAACTACGGGTAAAATACGGAAGCCAGACGGCGTTGCAGATCAGCAGCCCGCTCTGTTTTGAGGAAGGGGAGCGGATCGGGGTGATCGGCTCGAACGGCGCAGGCAAGACGACTCTCGTCAAGGCGATTCTGGGATTAGCAGATTATGAGGGCAGGATCGTGACAAAATTAAAGCCGGAGCAGATGGCGGCGCATATGCAGACTAATGCTTATGTGACCACAATGCCGGTAAGACGCATTATGGAAATGATCCTAAATACGAAAATCAAGGAAAACAAAGGACTACAGGAATTGATCGGTTTCTTTGAGTTTGAAGAATGTCTGTCCAAAAGATATAAAGCTCTTTCGGGCGGGCAGAAACAGAAATTTACGATCATCATGATTATGATGCAGAAGGCGGAACTGACTTTTTATGATGAAGTCACATCGGGACTGGATTTTGAGACAAGACAAAAGCTGATGGAAAAGTTAGTGGAATGGTACCGGGATAAAAAGGATTCGCTGATTATCGTCTCCCACTATTATGAGGAATTGGAGCAGTTAGCGGATAAGATACTATTGCTGGATCAGGGAAAAGTCATTGCTTATGGGAAAAAAGAAGAACTGTTCAAGACCTACTGCGGAAATGTGATTTTTATTCTGGATAATAATGAGACAAATAGAGAACTGGCAAAAGGCTTCCGTACCTTGAAATCTCCCGCTCATCTGCTTGCCTTGTCATGCCGCGATCAGGAAGAAGAAAGAAGACTGCTGTCGCTTCTGGTAGATCATAATGTGAATTTTAAGAGAAGCAATTCGGATATCGAGATGATGTCAATCAACGCGCGCGAGCAGTTCTATGCAAGTGCAGGGTGAAGTTCATTTTCTGCATGGACAAAGACGAACGGAAAAGGAGAATTATCATGAATAAGAAAAAATGTAATCTGAATATGGTTTTCTATGAACTGAGGAATATCAATGGCAATTTTATGCCACATTTTTTCGGAATTGTGTTTCCGAATATGATGGCGATGCTCTTTTCAAGGACGATCGGCAGCCAAGTGCCCGAACCGATGCGGCAGAATGTCATGGTTTCCATCACGCTCAGTATGATATTAATTATTCCGATGTCCATCATGTTTATCGGATATGGCGCGATCTATGCGCAGGAAGTGGAGAATGAAGTTCCCTTGCGGATGCGGCTTTTTGGTTTTCATGAGAGAAGTCTGCTGGCGGCAAAGATTATCGCGCATATAATTTTTATGACAATCGCATTTATCATTTATGTTGTTTTTCAGGCATTTACCATGGATATTCCAAAACCGGCATTTTCATCGGTAATCTGGCTGATGGTATCCTTGTACTTAATCGGAGCGATACTGTTAGTGATTGCGCATTCGATTGCCAATATTTTCCGTAAATTCAGCATTACTTTCGGGATTATCATGATGGTCTATTTTATCTTAATGATGTTGACCGGGATGATGGGGATATCCACGGAGCAGCTACCGAAGGCATTACAGAAAGTAGCGTCAACACTGCCTATGACGTACATCAGTAATGATTTTGCGGATTTCTGGCAGGGCGGCTCTTATAATTTCATGCCGTTTATCCAGTCCTTCCTCTTCTTCGGCGCTGTTGCGGGGATTTTGATGCTGTATGCACAGTATCGGGATAGGCGGGTGGTTAAGTAGCGATCCTATCCGCTACTTTTTCCAAGTCCGGCAAATGGAGTGTGTAATTTTTTCCAATGATGCTTTTATAGCTGAATCCTATCACAACTCCAAATAGTATGAGTGCACATGCGCCGATCCACTTTTTGTCTTCCATAATAAATTCTCCTTTCGTATAAGCAGTTATTAGAATAACTATTATAATCATAACAGTCAGAATTTTTGAATGAATGAGTAATTCGCGCAAAAAAATTGCCGGATTTACTCATTCATTTTATTTTTCCTCTTAATAAAATGGAATCAGCATAGCGAAAGGAGATTGGCAAAATGATTGCATTATCAGAAGAAAAAATTTTAGTAGCAAATGAGGTGACGAAAACTTATGAAAAGGCGAAGCATCCAAGTTTGAAAAAGGTATCTTTCTCCGTTGATGCGGGTGAGTTTATCGGTATTATGGGTGCATCTGGTTCGGGGAAGACAACCCTGCTTAATGTTCTGTCCACCATTGATGTTCCGTCAAGTGGAGAGATATGGATCAATGGCGTGAATCTTAAGAAACTAAAAAGCAGAAGAGCCGCTGATTTTCGCAGGGACAATCTGGGATTTATTTTTCAAGAATATTTTCTGCTTGACAGTCTTACGATCCGCAAAAATATTTCCGTCCCGCTGACGCTTCAAAAATTGTCGCCAAAAAAAATTGAAAACAGTGTGCATAATCTAGCGGAAAAATTCGGTATCGCATCACAGCTTGACAAATATCCGAATGAGTTGTCCGGCGGTCAACGGCAAAGGGCTTCTGCGGCAAGGGCTATTGTGAAGCAACCGAGTATTTTGTTTGCGGACGAGCCGACCGGCGCTCTGGATTCAAGTTCCGCGACTGAACTGTTGAAGACGTTACAGGCGGCAAATCAAGATCTATGCACTACGATATTGATGGTTACGCATGATGCTTATGCTGCAAGTTTTACGGATCGCATTTTGGTTTTCAAGGACGGACAAATTATGGAAGAACTTCTGAAACAAAACGGAAACAGGCATGATTTTTATGAATCCATTATGGCGGAAATTGCAAAATTGGACACAGAAAGGTAGGAGAAGAATGAATACTTTAAAAATGGCATTTAAAAATCTGATAAAAAACTTTGCATTTTATGCACTGTATCTGTTTTCTGTGGCACTCGTCATCACCATTTTTTTTGCGTTTACACTGTTTTCCATGAACCGTGCGCTGCTTGACCAGATATCCGCAAAGGGGCGTGTGGAATCCATGTGTAATATTGTTTCGGTATTTTTGATGGTATTCGTCATTTTTTTTATGTCTTATTCTAATCGCTTTTTTCTAAGGCGGCGCACAAAGGAACTGGGCATTTATGCGCTGCTAGGATATCGGAAAAGCAGCATACTATTATTGCTAGTTCTGGAAAATATTTTAATCTGTTGTGGCGCTTTATGTGTCGGGCTTATTTTGGGATCGGTTGCACATCGGGGTATTATCATGGGAATTACCGGTTTATTGAAACTTTCCGTAGATCGTTCACAAATACCGTTTCTTGATAAAAAGGCGGTAAAGAGAACAATCGGGTTTGTTCTGTTAGTGGTTTTCGCCATGTGTATCTCAAACAGTATTTTTCTATTCCGGACTTCTCTTATGAATCTGATACGTTTTGAGAAAAAGGCTGAAAAGAATATGGAACTTCATTCTATTCCTGCCTTAGTCGGATTTTTTATGATATTATGCGGTTATGGATTGGCATTGGATATTCTCAGAGGGAGAAAGTCCGTCTGGTTTTCCATTGGATTTTATTTGGTCGGCATCTTGACGGCAATTCTGGTCATGCTGGGGACAATCTTGTTTATCGGGGCGTTTCTTCCTTATATTATGGAGATCAGCAAAGAAAATAAGCGGAGTTTTTATACCGGAACCAGAATTGTTACGACTCCGAATTTTATTTATCGTATCCGTTCCAATGCAACAACTTTGATTATGCTTACTTTGCTGTCAGCAATGAGTCTGACTGTGTCAAGCATTATGGCGTTGTCGGTTTATTATCCGATTGCGGCTGTGTACCGGATAACGCCGTCGGAGTTGGAATTTCGAGTGGAAAATGAAAGACAGGTCGCTGAGGTCAAAGAACTTATCGGGAAATATGTGCCCGAACAGGAAGTCATTTATACGCAGACGGATATCTATAAAGTGACGTCGCCGTCCGGCAATCTTCCTGCAGAATATAGTGTCGGAGCTTCTAAAGACGGGAATGAGAAATCATTAAGAAAGGAAGGGTTTGAGTGTATTTCCTATTCGCAGTATATTTCTCTTTTACAGGCGCAGCAAAGGCAGAAGGTGATAGACCAGTTATCCGGATTGGAAGATAAAGAATGCATTCTTGTAAAATACCAGCCCGGTATTGACGAAGCGGGTAAAGCTTACTGTCTGGAGATCGGTGAGGAGAGATTACCGGTTGTCGTGAAAAAGGCGACGCTTGAAAATCCCATCTCTTTTGCAAACAGTGTAGGGACACTGGTTGTCAGCGATCCTATATATGAACAAATAAGACAAAATCAGATACCCGAAACCAGTATTCTGAGTATCAATGGAGAGACGCTTGGAGGGCAGGATGGTTTATTTGAAGAATTGCGCGAATTGCTTGACGATACTCCCTATCTGCAGGGACAGACACACAGGATAAATGAGTTGTTTTTCCTAAACAGTTCTACTTTTCTGCTGATCGGTTTTTTGGTTGTCTTATTTTTTATCGCAACGGGGAGTATTTTATATTTTAACAATCTTTCTTCGATTTCGGATTCCAAGGCGGATTACGAAATTCTAGGCAAGATGGGATATTCCGACAGGAGAATCAAGAGAATTATCAGAAAGCAGGTTTTTCCGTTTTTTGGTATTCCGTTTCTGTTTGGTTTCGTAGACTGTGTATTTGCGACGATCGTTTATAAAACAGGACTTATGCAGAACCTGCTTGGGAATGCTTTGTCATTGTATATTCCTACGCTGGTTGCGGTCGCTTTGACTGCGGCGATTTATCTGGTTTATTATTGGATTACGGTTTATACCTGCTGTAGAATAGTATTTAAATAGCAATTATAAAAGCCGATGGAAACTTGCAGCAGAGGCAAGCTGTTCTCACAGAACCGGCATAAAGGAAGAGGTGGTTATGAAAATCAATCATCAGACGCAGAACTTATTGTTTTGGATAAATTATATTTGCGTAATTTTATATATGAGTCAGATTTTTGGTGATACTGCGCAGATAGACGTTCAAAATATGACATTATTGTCAGTTATTTCTCTTATGATGTTTGACATTACTTATATCAGTGTTTGTAACATCAGGGAAAATAAAGCAATTTCATTATTCTGTGGGTTATTGGCATTGGACGGCTGGTATATGTTGCTGTTGATGGATACGAGTACCGTTGTGCAGCTTGGTTTTAAAATATTGAGTCCGGTCATATGGTGTGCCTCCATTTTGTTTATCCTGATTTTCCTTTTTCAAGGGAGCGGCTATAGATTTCAGAAGGAGATCAATCAGATACTTTTTACAGCCTGCGCTGTTGCGCTGATTGGCATTGGCGTGTCGGAAAGGGCATATGCCCTATTATATGGGATACAGCTTTTTATAAGCTGGGCTTGTTTTCTGATGATTATTGTCAGCCATTGGAACAGAATATCTTATGTTCTGAAAAGTGAATGGAAATGTATTGCAATCTCTGTCGCAGTCATTGCAGCGGGAATTTCGATTTACTATTTTACTACGATCGAAATTCCGTATCATATGTCTAATTTCGGGAGTTATATACCGATTCTTCTGTTTGGCATAAGCATTCATGGTATTGTGGTCAGAGAGCATAACAGTCCGCCTCTTTCTACCATATTTAATAAGCGGCAATCCATGTTTATCCTGATTGTATCGCTCTTGGTTCTTGGGGCGGTTATCCTGCTTGCGGGCGGGACGTGGAAAGAACTTTGTATCGCGGTAAATTTGTTGTTTTCTTTTATCTATTTGTGTAATATTATTTTGGGTTGGTCCATCAAAGAGGGCAAAGATGTTATCGTGAAAGAAAGCCGGTATTATACAGCCTTGCAGCAGCTACAGAAAGAGGAACAACTGAAAACGGATTTCGCCAATTTTCTTCATGACGATATTCTTCAGGACATTCTTTCCGTTAAAAATATGATGCCGAAAACATACCGTCCGGATATACAGGATCTTGTTATGGAGACGCTTAGGAGCTTGGATAGGAATATTCGCAGACAGATGCAGGATTATCATCCTGTTATTTTAAAAAAGCTGACAATAAAGGAAAATTATCAGAATTTAATGGATGCCGTTTCGCAGTCTTTTCCTCAACGGAAGATAGAGATATTGTTTGAATGTCCCGATACTCTGTTTATTGTCACGCCGTATGATATTTTGGTCTATCGGCTGATTAAGGAGCTGCTGACAAATGTATATAAGCATTCGGATGGCAGCAAGGTACAGATTACCCTTGCATTGGAAGACAATATGATTAAGTTATGCGTAGCGGATAATGGGACAGCAGAGGCGGACTGCCTGATATCCGCAGACAGGACAAGGCATAAAGGGATTGCGTCTGTTACGGAGCAGGTAAATGCGATGGACGGCGCGGTGGATATTTTTGATAACGTACCGCATGGTGTCTGCATACAGATCGTAATACCCATGAAAGGAGATGTTTCCTATCAATATTTTATTAGTTGATGACCATAAACTTTTTGCAAAAAGTCTTTCCGTCGCTTTGGACGAGTATCCGGAAATCGAGCGGTTGTATGTAGCACGGGACATCCGGGATATAGGACAAATACTTTCTGATAAAAACATAGATATTATTTTGATGGATATTCATCTGGGAAGTTTCAGTGATGTAGACGGACTGGAAATCGCGGCGGATCTGCACCGGAAGAACCCGACGGTGCGGATCGTCATTCTTACGGGGTATGATCTGCCGGTGTATAGGCATGAGGCAAGAAAAATCGGTATCAGCGGTTTCCTAAGTAAAAATATTAACCCCGATGATCTGATTGCTGCGCTGATTCATATTTCCCACGGCAATACTTGTTTCCCATCGGATGCGGACGATATGGTGATTGAAGATCTGACGAGTATGGAGAAAAAGATTCTGCACCTGATCAGTTCCGGGAAGAAAAGAAAGAGTATTGCGGCAGAGTTATATATGAGTGAGAGAACTTTATCGAACCATTTGCAGCATATTTTTGAGAAGCTGGGGGTTTCGTCAACGGTGGAAGCCGTTACGAAGGCTATCCAGTTGGGGTATATTTCGTCGATATGATGGTGTCCTCTAAAATCGGCTTCTAAGGTATATGATATTATTTGAGACTTTGTTATTTGCTATTCAGAGTGAAAATAAATCCAAGGAATAATCTAGGATTCGTTTTTTTCTATCCGAAAGCATTGTGATATAAAATTCCTTCTGCAAAGCGCTGATAAACGGAGTCTCTTCCACTATTTTTTCAATCTCAGTCATATTGATCCGTGGAACAATACGCCTTAGAGCCTGGTTGCAGCCCTCGTTTTGTCCGGAAGATATAAAATTAAAATATTTAATTTTCTTACCATGTAACATAATGGATGATGTCGGCACTTCAAAAATTCTCAAATTTCGTTCGTTTGAGTCCGCTAAAACATCCCTCATCATTTTTTCATCCATTTGAGGATAAAGGCTGCTCCCACAATCAAATACAGGCGCAAGTTTCATGATATCACTTCGGGTATCATAGAGGAATCCCCAGTTGCCGTTATGTCGATCCCAGTTACCAATAAAAGCATCTACAATAAACATATCCCAAAAACGTTCTGTAAGAGCCTTGGTATCTATCGCTGTCTGCTCATCAAACGTATATAGAATATCATCCAATTCCGTCCCGTAGCCATTCCTAACGGAATCGATCATCTGATTTTTTAAAGAAGCAAAATCCTGTAAAGTAACGCCCGGTTTCGTAAAATCCTGACATGCAACTACAATCTTTTCCTTATCCTTACTCCTATATTTACCAAGGATGGTTTTCTGTACCGGAATTTTAACACTTTCAAAAATCTGACAGCCCAAATATTCTGAAAAGCAACTATTACTATAACTCATCTCCTTATTTTTTGTTGGCACCGGAGGGAATTTCAGCATATACTGCTCTCCTTCATAAATCACACAGATTTTACTTCCATTGGCTCCTGCATAGGTTTTGTTTTTTTTGGGTAGTCCTGTAAAATCAATCACCGACATGATTTCAATTCCTTTCCAATCTCAAATATTTCTCCCGTAAATACCATGCCTGTTCTTCACTGATGATTAAATTCACCTCAGCATTATTGATATCCGCCTGTAGATTACAGTAGTCGCAATCCCAATGTAAATATTTTTCACCACGATCAAGCATATTCCATGCCCGTTTCATCTGTTCGATAGATTCTTGAAGAAATTCTGGCAAGGAACATTCTAAATAACTTGCATCCGTTGGCAATCCTGTCTTCTCACTATATAATTCAGTCATAATCTGCACTCGCTTCCGTTTAAGCTCCTAGTTCCCTCTTTTTGTTTCCAATATTATAATATACATTTCCCTTTCATTCAATCATTTTGGTGATGTGTGAATTTTAAAGTATTCTTATTATTTTTCCGTCTAAGCATTGTTGTGCAGGGATAGATATTGTGTACAGTATCGCGACAGACGAGCGATTAAATAATTCCGTGACAAAAATTTCATATTTTATGACAAAACCTCGCGAAAAACCCGTATTCCGGCTGTTTTGTGGGGATTTTCATTTTGCAGTGAAACTTTTCCAGAAGTTGATTCGTATTATTGATAGAAAAGATTGTAACAGTAAAGGTATCTGGATTGTTACAGGAAATCAGCCGGAGAAAGGAGTCATGACAATGGATTTAGGATTTACGAGCAGAATTGGGGAATATTATCTACAGGCTCTTGCCGAAAAGAACGCATCAACGAAAAATTCAACGATAAAAAACACGGCAAGCACAGAAAACAATGCGATTAGTTTTGAAGATGTCATAACAGCGAAATCAACGCAGAAGGTATCTGATCTGGAAAACGCAAATCTGACAAACTTCAAAAACCAATTACAAGCGTTGTTTCCGGGTGCATATTATCATGTGATGGATGCATCTAAGATTCCGCAGGGAACATGGCAGAGAACGGATTTTCCATTTGAAAAATTTTTTGCCAGAGAAGTGGATGAATCGGTTTTAAATTGGATGCCCAGCGGAACCGCTCCAGCAATGACGGATCCGAAGGTACAATCCAGATTAGATTCCGTGTTAGGACAGCATTCTATAGTTGTGCCGCCGGAATTAGAAGAAAAGATTAAAAATGATCCGAGATTAGCGGATAAAGTTATGGCAAATATCAATGAGCTTCTTGAATGGAATGGCTATCCCGTGCCCGGCAGAATCAATTCGGCATTGATTGTTTTGGATGAAAATGGAGAAGTTGCACGCTGGAATCTGATCAGCGGTGGCGGTGACATTACAGGCCCGACGGCGGAAGAACAGAGACAATTTGAGGAAGAACAGAAAGCGAAGAGACTTCGGCGTGCGGAATATGCACGCATCAATGAGGAATATTCCATCAAGAGAAAACTACAGGAAATGGAAAAGTATCAAATCAACCAAGCTCAGCAGGCAGCAGGCACACAGCAGCCGCTTGTACTGCACGGTAATTCGGATGCAGATGAGGGGGAGAGAGTTGTGGGTTCATCTGTGAATGCGTTGACAGGGGTAAGCATAGCAGTTTATAAACCGCAGGATTTTGATTCTGCTAATCCGGTATATCATGTCAAAACATGGGATGCGGACGGTAATATGACGGAACGAATGGTAGATATCTCGAAGATCGATCCGACAAGCAGTGACGAAATCGAGATGTCTGCATACACATGGTATTTAAGCAACAGCGGGCAATGTCCGAATGCTTTTATGAAGTTTGCAAGCGCGCGTTCCTATGCGCAGACCGAACAGCAGAAATATACAGCCGACAGTGTGTTTGACAAGGTCAACTGGGTGGATATTATCAGGGATTTTATGCAGATGCAGTATGATGCGCACAACATGAAGGGCTATCTGGATTATAAAAAACTGTTGGGGTTTTTAGAGAGATAGTGTTGAGTGAAAGGAGTGGACATGGAATCAAGAGTTTTCTTAACAGACAGTCGGAATAACGCATTATATGAAGAGTACGCTAAAGCGTGTGAACAGAGGAACAATAATAGTCAAAGTGCGTTCGCAGATGCCATTTCACGAGCTGGAAATTTACAGCAGGGTTTTGAGGAAGATTCAAGTAACTCCAATCAAAGGTCAATCCGGCAGTACCGTGAGAAAGTTTTTGACCAGATTGCCGCAAACGCGCCGGCGAGTGTGAAAAAGGCATGGCTGGATGCGGCAGATACGGTGGGTACGGATGGTATGGGAATATCTGATTCTGGCAAGTTAGATCATATTTCTCAGCTTATGGTACAGAGGATAGAAAAAGGATATCGTGGAGAAAGTACGTCCGATTTATTAGGCAATACCGTGCAGTCGGCAATCAGAGCGGTAAATGAAGCATTAGATGCGTTGGAACGTTCTTTGAAATATGACTATGGCAAGACTGCGGAGCAGATTAAGAATATGGAAAAAGAAAAAATGTTTTATCAAGAGTTTATCAGGCGGCTTTCCGTTTCGGTGGACACACAGCAATCAGCAGGGGCATCAACCGTAGATGCTTACAGAAAATATCTGGAATCAAAATACGGAAAAGTGACGATCAAAGATGTGCCAAAAGATCAGAAAACGCTTGAGAAATTAGGAAAAAGTATGAGCGGAAACGATGTTGTGATTGCTCCGAATATTTTGGAAGAGATGGCAAACGACCCTGAGAAAGCGGCCTATTATGAACAGAAGATAGATTATTTTTTTGATACGATTATTCCACGGGAAACGGCGCGTTGCGTAGCTATGGGGCTTGTGTTTGAGCCGGCGGGCGTGGTGGTTCATAAGGACGGTACGGTGACATACATATGTGGCTGCAGCGACTCCCCGGAGCGGGTTGCACAGGTAAAGGCGATCAATAAGGCAAAGCGGGAAAAAAGGGCGGCACAGAGAGAGGCAGCGTTTGAGCGCAGCCGCGAAGAGGCTGACAGACGGGCAAGGCAGATTGAACTGAGTGACCGCAGACGCAGTATGGCGGCGGCTTTGGCGGGATATGGCGCGTATGTGCAGGAACCTTTGGAGGCAGATATTTTTTATTTGTAGGAAATTTGGATTCAGGGGAAATTTTAATACGCGAATGATATTGGCATATGGCGCGTTATACGATATTATATAAATGCCAAGAAGAGTAAAGTTTGATAATAGTTTTGAAGGGAAGAAAAATAAATGGAGGCTATGAATATGCAGGAAAACGCAAGATTGGTTTTAGGATTACGAGCGGCAGGCTGGAGCGAGAAAAAAATCAATGATTTTATTCTTTACATTGAGACTGGGGAAGAGCAATATAAACCGGAACCTGACAATGAAAAATAGTAAGAACGTGGAACAGAGATTACAGATGCAGTAATTGCCGCTATGGGCGATACATTGGTTAATAGTATTGTTATTCAGGATTCGGAAGGCACGCCCTTGTTTGAGAACAGTATGCCGATATTGATGAAGTGATAGATTTGATTGATATTTTAATTTATATAACATACAATACTAGTTAATAGGAAAGGAGTTGATATTATGGCAACTACCAGTATTACTATTCGGATGGATGAAAATCTTAAGAAACAAGCAGATACTCTTTTTGAGGAAATGGGGTTAAATATGGCGACTGCTTTTACTATTTTTACAAAAGCGGTCGTCAGACAACAGAAAATTCCGTTTGAAATTTCTGTCGATATTCCTAATGCAGAAACTCTTGCGGCGATCGAAGATGTGAATCAAGGGAGAAATCTTAGCAAAACGTTTCATAGTGTTACGGAGTTGATGGAGGATCTGGATGCTTGATGTAAGATATTCCACGAAGTTTAAGAAAGATTATAAAACGATTATTAAGCGAGGTTATAACCCGCAGTTATTACAAGATGTGTTAACTCTTTTGTGTAATGAAGAGCCATTGCCAGTCCGATATAGAGACCATAGTTTATCTGGTAACTATGAGGGGCACAGAGAATGTCATATTACACCGGATTGGCTGCTCATATATAAAATTGAACGGAATATTCTGACGTTAACACTGACTAGGACTGGGACACACAGCGATCTATTTTAGCCAGCGCCTCAATACAAGGCACTGGCTTTTGTCGTCTTTTTCCACTCTCGGATTGTTGTGACCTTTCTGACTCCTTCAAGATGGCTGATTTGTTCGCGGACTTCCTGCGTATCAGCTCCTATGCGTATGCTTATCTGATAGTTAAAGCTGTCGGCGAGAGGATTTTCCGTAAATGATAGAGACAGTTCAGAATTTCCCTCAAGATAAGCTTTCTTAAAATACGACCACGCTTCATCTGCGCTGACATATTGGTATGTGATGTCAGGGATAAGGGCGAGTTCATCAGCGAGAGCGGCGATTTCTTCCTGTGTCAGATCATGCTCCATGAAAACAGCCAGTTGTTTTTCCTGATAAATATTATATGCTGCTATGGAAGTCGAGCCGAATGCGCCGATGCAGATGACTGCCGTCAGAATTGCGCAGATTCGGGAGTATCTTGTGTATCGGTAATGGCTTTTGCGGGGCTGCGTACTGTTCCGTAACAGCGTGTTTTTCATTTCGCGCGGCAAGGTGAGAGATTCTTTCATGTGTGCAATATCTTTTTCGTTCATTGTGAGGACTCCTTTATCATGAAATTTAAGAGGTAAGTTCCAGTTTCAATGCTTCTCTGGCACGCTGCAGTCTTTTTTTCACGGCGTTTTCTGATAAGTGGGTGATCTTGGCGATTTCTTTGATTGGATATCCTTCAAAGTAATGCAGAAGCAGTACTGTTTTCCACTTGGCAGGCAGAGCGTAGAGTTCCTGCAGGAGCTGTTTGTCTTCCGGCGCAGGGAGATATTCCTGTATCTGGTCCAGATCGATATAGGAATGCCGTTTGCGGAAACGCAGGCAGTCTTTGCAGCAGTTGGAAGTTACGCGCAGAAGCCAGGCTTTTTCATGGTCGCAGGATGCAAACTTTGGCGCTTTTTCTATGTAGCGGAGAAGCACTTCCTGCAAGACATCCTGAACATCGTGCGGATTGCCAAGAAGAAGATAGGCGGTGCGGTAGAGCATATCACCGTAAGTTTGCAGAATGCGGTTGATTTTGGATTCATTTTTTACGGATTTCATAAATTTTCCCTTTCCTCTTATATCTTATATACGAACGGACACCCCAAAAAGTGACAGAAAAATATTCTGAAAAATGAAGTGCAGAAGCTGTATGGACAATACGATAAAATGATAGAAAAAGATAAACAGAATAACGGATAAATTTAGCAGCCCAGACAGTCCCCTATCGTGTATAATGAAATCAGTATACATTATTTGATAGGGGTTTTTGTATGACAAAAGAGGGGAAAATTACAACAGAGGCGGCGATCGACAAATATGCCGATATGGTATACCGGCTGGCATTGTCGCAAATGAAGAATAAAACGGACGCAGATGACCTGTTTCAAGAGGTGTTTGTGCGGCTGGTGAGCCATATACAGGATTTGGAATCGTGGGAGCATGTGAAAGCATGGTTGATTCGGGTGACGATTAACTGTGCCAAGAAACATTATGATCAATATTGGAGCAAGAATATTGATTATATGGAAGAACCGGAACGCGTGGCGGATTCAGGCGGCGGGTATGAAATACCGGAAGAGCATCCGGTGCGGGCAGCGGTACAAAAACTGCCGCCGAAATACCGGTTAGTGATACATCTGTATTATTTTGAGGAACGGACGGTCACGGAGATTGCGCAGTTGACCGATCAGAAGGAAAGTACCGTGAAGTCCCAGATGCATCGGGCGCGGGAGATGTTGAAAACCCTGATCGGGGACGAGCTATAGCGGATTGAGGGTAGAAGAAAGTCGAAGGTAGATAGGATGAATCAGTACAAAAAGGAAACTTCACAGATACATGCACCGGAAGCTCTGATTCTTAAGACGAAGCAGGCAGTGCGGGAAGAGGAGAAACGGATACAGCAGGAAAAAGTACTGCATACGGATAAGGTACAGCAAGCAGCAAAAAGCATTACAGAGGATGCAGGTTTGCGCAGAGCGGATAAGACAGGTGTACCTGCTGAACATGCAGCTGGGCAGTCAAAGAGTAGTTATGTCAGAATATATAAGTGGGCGCTACCGGTAGCCGCCGCTGTGTTGCTTGCAGTGTTGATGAATGCCTCAATATTTCTGATTGGGAACCGCTCTGCAAAATCTCGGTCGGACAGTTCCGCAGGGATGCCGGAGAGTGCGGCGGCGGGCGGTGCGGAATATGAGGCTGTCGAGGAGGAAGCAGCGGTGGAAGAATTTGATGATATGGATGGCGGAGCAGGTCAGGTGTTTGTGGAAGAAGACTTTTCCGAGGAGAGCGTAGGTGCAGCGGATGAAAGCGGATCATCTTATGATATGCTTGAAGAGAGCGTGGCGGAGGCTCCGGCGGGTGTCACGTCAGAAGAAGTAGAATATAAAAATAGTGAAAATGCCGTAAATGAGTTTGCGGTGAGTGAAGATGCCGCCAGCGATCTGTTTATTGAGGAAGTGAAAGAAATCCCGTCATTTTGTGACGATCAGAATACAGAATGCATTACTTCCCATGGGTTACAGTTCTATGTAGCAAGACAGAGGGGAAATAAATGGAAAGCCTATGTAAGTGTTGATGACACTGGATATTTGATTACCGGGAGCAGTGAGGAAATATCGAAGCGGGAGTCGTTTGCGCAGATGGCATATGAACTGCTGGCGGAGACGGTGGAAGGGATGGAATGATGAGAATTGCAAATGTTATAAATTTGGAAGATTTGTCGATGGAAATGTCGGTGAATATAGTAATTCGTTGACTTATGAAGAACTATTGGTATAATAGCTGTAGATGGTCAGCGTATAACTTTGCAAGGAAGGTTTAAGAATCTGTCAGGTTTGTAGCGAGTAACGAAGCAAGCGTAATAAGAGGTATGCAGATGTTTGATTTTGGTGATGCTGAAAGACGTATTCTCAGCTACTTTTTGTGTGGTACAGAGATATTTTATAATGGAAGAAAGTTAAAAGTACAAGAATCGGGAAAGCCTACGTGCCCTCAGGGTGAGCCAAAGACAGATATTTATGTTCTTGCATCTGATAATATAAGTTCAGAAGAAATAAAGATTTCATATAAAAAGGCTAATGCTGATTTCCTTGAAAATAAAATGAATGCAGAAAGGGCAGAACAGTTATTTGGTTCTGATTGGCGTTGGATAATAGAACAGTCAACTACAAGTATTCAAGATAATTTTGAAAAACGAACGCGTATATATAAGGAGAGGCTTGCCAGAACAGAAAAAGGCGTCATTACTTTGGGGTGGAAGTTTGAATTAATGAATAAGCTTAGTGGGGATTTGTCGGGAAAAATGAAATTATCTCGGAATCAGGTTAATGATGTTTATGCAGGAATTAATCTTTCAGAGGACAAACGCAATGCAACGGTAAATGGGAGAAAAATCCCCAATTCTGGTGTTGCGGATTACATTTTAGTATCGGATTGCGTTAATTCTGCACAAGAGATTATTGACCAGATGTTACCGATCAAGGAATATACGGGAAGGCATCCTGATATTTATTTTGCATGCAAAGCATTAAATTATAGAACTTTTGCTAAAAAATATGATGGAGACAGACCTTTGGCAGTCCAGGTTGATTGGCACATAGAAGATGAAAAATTGGTATCAGAACTTATATTTGACAGACCGCTTGAAATGAATGGAACGGAAATGGCGAAAAGATTAGTTCAGTGTATGGAAAATCTGAAAATAAAAACAACAGATGATATTGGTTCGAGTAATGCTGATATGAATAATGTCTATGAATGATGAAAGACGGTGAAAGAGATGAACTTAATTAGTTTGTTTTCAGGATGCGGCGGTTTAGATCTTGGATTTGAAAAGGCAGGATTTGAAATTCCGGTTGCAAATGAGTTTGATAAAACTATTTGGGAAACTTTTAAAATTAATCATCCTCGTAGTCATTTGATAGAGGGGGATGTACGGCAAATTACGAAAGAAGATTTAGTGCAATACATAAAAGGGGATGTTGAGGGCATCATCGGAGGACCGCCATGTCAATCTTGGTCTGAGGCGGGTTCTCTTAGAGGAATTGAAGATGCCAGGGGACAATTGTTTTTTGATTATATAAGGATATTAAATGAGTTTACACCCAAATTTTTTTTGGCAGAAAATGTGAGTGGAATGCTTGCCAATAGACATTCAGAAGCTGTTCAAAATATTTTATCTCTGTTTGACAGGGCTGGATATGATGTCTCATTAACTTTGGTCAATGCGAAAGACTACGGTGTAGCGGAGGAACGCAAAAGAGTATTTTATATTGGCTTTAGAAAAGATTTGAATATAAAGTTTGCATTTCCTAAAGGATCAACAGAAGATGATGAGAAGAAAATAACTTTGAGAGATATTATCTGGGATTTGCAGGATACGGCTGTTCCATCGGGACCAAAGAATCATCATAATCCTGAGGCAATAAATAATAATGAGTATTTTACCGGAGCATATTCACCAATTTTCATGAGCAGAAATCGAGTAAAAACATGGGATGAACAGGCATTTACCGTTCAGGCATCAGGCAGGCAATGCCAGTTGCATCCACAAGCGCCTAAGATGATTAAATTTGATAAAAATGATTGCCGTTTTGTAGAAGGAAAAGAGCATCTTTATAGAAGAATGACTATTAGAGAGGTTGCACGAGTGCAAGGATTCCCTGATGATTTTAAATTTATATATAAAGAAACAAATGATGCATACAAAATGATTGGAAATGCCGTTCCGGTAAATTTAGCATATGAAATAGCATTGGCTATAAAAAAGACACTGGAAAGTGTTAATTAAAATATCAAAGTGAGCATTAGAATTTGGAAATTGCACGGTCAATAAGATATTACAAAATCGAAAATAAATTGATGGGATGAATTATCCAAACGGAAATTCATCCCATTATTTCTCTACTCATAGACCTCAATGATTACCTTGTCGGCAATAAAGACTTCACCATCGAAGTGTCCTTTTGCTTCCAGCCCGTCGCCTTTTTGGATTTCCGAAAAGGAGGCTTCGTCTGTCACAATATCTGCGCCGCTGCCTTGAATTGTCCAGTGTTCAAAAGTCGTCGAATCTGTGCAGAGAATTGTAACCAATTCTTCTTCGGGGCTTCCTTCTTCCGGTATTGTAACCATAGAATCTTCGACTAATGTGCGGCTGATGACAAAGCTGTCTTCTGCGATGCTTCTTACCTTTCCACCGATGAAGATACTGTCTTTAGGTGCATCTGCAAATAGGGTATCCGGTGTGTTGCTGGGAAAGTCGCTTTCTTGTGAAGATTGTGCGGGGTTTGCTTCATTGTTGAGAGAAGCGTCTTCATTACTTGATGTTGGTGTGCCGGCAGTATTGCTGCCTGTCTGAGTGTCATTATTTTGTGCTGGTGATGCCGCGTCTTCAGTAGGAATGCCCTCCATGGCGGGTACAGTGTTTTCACTTTCTGCATTCTGTCCGGCACAGCCGGCTGCCGCTGCCAGTATAAGTGTCATAATACAGGTTGTTATTAGATTTTTTCTTCTCATGCGTCTTTTCATAGTTTTTCTTTTCATAGTCTTTCTCCTCGTTTTGTGAATTTTCGGCAGGCTGTTTACCTAAGGTGTCAGCCTTACGATTGTTCATATTATAGCGGGAGAATCTTTAAGGTATCTCTAAATTGTGAGGATTTGGACTAAAAAATTATTTTTCCTGCAACCTTTTATTCCCGTGAAAGGTATTAAGTATAGAAGCGCCAGAAGACAGCAGATGGCACACGGGAACGGGAGGAAAAGGCATGAAAAGGAAAAGCGGATTGATGAAGACAGTATCTTTAGTTTTAACAGGAGTTATGCTGGTGACAGGCTGTGGCGGACAGAGTAAATCTGATAGTATACAGAATGCAGGTACAACGGCGGCAGATGAGGCACCTGCAAGTGAAGCATCCACAAACGAGGTATTCACAGACAAAGCATCCGCAGGTGGGGCATATACAGACGAGGCATCTGCAGATGCTACGACAGAAGAGTTGTCAGACGGGTCGGTTTCCGGAGTTGCAGCAGGAAAAGAAGCGGCTGCTGATGAATATGATTATACTACAGCGACGGCAGAATCGGGGAGTATGGATTTTGCTAGTGAGAATAAGGTGATGGCAGATGAGGACAGCTACTTAAATTCATGCTATGAGGAATGTGCACCGACAGATTACTATTACGACGAGGAGTACAGCGAGTGGGAAGAGAAGGGATTTTCCTCTGTGCTGAGGGCACCTTTATCCACTTTTGCTGCAGATGTGGATACGGCTTCCTACAGCAATCTGCGCCGTCTGATCAACAGTGGTTATATGCTGGATGAATTACCGGAAGGAGCAGTCAGAATTGAGGAGATGCTGAATTATTTTTCCTATGATTATAATTCTCCGAAGGGCAAAGAGCCATTTGGTGTCACAACGCAGATTAGTTCCTGCCCATGGAACGATGATGCGGAGCTTCTTATGATTGGGCTGAAAACCGAGGATATTAATTATTCCCAGACACCAGCGTCGAATCTTGTTTTTCTGCTGGATGTGTCGGGTTCAATGTATTCTGACGATAAATTACCTTTATTGCAGGAATCGTTTGCATTGCTGGCTGAAAATTTGACCCCGAAAGACAAGGTATCTATCGTGACTTATGCGGCGGACGACCGGATTGTGCTGGAAGGCGCTCGCGGCAACGAGACAAGGAAAATTATAAAAGCGGTTGATTCGCTTAAGGCGGGCGGCGGCACGTATGGGAGTAAAGGTATTGAGACGGCTTACAGGCTTGCCGAGGAGAATTACATAGAAGGCGGAAATAACCGTATTATTCTAGCGACAGACGGCGACTTAAATATCGGACTGACCAGCGAGGAGGAGCTGGAAGAGCTGATTACGGAGAAAAAAGAGTCGGGAATCTTTTTATCGGTATTGGGCTTCGGCACGGGGAATATCAAAGATAATAAGATGGAGACGCTTGCTGATAAAGGAAATGGCAACTATGCTTATATCGACTGTCTGAGGGAAGCAAATAAAGTTTTGGTCGAGGAAATGTCCGCAACGCTTTTAACTATTTGCAAAGATGTGAAATTCCAAGTAGAGTTTAACCCTGTGGTGGTAGAGAGCTACCGTCTGCTGGGGTATGAGAACAGGGCACTTGCCAAAGAAGATTTTAACGATGACGTAAAAGACGCCGGAGAAATTGGTGCGGGACATAGTGTGACTGCGCTTTACGAGATTGTTTTGAAAGAGCCGTTAAGCGATATGACCGGAGAAGATATTGATGAGCTAAAGTACAGCAGACAGTATAAAGAGGAAATAGGCAGACTGCCTTCCGCTACGGCGGCGGATGAAGAATGGCTGACTATCAGTATCCGATACAAAAAGCCTGCTGAGGACAAAAGTAATTTATTGGAATACCCGGTCGGATATGAGAGTTATACGAATGCGCCGACAGACGATTATATTTTTGCGGCGGCAGTAGCGGAGTTTGGTCTGTTGGCATCTCGCAGCGAATATCCGGAAGACGCTTCGGTCAAACATGTGGAAAAAGCGTTGAAATCGATTGATCTGTCGGATGAATATAAAGAAGAATTTCTAGGGCTTGTGCAGGCAGTAAAATAGAAGGGAGCAGGCATAAATATATCAAAATAGAAACGCATAGATACAGAGAATCCCATCAGATAAATCTGGTGGGATTCTCATCAATATGCTGGCACGTACCGACATACTATAGGATAAGAAAATAAGATTACTTGATTTCAATCTTTTTAATTTCTTCTTTCGCGGCAATTTCTTTTTTCGGGAATTTAACTTCCAGAATGCCGTTGTTGTAAGAAGCGTCAATGTCGCCTGCTTCCACGTCGTTTACCCGGAAACTTCTGGAGTAAGAGCTGTAGTAGCGTTCTCTGCGGATATATTTATTTGCATCTTCATCATTTTTCTCTTCCTTGTGAGAAGCAGAGATCGTAAGCAGGTTGTCTTTCAAGTCGATGTTAATATCGGATTTATCGAAACCGGGTAGTTCTGCTTGCAACAGATAGCTGTCGCCTTGGTCGATCACATCTGTCTTGAATGCGTCGAAAGTAGCGAGTTCGTTGTTGCCCCAGAAGTTCTTAAAAGCGTCATCAAACATCTGATCAAATGAATCGTCGAAAAACATAGGTTTGTAGGTACGGTTGTTAAATAATGCTGGTCTTAACATATCAATCACTCCTTCTATATATTGTATTGTTGTGCATCGAGTTTGCGAAGCAAATCTTGTAAATGCACTTGTTCCTTTTGCTATCAGTATGACCGAATTAGAGAAATTCCATTCAATACCGGTAGTTGTTTCCTTGTTTATATATGTTATACATCATATAGAACAAACAATCAATTATAGAATTATAAAGTGTTTCTTAACAAAAAATAAAGCGGTGTAAGGGAGATTTTATTTGATGGAGAAGAGTTTTTTGTGGTTTACCGAGCTTGTACTTTTGCCAGAAGAGCTTCTTGTAATACTTGTGAAAAATTGATATTCATTTCCAAGGCAGCAGAGTTGAGCCATGCTGGAATGGTAAGTGTTTTTCTGACAGATTTCTCAAAGTGCTGTTTTGCATAAGCGGCCACATCGACAGAGATCATATTGACGAAAGCTTCTTCGAGAGGTTCATCTGGAGCAATTTTTTTGGAAACTGCCACGGGGTCAATGTCAAACATTTTGGAAGGCTCTGGAATAGATTCTCCATCTATCTGGCAGGAATAAAGATAACCGGCAAGGCAATCTACAGCCATTTCCATGGCATCTTCAATGGTATCACCCTGCGTAGCAAGCCAGTTCAGATCAGGAAAAATCACGGAATAACCATCTTTTTCTTTATAAAAACAAGCAGGATACATTGATAACATAATATTTGCGCCTCCTCATATATCATAGAAGCAGATTGGGAAATTTGTCATAGCCCCGCCTGCTGCCTAATGGAATTTTCAGTTCTTTTATTTAAATCCTTGCCTTTATGAAAAGGTATCGTAACTTTCCCTGGTTTTGCCGGGTGTATGTATTGCCTATGGGAACCGTTTTGCTCCTTGAAAACCCATCCATCTGCAAGGATTAGTTTTTCCATTTCTCTTGGTTTTAATGGCATATTGCTTTTCCTCTTTGTATTATTATATTATCGGGAAATGCGCATTATGTCAATGCATATTATATAAATGCGCAGGATACAAAAATGTGAGAGTATGGTATTCCGCTGTACGCAGACATAAAAACGATATAGATTTGCATAATTTATATATGAAAATACAAAACATTTTTCATGCATGCGACAATGTCGGAAACATCACCCGGTCTGCCTCGAAATGATCAAAAGCTCCGCCTTTTACAAAAAGCGTGCAATCCTCCTCTCGGAATGCGGAGACGGTATAGCCTTCTGTCTCTATCGGCGTGAAGCCGAGGATCACTTGTCGTATGTTCGAGCCAAAGGATGCGAGGATGTCATCCATAGGGTAATTATTTTTGCTGAAAATATTGTGGACAGTAAGCGTGCCGTCTTCTATTTCAGCAATGACATATGTGTCGTATTTCTGGCTATAATAGACATTTTCCTGCATAAATCCCGTGACATAAAATAAGATGAGATTATCGTTGTCAACCATGTTAAAACGGCTGTAAGATACACTTTCATGCATGGCGTTTTCCAATTTACGCCAGTCCTTCCGGTCGCGCATCGGAACTTGAAGCATACCGCATGCCTGTGATGTGGAGAATGGTTTCGTATAGCGGTATTCCATTGCCTGTGTAAAGCCGAATTTCGGATAAAAGTCGAGAACACTGTCATTTGCAAACAGATAAAAGCCGTCGGCGGCTTGTCCGTAGTCATGTTCAATCTGGTTCATGATCTGCCGAATCAGCCCTTGATTACGGAATCGCTCTTTTGTCATGACAGTACCGAGCTGTATGAGATGTTTCCGCTCACCGTTCCACAGGAAGTCAATGGTATTGACGGATACATTGGCGGCGACTTCCCCGTCGATCACAATAGAATAGGGGTTGTATCGGTCGCTCCAATAGCCGTTCTGATACCACGGTTCAAAATCCAATCCTCCGAAAGTTTCTTTTGAGAGGGTATTAAAGCTGTGGCGTAAATTATCTTGTCTGCGATAGTTGTTGATTATATTTGTATTCATATTTTGATAACCTCGTAAATTTCCTATAGAATAAACAACGGAGATGCGCGATCCTGCATCTCCGTCAATGCTTTCTCAATATATAAAGGGGGCGAGTTTTTCTTTGATCCCCTCATCTTCCGAATCGTATCTAAGTCGAAGCGGTCTGGTCAGATCTAGTGCCATCACGCCAAGAATGGATTTGGCATCAACCGTTCTACGCCCTTCGCCCAAATCGAAATTCAGATCAATCTTGTCAATTATATTTACAAACTGCCTAATCTGATTAACACTATTAAATTTTACATTTACCTGCTGCATAAAATCATTTCCTCCTTAATCATCATTGACACCATGAAAAATATAATGTTTCATGAAGCGATCCCGGATTCACTGCAATTCCCCTATACGCAGGGTTCCCCCAAAAATTGGTTTTAATCAATTTTTGCAAAAAATTTTACGATTGGTTTTGATACTCCTCCTTTCCTTCCGTATACCTGTTTTGCAGAAAATTCCATAAACTTTGAGTTCGCTAAGCGAATCTCCTAAACGAGCCACACTCGTTTTCCGAACTAATTGTGAAAATATAATATCTTGAGTTTTTTCAGATGTAAATAGGCATTTTTAACAAACTTCCTATAAATTTATAGTGAGAGTGACGAGATATTTTTATGTTTCATGCGACTCTATTTGCAAAGTGTTGAGCAAAATATCATTTACCTCAGCGGAATATACAAAAATAGATTAAACATGCCGTTTACGGTCTTTAGCTCTAAGGAACCATGATATCTCTCCACGATTTCCTTGATTCCTCTCAGACCGAAGCCGTGATTTCCCTTGTCTGATTTGGACGTTGGAGGAATAGAAGCTGGCATTAATTGCGTATGCTTTAGGCTGCCAGCCCTTGTCTGACCGGGCGGTGTGTTGGTTTTTGTTGAAGTATCCCCAGCTTTTTCGGATAAACTGGAAACTGGATTGCTGACTTCCAGACAGAATAATCCTTTTTGTGCCTTGCTTTTTAGAATAATTATGCGCTTGTCTTGTGGTAGTTTCATGCATGCCTCCGCTGCATTGTCCAGTGCATTGGCGTAGAGTGCGCAGACATCTGTTTTGTCAAAGGGTAGTGGTGTGGAAATATCTACTGCAAATTCCATGCGGATGTCGTATCGATCCATCAGATTCTTTTTCACGGACAACACGGCGTTGACGGTGGCGTCTTTGCAGTATGACAGGGATTGTGTGACAGCGGCATTTTCTGTGAGGTTTTTCAGATAAGCGTCCCGCTGTTCTTCCGGCAGTGCCGACAATACCTGTAAGTGATTGGCGAGGTCATGTTTCAGTCGCCGTATCTCAAAATGCTGCTGCTCCATCAGTTCATAATATTTGCGGTTGATTTCCATGAACATATTTTGTTGTTCTAATTTTTGCTGTCTTGCAAGAACTATGATACACCAGAGCAGGCTGATCAAAGATAGTGTAGCGATGGACAGAAGCACCAGATATTCAACAGGTGGATCAAATAGAAGGAAGCCGTTGGTAAATTTCCGGTCAAATAATGTGACGGAGGCAAGAACGATACCGAAAGGCGTTACTGTGAGCAAAAACAATAGTTTCCATAGGCTGTCGGAGAGGGCATAATCCTTGTTGGGTGCAAACTTCCGAATGCCGAGATACAGAAATGCGGAGAACGGGAAACTGGCGAGTACAAATAAAAGCCGGTAGAGTTCCAAGGGGATTTGCGTCAGCATAATAAACGATGGAACGAATAGAAGTTCTCTGTTTGTTCCTCCCGTCAGCATAGTATTTATTTTTTGCGCGAGCATGTATAAAAGAGGTTCCAGATAATTGTCTCTTAAAGCATTAAAGGAGAGGAGCGTGTTTACGAACATTGTAGCGATCGTGATTTTTTTGAAACGGCTTCCCTCGCAGGTGAACAGGATCACAATGAGAAAAAAGAGGGTGGACGCAAGTATATTGAAGGAATCACCGATAAAGATTACCATGGTGCTGAGTATCCAGCAGCTTGTAAGCAGAAGGAATTTTATTGCGCGGTTTTCCTTTATTTTGATCAGAAATCCCATTGCGCGCATGATTAGCCATGCGTTGCATAGGGAAATAGAAAACCAGAGTAGGGCAAAAAGAAAAGAGATCATTCCGGCATACCTCCCATCATCGACCGGGCAATTTTGGACGTTGCAGTTTCCCGGTATCTCCTGCTGCATGGAAGTTCTGCGCCGCCTACTGTGACGGAGTCGCCACCAAGATACTCCACGGCATCGGGGTTTACGAGATACCGCTGGTGGATTCTCACGAAGCGGGAACAAAGCTTTGCATCGATTTCGTCCAATTTTGCATAAAAAGGATATTCGCCTTTTTTCGTGACAAGGTTCACTTTTCTTTTATCCGAATAAAAGTACAGGATATCACACAGCTTGAAACGCCATGTGCCGTCCATATTTTTGATTGTGAATGTCTGCGGTTCTTTCTCGGCAAGTTTTGCGCGTACCCGGTGAAGGAGTTCCCTGAGTTTTTGGGTGGAAACGGGTTTTATGATATAATCTGTCGCGCCTACCCGATAACCGTCAAAGACATAATCGGAGTATCCGGTCACAAACACGATAAGCAGGTCGTTGTCGAAGGTTCTGATCTTTTCGGCAGTCTCCATGCCGCTGTAACCTTTCATTTCCATATCCAGAAAAAGAAGGTCTGCTTCGCTTGGATGCTTTTCAAGCCATGATGCTGCATGGATTCCCGAAGAAAATTCGTATACGATCTCTTCATATTCTTCGATCAACACTTTTTCTAGTTGTATGCGAAGCGCGTCCCTTGCTGTCGCCTCGTCGTCGCATATTGCTATTCGCATCATATTTATTCCTGCCTTTCGATGTTGCTTAATTTCTTGATAGTATGCCGCATTTGCCTATACCGAATTGATTCGGATATAGGCAAGTAAGGCAGACTATGTTGATGGTTATATATAGTTATATATAGTTTACCATATTTTATTTTTGGAGGTATTTGGATTTCATTGGGCGAATGTCAAACATTACATTTGTTATAGCTAATTTTTACAAACTGCGCACTTCTCGTTCAAAATTTACAAATAGATGGCGGATTATGACATCCTACTCAATCATTGTTTGGATTATATGATATGGTTTTCTGTGTAGAGAAGCAGACGGGTATTTCAATATTGATATTATGAGATGTCGTCAGTCCGCATATTTTAAGGTACTGGACAAATTGAAGATATATCGATATTTTGTTTATGAATCAATGTCTGTTAAGCTAAGAAAGGGAGGCAAAAACATGTTATATGTAAAAGATCTCCACAAATCCTATGAGGTAGGAAAAAACAGATATCCGGTATTGAATGGCGTTGATTTCCATGTGGCGAAAGGAGAATTTGTCGCCGTAATGGGTTCTTCCGGTTCGGGCAAAACCACGCTTTTAAACTGCATTTCATGTTATATCCCTTTTGAGGAAGGAAGCATTACGGTAGGCGGCGTAAAACTTGCGGGACAGAAGGAGGAGGCGTTAGCAAAAATCAGGAATGAGAAGTTGGGGTTCGTGTTTCAGGATTTCATGCTTTTGGATGGGCTTACCATCCGTGAAAATATTCTCGTACCGCGCATCGTTCAAGGAGAGGTAGGAAAAGAAGCGGAGCAGCTTGCGGACAGGCTCGCATCTTTATTTGGAATTGATTCCATTCTAAATAAATATCCGGCGGAGATTTCCGGTGGCGAGAAGCAGAGAGCGGCGGTAGCGCGCAGTCTGATTAACCATCCGCTCATGATTCTTGCAGACGAGCCTACCGGCAATCTGGATTCCAAGTCGAGCCGGACGGTGATTGAGGCTTTTGTAAATGCCAGAGCGCAGATGGAGGCGACCGTTTTTATGGTGACGCATGACAGCTTTGCGGCTTCGTTCTGTGACCGCGTTATTCTGTTAAAAGATGGGAAGATATACCGGCAGGTGGCAAAGGAAGGCAGCCGCAGCGAGTTTCAGGATAAGCTGCTAGAAGTCATTAAGGAAATGAGCATAAAGTGAGTATGGGTAAAGGAGAATGATTGGCATGGTACAGACAATCCATATGAAGAGAATGGAACAGAAACTACGAAAAGCCGATTGGAAACAGTCGCGGCTTTATCTGTTTTGTAATTTTACAGCGTTGATGATTATTTCGGCATATTCTGCACTGATGTTTTCGCCAACGGTGCAGACGGTGTTCCCGGAAGGCGGCGATAGCCGAAAAATGATGTATATGATATTTGTCATGACTTTAATAGGATGCGTGGTTTTTACAATCTATGCATTGGGTCTGTTTTTCAGACATAAATCAGGGCAGCTTGGTGTTCTGATGGCTCTTGGAGCATCCAGAAAGAGACTGGCTCCGGGACTGTTTCGGGAAGTGCTTGTGTTAAGCAGCTTGTCCGCTTTGGCAGGCATTGTTGCGGGATTTCCTTTTGTGTGGGTCATTTGGAGTGGATTTCGGCTGATTCTGGTGGACAGTTTGGAGATGGAACTTTCTTTGGATCTTCGATGTGTGTTCGTCGCATTGGTGTTTCTTCTTTTGGTGGTGGCATCCGCCTGTCTGACGGCATGGCGGTATCTGAAAAAGACGAATATCATGGAAGTGATTCGGGAAGAACACATCAATGAACCAGTCAAGGAGTTAGGCAGGTGGTGCGGTCCGGCAGGGGTGATTGTTCTTTTGATCGGTGCTATTGTGGGTTATGGTGCGCCTTCTATATGCCATGCATGGTTCCACACTTTTCCACCTTTATGGCTGAACCTATTCTATGCACCGGTATTGGTAGGGCTATATATGGTCATGCTACACGCGGTAGTGCACGGATGGAAAAATAATCGCAAAAATCCATATCAAAATATAATTTCCAGAAGCATGATGAAATTTCAAGGAAAGCAGACGGTCAATCATCTTATTCTTGTCACGCTTTTAATTGCGGGCGGCTGTTTTGCCATCTTTTATATACCGATCAATGTTGTCTCGACTATGATCGTTTATGCCAGAGCGCCATATGATTATTTCTATCAATATCGGGCAGATCAGGATGTTTTAGACAGAAAAGAGATTGAAGCGCTTGGCAGTAAATATGGACTGTCATTCAAAGACTGGGAAGAGTGCGAGTATATTTCACTTGGGATGGGTGGCATGACAGAGATTTATGAAGATGATGGAAGGCATTACCATATAGAATATGTACCGATGCTTGAGGAAGAAAAGGTACTCTCTGAGGACGCATATTATATGCTGACCGGTCAGGCGGTAGATGTCGAGCCAGGAACTTATAAAAGCCTTACCAATCAGGAAGAAACATCGCTCTCTAGCAATCATTCGGCAAGGGAATTGACAAATATGGTGACACGCAGACAGCTTGATGTCGAGTTTGCGGGATTTCTGCATTATGACCTTCTGACAGACGAGCAGGGATGCTCCGTGCTTGACAAGGAAGATTATGCGTTGATTTCCGAAGGGCTGACCGATGAGTGGAAAGGGCGGATAGTACGGTTTAACGTTGACGGGGAGGATTCGTATTCGTTTGCCGATGAGTATTATGACCGTTATGTGAATTGTTTCGATGCGAGTTGTGAGTATCCGGTATTCTATGACCGTGTACAGAAGATTCGGGAAAATGAAGCAGGAGAAGCTTATTGGGGAGATACGGACCCATTGGCGAAGATCAGCTATGAACAGTCGGATTCCTTTGCTTTTAGAACCTATTGGGCTTACCAGCCTCATTTCCGAATTTTAAACCAGAATGATTATCTGCGCAGTATGGCGGTGATGTTTATGATGTTTCTCTTTATTTTTATTGTGTGTCTGGTCACGGCGTTGGTGGTGTGTTATACTCGCTGTCAGACGATTGCGCTCAATAACCGGTATCTTTTCGATGATCTGAAAAAACTTGGGGCTTCACCCGCTTTCCTGCGCAGAGAAATACGTAGTCAGTGCAGTCACGTCTTCAAGATACCGGCATTGGTGGGGATGTCTGCGATGTATCTGTTTATGATGATGATTCTATATGCCAATGATGGAGGGATACATTTGAGTGAATGGATGTCGTTGTTGGTGTGCCTTGCGATACTTGCAGTGATCGGTGTGGTGGTTTATGCGGTGTACCGTGCTTCGGTGGCGGTGTTGGAGAGGCAGTTAGGGGTGGGTTATACAGGCAGTATTAGAAAATACGAACTTGTACCGGATGAAAAGTAATATTTAAAATCATTTATGTATGATGTATACTATTTATAAGAGGAGATGTAAAATGAATCTGGAAACTATTCAAAATCTATATAATAAGAAAATGCTTAAATGGTCTACCCATTGTTTAGAACGCATGCAAGAAAGAGATATCTCCATAAATGATATTGATAAATGTATTATGTCTGGTGAGATTATTGAAGATTATCCGGATGATTTTCCACATCCGAGCTGCTTGATATTTGGATATACTATAAATCATAAAGTATTGCATACGGTTGTTGGTTCAGACGGCGAATTTGTATATATTATAACAGCATATTATCCTAACCCTAAGAAATTTATGGAAGATTTAAAGACAAGGAGGAGTAAATAAATGTGTATGTATTGTAAATGCAATGATTTAATTCAGTCAACAACAACTCACGTAGTAAATTACAAAGGCTGTGTAATTATTGTGAAAAATGTTCCCTGTGAAGAATGTGAGCAGTGTGGCGCTAAATATTATTCCGATGAAACCGCACGCCAGTTGGAGAAATTGGTGGACACAGCAAAACAGCTTATGCAGGAAATTTGCGTTATTAACTATACAAAGGCGGCATAGTTTAGGTATATTTTGATAAATACGTTAAAATTGCCGGACAGACACAGCCCCTTTGCGAGTCAGGCAAAGGGGCATTCCTAATATTATTTCAATATATCACCAATTTCCCGCACAAACCTTCCGGCAATGTTCCGATCTGCATTCATATCTTTATCCGTCGCATAGCATTCCAGTGCGTCAGTGATTAAACCGGAAGTTCTCAGTCTTAGATGTTCCAGTGCCCACCTGCCGCCTTCCTCTTTGGAAAGATACAATCCATCTTTTACGAAAGCCGCAACTCTGCACAGATTCAATACGATATACACTGGATTTTTGTCAATATCTTCCGCCGCATTTTTGACATCAGCATAAATACTGTCTACGTAATTCTCGCGCGGCACTTTTGCAAATACGTTTTCGACCGGTTCCCCGTATAACGAAATCCCATAATGATTTATAATGGAAAAATGCGCTGCTAAATCGATATCCACACCATTCATGTTTTCAATATAACTCTGTGGGTCTTCACAAAACCACTGCAGATGCGCCGGTGAAAAGTGCAGTTCAAAGGGTGTCGGATAGATAAAGGGATCGCAAAACTCTCTTTTTACAATGCTGATCTCCATACCTTTCGCCGGTGCATGCCTATTCAGACGCACAACATGTTCCATAAATTGCATTTTCTGAATGTCTGTAATATTGTCTTCCACGATAACAATCAAGTCAATATCACTTTTGGCAGGATGAAAGCAGCCCATCGCCAAAGAGCCGTGAAGATAAATTCCGGTGAGCTTACTTTCTATGACCTGCCGTGTCATGCTGACAAATTCATCGAGTATATTTTGATATGGCAGTACGCCTGCATTTTGTCTTTTAACATCCATTTCTTAGATTCTCCGTCCATTTGTAAAAACCCTTCAACAATTACCTACTATTTTTATCATAAATTAGTAATCCTCTAGCCTGAACATTTCTTCCGGCACATATTTTATCAGATCGTGAATTTGATATTTGTCTTTTACTTCATTCGGAAGATTCGGATAAAAAGTTCTGGATGCATATTCAAAAACCTTGTTTCCCCACAGATTATCCGTCATGAAAAGATATCCGTAATAATCCTCATCATAGTGAATATGCCATGACAACTCCCGGATCACCCGTAATCCGAGCACAATCTCTGATGTTATCCGCTTCCCGTGCAAAATCATATCATACTCTGTATCGAGTATCAAAGCGGAAACTTCCGGCGGCTGCCCGTCTACGATCAGCTCCATAGCAAGATTCAGAAAACTTCCGATAGGTTCCGGAAAAGAATGCGCTAATGGAAGGTTTTCAATTCCGCTCTTTTGTAAATGTAAAATAGTCCGCATAAAATAGAGAATGATTTCGTTCAACATATTACTGCTGTATCTTTGTCTTATTGTCTGCGGTAAATCCTCTCCCAAATTTGAATTACCTATCTCATAACACAAGCCTTGACCGCTTGTAATTTCCGAAATCCTTATCCTATGGTTCTGCATATGCTCTCCCTTGAATGATTTTGATCTTGTACTTTTTGTATTTAAATGTATTGTAATATCTGCCTTTTTTCTCTGCAAGCATTTTAGCAAAAGTGGTTTTATCTTCAAAAGAAGTAGTAAATTCTGCTCATGGCTATGCAATCAGCCTTTCCATTTCAGC
>JAMPGN010000169.1 GCA_023663915.1 Eubacterium sp. | reverse complement strand
TCAAATCTGATAAATATACCACATGCAGACAAAATATGGGAAGCCTTGATTTTACCGGCTTCCCATTGCTTTTGGTGTAAAACTTGAGCTTTGTGCAACCTTATCTTTGAAAAATTCGAGAAAAAATACAGGGGAAAAGTTACTATTTTTTATTCCGCCTCCCTCAATCGTTCTACGACCGACCGCCTTGCTGCATAATGGTAGGACGCCAAAGGAATCAACGCCCCGGTCAGCAGAAAGAATGGCGCAATAGCCAATATCGGCATCACCGTCAGATGGTAGCTGAAAAACCAAAACATCCCCTCTAACACGCTGCTCGCCACGGGTCCCATCACCACCGTCAGCAGGAAGGTGACGACATCGAACTGCCTGCAAACACCATGCCCTCCGTAATCAGCATCCGATTCAGCTGTTTCCCGGTCATGCCTACGGACTGTAGTACAGCAAATTCCCGCCTCCTCGCCATGATGCCGGTCAGGATCGCATTTAAGAAGTTCAAAATGCCCACCAGCCCCACGATCAGCGCCGCACCGCTGCCAACGATCAGAAACATATTGCGGAAGCCGTTAAACTCTTCCTCATAAGTTTTTCTGCTCTCATAATCATACTGCGAATCGTCGCCGCCCGCAAAATCCTCCATCCACGCATCCATGGCATCGACCTTGTCCTCCGCGCAGTCAAAGGCATAGTAGAGGATGTCCGATGTGCCCGAATCCCGGATAAAAGTCTCCGCGCCCATCACGAACTCGTCCGCGCCGTAATAGCGGTAGGACAGGGTGCTGGGCACCTCAATGAGCGCCGCCACCTCGTAGACCTTATCCTCATAGACCGTAGACCGCGTCCAATAAGAATTTTCTCCGGCATCTTCTTCCGACGCGTAGATCTCCCCGGTATCGGGGTTATAGTATTCCTCTTCCTCGATATAACGAATGGTAATCTCATCTCCCAGTTTCGCCCAGTGGGAATCCTCTTTGATATTGCCGTAATCGTCCGCAAAATAAACTGCCGCCACATAATTGCCGCCGCTTTTGAGCTTCCCGATATCTCCTTCCAGCACATTCATCTTATCCAGCACAAAATCCTCCATGCCGTAAAGCTGTACCCGTTCGGCATACAAATCGTCCTTTTTATCAAGCCTTTCTAAATATTGGTCTATCACTTCCTGACTGTTCCACTTTCCCTGTAAGGTCCGTATCGCCTCTTCCGGGCAAAGCTCCTGTGCGTTAAAGGTCTTCTGGTAGGTCCTGCCGCCCGTCACGCCCTCCATCGCCTCGATTCCGAAAGCCTCCTCCTCCGGAAACGATCTCGGAGAAAAATTTCCCGTCTGAAAATAACTGGCGTCCGCCACCACGAAGTCCGCCTTTACCCGGTTCAGGTACTTATCCATATCGAAGCCGTTCGTCAAAATGAAAGTAAGGTTTAACACCACCACCGCAAAGGACATGGAGATCACGGTAATCACGGTCTTACCCTTGTTCCTGCCGAGGTTCGCCATCGCCATGCGGAAGATCGAAGCGCCCTTCCCGCCTTTTCTTTTCTTCCGCTTCGTTCCTGTCCCTTCCGTATAGCGCACCGCTTCCACGGGAGAAATTTTCGCCGCCATCCTGCGGGGCTTTCTACTGGAGAGCCATACCGTCACCAGCGAAAACGCCGCCGCGCCTAAGAAGATCACAGGGCTGACCGAATAAGTTAATACAATGCCGTTCAATTGTGACACTACAATGCCGGTAATAAAAATGCCCACGCCGTAACCGATCAGCAAACCAATGGGAATGCCGATCGCCGAGAGCAGAAACGCCTGCCAGGAGATAATGCGGCGGATCTGTCTTCCCGTAGTGCCGATCGTCTTTAACAATCCATAAAACCGCACATCATTTGACACCGATATCTGGAAGATATTATAAATAATGAGATAACCCGTAAAAATGATCAAAAGCATGACCGCAATCAGCGCCAGCACCGTGCCAAAATCAATCATATTCGCAAACTGCGTGCCCACATAGCCCCAGTTTACGCCAATGGCAATGTAATTATCGCCCTTGTCCCTGCCCTCCGACTGATAGCCATGCCGCGCCAGGATCGTTTTTAAGTTTTCCTCGATATGGGAAGCATTTTTGAACATAACGTCCAGATTCCAGGACGCGGTCATATTATCATCCGGATTTTCCCCGAGCACGATTCCCAGCTTGTCAAAGATTGCCTGCGTGCGGCTTTCGGGAATCAGCACATGGTTTGCCACGATCACCTCGTCATAGTCCCAAAAACCGCAGAGCGTAAAGGTCTCCGTCGTCTCCTTCCCGCCCACCATAAAAGTCATGGTAAATTCATTGCCGATCACCGGCTTCACGCCCAGAAGGGAGAGCACCCGCAGGTCCGTCGCCGCCTCGTTCGTCCCCTCTTTCGGTAACCGTCCCTCTATTGGCTCCAGAAAATACCACTTCGCGATATTTTCATCACAGTAACTTACTTCCACATGGCTTTTCTGGAAAGGCTCTTTCTCCGGCATCCCGACAAACCGCCGCAGACCGTATTCCTTAATGAGAGGATCGTCTTTTAATTCGTCGCTCTGCTCTTTTGTCAGATACTTAAAGCCGCCGTGGCTGTAGCCTCCCACCTGCCGGAAATTCGACTGCTCGAATCCGTATTTCATGGACAGCAGTACCGTAAAAATGACTGTAAACAGGATTGTCGTCAGCGCGACCGCCGCTACCGTTATGATATTTCTGATCTTCGCCGCCTTGAAACTCGCGAAACTTAAGGTGCGGATACACTTTCTATTCGAAACTTTCATCAAACCGCCTCCTTTACCACAATGCGCCCATCCTCAATGCGGATGATGCGGTCCGCCAGCTGTGCGATTTCCTCATTATGGGTGATCATCACAATCGTCTGCGAAAATTTCTGGCTGGTGACCTTCATCAGACTTAATACATCCTGGCTGGTCCTGGAATCCAGATTTCCCGTCGGCTCGTCCGCCAGAATAATCGCCGGCTTGGAGGCAAGCGCCCTGGCGATCGCCACGCGCTGCTGCTGCCCGCCGGAAAGGTTGTTCGGCAGATTGTCCAGCTTCGACGCCAGCCCCAGCGTATCAATGATTTCCCTGATATAATTCTGGTCGGGCGACGCGCCGTCGAGCTGTACCGGCAGCAGGATGTTCTCGTAGACATTCAGCACCGGCACAAGATTATAATTCTGGAATACGAAACCGATCTTCCTGCGGCGGAATATCGTCAGCTCTTCGTCCTTTAAGGAAAATATCTCCTTGCCGTCCACCGTAACGCTGCCGGATGTAGGACGGTCCAGACCGCCCAGCATATGGAGGAGCGTGCTCTTGCCGCTGCCGGAAGTGCCTACCACCGCTACAAACTCGCCCTTTTCCACCTCGAAGTTTACCCCGTCCAGGGCGTGCACCTCGTTCTCGCCCGCGCCGTATATCTTTTTTAAATCCTTTGTTGCCAGTATTGCCATACTTAATTTTCCTCCCTTTTCCTTTTCAAATCCACAAATACACACTTTCCGCGTATAAAAAGAAATCTGTATCGGGAAATATTCTTTCCACAATACAGATTATCTCATAACAATCTTTCCACAATCTTGCGGTTTCAAAAAAGAATATGACATTTTTGTCACAATTCACCATTGCTCTGCGTATGCTATAACATCGGCGTGACCTCCCGTATCAGCACATTCTTAAACTCATCTATCATCTGCCTTCTGAACCTGACTTTAGGCAGAGCATCCCCGCTTTCTGCCATATAGCCTGCATAATCTGCGCTGTCTTTTAGCTTGTTCTCATTGGCAATTTTGCCATCTCTGAAATTAAAAACTTCATATTTGACATCTTCAAATCCCAAATGCCATTTTTCTGCATAACTTTTTATTTTCTGATCAATCACCGAATAACGCATCTGATTAACCAAGACAGAAATATCCTGCCCGAGAAATCTCTCTTTATCTGTTGCAATCTCATCTACCACCTTCATAAGCAATGCGCTTAATCCCGGATAGTCAACTGCAAACTCCGCGATCATTTCTCTGATTGCCTGTATCCTCGCTTCAAATGCCGTCTCGTCAAAATCTTTTTCTGTCTGATCCAGTGATTCCACAAAGCCCTGTAATAATTCCACAATATATTCAAAGTCAATCCGCAGTCTGCTGTAAGCCGCTAAATCATAATCATCCCATATTGGCTCTTCGTCCATATCCGAATCATGATCCGGTTTTTTCAGCTCTTCCAGCACATTTTTATACATTGCGGCATAGTTTTCGTATTCCTCTTCCGAAAATCCAAACGCATCAAGCGCCTGCGGTTCATATACTGAAAATGACTTCAGATGTGCAAAATCATGGTCCAACGCTCTGAAAAGATTTACGAACGCCTTTTTCTGCTTTCTTGACAGAGCCGCTATATCTTCGGGCGTCTGTGCCAGATCGCGGATTGCCTTAAGGGATATCGAAAAAGATGTTTTTACATCGTCCCAATCCTCCGCGATCGGATTGCCGCTGCCGCCGCGCGAATACAATCTGAGCGCCTCATTGATTGCATCCTTATATTCTTTTGGATCTCGGAATGTTACAATCTGCCCATACTGTTTGTTGGTATCAAACAGCCTGTTCGTCCGTGAAAATGCCTGAATAATATTCTGCGGGGTCATTGGTGGTCTGTCCATAAACAAAATGGAAAGACACGGCGCATCAAACCCGGTCAAAAGCCTGTCTACAACAATCACCAAATCAAGCTGCTGGCTGCGGTCAAAATATTTTTTCTCTTTTCTTGCCAGCCGGTCGTTGAGATTTTTATTATAAGCGTCGATCTCCTCTATCTTATAGTGACTGTCAAACATATCGTGATAATCTTTTAACGATTGCTTCATTTTTTCCTGATTGACCGTAGAAGCCTCTTCATTTTCCGAAAGGGAATAGGTTATCGCAAACTTTGGAAAATCCGGTAATGCTTTATGTACATCCTCCCTGATTTTCAGTTCGTCGTTTCCCTCTTTCACCCGCTTTAACAAGTCATAATATTTCTGTGCCATAGCAATCGAACTTGTCGTTAATAAAGCTTCATAAGTTCTGCCCCTGCCGTTTCTCATGCCAAATTTATCATAAGACTGATTTAAGATAACATTGAGAACTTTTCTCATATGCGCTTCCGTCTCATACACCTTTTCGGCATTATCTTTATCCAAATCTTTCGCACCAAGATTTTCTACCATAAAGCCCAAAACCGCTTCGTCATGAATCGCCTCTTTTATGGTATAGCTATGCAGACACTCCCCATATAGCTGCTCCGTGGTCTGGGGCAGATCGCCTTTCTGCTCATAACTGTTTTCATCAAAAATGGGCGTCCCTGTAAACCCATACCATAAAGAATTGGCAAAAAAACGCTCGAGATCTCTTTTCGTCTGCGGCGTTACCGCCCTATGGCATTCATCAACCACAAAAGCCACCCGTAACGATTTAATTTTATTGTACCGTTTGCTGCCTTCCTTCAGGCGTCGGTTCACCATAATCTGCATTTTCTGTCTGGTAGTTACGATCATCTGCCGGTTATCATCCGCCATTTTCTTAATCAGGGAATCCACATAGTCCGTATCGTCCACATCAATCGTATCGTTATCCGCATAGGACTGGAACGCCATTTTCGTCTGGTTGTCAAGATCCTTCCTGTCAATAAGGAATACCGTTTTCTCGATTGCCGGAATATCCATCAGCAGATTTCTTGTCGCCTTATAGGAAGTCATGGTCTTTCCGGAACCTGTTGTATGCCAGATAAAACCGGATTTCCCCTGTTTTGATGCCGCCCGCATCGCTTCAATCGCATGAATCTGGTACGGGCGCAGGATCAAAAGCTTTTTCTTATCATTGTCAAGCACCGTATACCTCGTAACCATTTCATGCGCCTGCGGTATCTTAAGAACCGCCCTTGCAAAATCAATATAATCACAAACAGGATGGTTGTCCCGGTCAAGCCATCCTGTGATAAATTTCTTATTCAACTCCGTATCCCTTGCCGCAGAAAAATACTTCGTATCTACAGCGTTGCTCACAACAAACATCTGCACATTGGAAAAAATACCGTGGAACTTTCCTTCCGCAATGTATTGTTTAATCTGATGATAACCCTCCATATAAGAATGCTCTTTACTTTTCAATTCGATATGGATTAACGGAATGCCGTTAATCAAAAGTGTCACATCAAACCGCCGGTTTCTGTCTCCCTCTGCGTCCTCCCCTTTAAAAGCCTGATATTGGTTAATGACCTCATACACACTGGAACCGCCTGCCACATGTTCATTATTCATCACCACCAGATGTAATGTTTCGTTCCCACGCTGGACATGGACATACACCCTGCCGTTTTCTCCGACCAGCCATTTCCCCGCATCATAAAAGGAAGCATGGGACAAATCATTTTTGATCTTTGCAAATTCAGCCTCACTGAGCGGAATATCATTCAATTTTGCCTTGTTATTCTGCTCCAGAATATATTTGAAGTTATTCCAAAGCCGATCCTCTGTTTTGATATCGGGTCTGTAAGTCCATTGTGATTCATCACTGCAAAGCTGGTCAATCAGGCGCTTTTCTATTACGGATTCTAATTCTGACATGGGTTATCCTTTCTGGTATGTACTTTCATCTATTTTATCTAACAATTCCAAATATATTGTAAAGCCCCAAATCTTTTTAATTTGGGGGCATCGTTCAAATTACTATAAATTTACCTTTTGAGAATATTCTGCCAATCGGTTTTATTATACAAAATTCTAATTATATATACTATGCCATTTTGCATATCGTAATCATAAAATATATTATAATTATCAAAATATGCTATTCGTATACCCATGTGCCCTAATAACTCTTCACTAATCAACGGATGTCCTTCCGGATATTCTGCCAGTTTATCTGCAACACCCAAGATCCCATCTGTTATCCGCTGTGCCGCTTGTGGATTGCACAAATCAACAAAGATATAGTATTCTATATCTAGCAGGTCGTACTCCGCAGGTTCCGTAAATACTACCCTAGCCACGTTCTTTTCTCCTCTTTTCCAGCTTTTCCCTGACTTCTTCGATTGTACTGGTTCTGCCCTCCCGCATAGCTTTATAACCTTCACCAATTAATCTATATAATTCTAATTTTGAAATATCCGATGTTTCCGCAGTTATTCGCGGCTTAGTTGCTATCATATAGTCACATCCTTTCTTATAGATTATAGTATAACATATTCCCTTTTTCTCAACAACAAATCCCAAATAATTTTATTATCTATATTATATGCTATAACGCTCTGCACGTGCCTCCTCAAGTTCTTTATCCGGATCAAAGTCTTCTGGTAAATACTTCCTGATTTCTGCCTAGCAGCCTCTAATCTATTAAATGCCTGCATACCTCGATTTACTTCTGCTTTTTGACCAGGCATAAGTCTCTGGATTATTTCAATTAAAAAGCTCACATTATCGTCAGATAAACTGCTTATCATTTAAACAGCTTGTTCCTGTAATACAGACATATATGCACCTCCGGTTCTTTGCAAAAATATTATAACCTTTTCGTATGCTTTATTCAATTAGAAACATCAATTTCATTCTTATTGTTTTTAGGAAAAATTATTTATAACGTGCCACTTTTGATGGCGGCATATTTCTTAATGCTTTATCAATTATTGGATTAATCAAATTCTCTATACTTAATGTATTTAGGCATTCATGTGATGAATGTATCAATACATTTGTTATAAATATTGGCAGTGTATCCTCGCCACATGGCAATGGCATAAATCCGTCATAATCTCCATAAAAATTAGGATACCACCCTTCTTTGCCAGATCCATTTGGATAATATTTAAGCCTTAAAATAATCGTTCTTTCTTCATATAAAACAATCATGTTAGGTAGAAACTGTATCTGCTCCGAAGGTATCTGGCAAAGGTGCTCAATAATTGTATCTGGTTTTAAAGACTTATATCCAAAAATAATCCCAAAGGGTTCTGAGGTTCCTATTTCAGACCATGTTACCCCCTTTATTTCAATACTCCTGTTAGGAAGTATTTGTGCATCAGATGGTTTTTCTCTAATTAACTGTTTCAAAGATTTTATGTTCTCTATTGCTTTACGTAATTCATCCCCTGTTAAGTTCGATTTCACTTCAATATTTCCATAAACTGATTCAAAGGGAAACTGTATGAAATCATCAGTATAAGGTACAATATAGGAAAAGAGCTTATCATACACTACAACGTCTAATTGCTTACTCATATTGCCATTAATATCAAAACATTCTCCGCTAGCAATTCCGTATGCGTCAGGCAAAAATGGACGGATACATTTCTTTATTATGTTTTCCCGTGCAATGCCCTTGCTTAGATTATGTGTTACCAATTCACTCTCTTCAAATCCAGCTTCTATTCGTTTAGCAGTTTTCCTGATCGCATCAATGTAATTCATCTTTGTTAATTTTTCCTCTCATCTTTACATTATTGCCCGCATTCCCCTTTTCAAAGCCCGGAAATTCCAGGCATTCTGGAACAAAGTATGCAATAAATAAAGCATTTGCCATTATGAATTTTAATTCTACCATTGATTATCCTTTCTATATGTATATTGCTATAATTATCAATTACTCTCTATTATTTTTCCATCCACTTCCGATGTACTATTTCCAGTTTCTTAAAATCACAACATCTCTTTTTCAAAAAGCCGCTAACCTTATCAGACTGTTGCATCTCATACAACTTGTTAGCCTTTTTTACAATAGCATCTTGATTATGTCGGCACCAATCTAATTGTTTCACTGCCATTTTTTTATAGTTCCTTGCAGCAACATCATCCTTCCCTGTGGACTGAAGATTCAAAATAGTAATACAACTCTCATCTACAGGAATCATGTTGTTAAAATTTAAAACTCCAATCAACTTCTCACCATCCAAAATTTTCATAAAATCCACATCATTTTTCATAGATTTATGTTTTGGTTTCGGAGAACTCAACGGAATACAATACTTCTGTTCTCCACACACAATCACAATTCCAACAAAAGGTCTGGTTTCTTTTCCAACCTGCGGGGATACTGACATAACACGATCGTCAACCTTTGCCAGATTACGTATGTATTTTATATCTATAAGGTATAAATTTAATCTTTTTTGTTTCATACTTATCCTTTCAACGCCACGATTTTTCTTTTTATAAAACTTGAGGCTGCGCCTTAACGCAGCCTCAGATCGATTCCACTTCCGGTAGGACTCACCGCTTTTATCGTTTCCACTCTCAGTAGGACTCACTGCTT
>JAMPGN010000168.1 GCA_023663915.1 Eubacterium sp. | reverse complement strand
TGGATTCCATTTTTTACATTTTTGTTTTATTTTTTCTTTAGAAAGAATGTCTACTTTATATGCCCATTTGAATCCTTGGAGAAATGCTGCATCTTCATAGGGAAGAACATTTGGTCTGTCCAGAACAAAAATGAGGTACATTTTAGCAGTCCAAGACCCTATACCACGAAGATTGGTAAGCTGTCTCATGACTTCGGAGTCGGATAATGCAGGTAATTGTGATAAATCTATCTGTTTATTGGTAATGGCGGAAGTCAGACATTTTATATATTTCACTTTTGCATTTGATGTGCCGGTGCTTTTAATAGCCTCATCGGAAAGTGCGGTAATGCATTCGGGTGTAATACATCCATTACATAATACTAATAATCGGTCATAAATTCTGGCACCGGCTTTCACTGACAACATTTGTTCGATAATTTCATGGACAAGAAAAGAATAACCGTCGGCATAAGGTTTGTAAGTTACTTCACCAACCATAGAGATAACTTTGGCAAGACGTTTATCTTTTTCACATAGATATTGTACGGCTGGATTGTCCATGTTTAAGGTTACGATTTCATGCATAAATGCCTCCGAAACTGAAATGGTTGTTTGCATATTTACAAGTGGTATACAGTTATCATGCATTAGAAAATATTAAGGCTAAACCGTCTCCATATTCTGAGGCAGTACCAGATTCAAGATAACCGCCACAAGGAATACCACTGCGACACAGTTCTGTGCAAAAACGGTCTGGACGACCTGCGGGAAAATAGAAAATATCTCAGGCACTTGCGTAAAACCGATCCCCGTACTCAACGACAGGGCAACGATCGTAACATTCCGCTGAGAATAGCCGCAGTTTCCAATCATCCGCAGTCCGCTCACGACAATGCTTCCAAACATCATGATCGTGCAGCCGCCGAGCACCGCGTCCGGCAGGGTCGCCAGCAATGCGCCGAAGATAGGGAAAATTCCGGCGATAATCATGATTACCGCACCGGTTGCAATCGTAAAGCGGTTGACCACTCTGGTCATAGCTACAAGCCCTACATTCTGGCTGAAAGATGTGACCGGCAGACAGCCAAAAAGCGAGGATAATGTGCTGATAAAGCCGTCGCATGTGAGCGAACCGGAGATTTCTTTGGTGGTAGCTTCTCGGTTTAGTCCGGAAGTTGCCAGCGCGGAAGTGTCTCCGATTGTTTCCGTGGCAGACACGAGGAAAATAAGGACGACAGAGACGATTGCATTGATATTAAATTCCGGTTGAAAAGGCAGTATGGAAGGTAGTGCCACGATTGAGGCGGATTTCAATGCGGAGAAGTCTACCATGCCGGTGCAGAGTGCGACAAAATATCCGGCGACAAGCCCGAAGAGGACGGAAAGCTGTTTCCAGTAAGATTTGGCGACAACATTAAAAATCAGACAGCATAACAAGGTGGTCGTTCCGAGAACCCAGTTGCGAAGTGAACCAAAGCTGTCATTTCCACTTCCGCCGCCGAAAGATTCCGCGCCCACCGAAAGCAGGGAGAATCCGATTGCCGTGACGACGCTTGCCGCCACAACGGGCGTAATCAATTTCGTCCAGTATTTTGCAAATAATCCGAGAATGCCTTCGACGATGCCGCCGACGAGAACCGCTCCAACGATGGCGTTGTAGCCGTAGGTCGGACCGATATAACAGAAAACCGAGACGAAAGTAAAACTGATACCCATCACGATTGGCAGTCCCGAACCGATCTTCCACAGCGGAAATAACTGTATGAGCGTCCCGATTCCCGCCACGATCATGGCACTCTGTATCAGCCGGGCACTCTGTGAGGCATCCAGTCCGCTGGCTCCCGCCACGATAATGATCGGGGCGATATTCGCCACGAACATAGCCAGTATGTGTTGTAATCCGAAAGGAACCGCTTTTTCCAAAGGGACTTTTCCGTCTAACTTATAAATGTTTTCAACACTTGCCGTATTTTTCATCGGTATCTCCTTCTCTCCTGTGTGTGCTAATTCTGTTCCCGGAAAATAATCTCGCCGGTGGATGCATCCATGCTCTCCACGATGGCAAGGGATTCCAAATGATAGCCTAAATTCCGGATTGTCCGTCCGCCAGATTGAAATCCTTTCTCAACGGCGATGCCGATTCCGGCAACGGTCGCTCCCGCCTGCGATACGATGGAGATCATTCCCTGCAAGGCACATCCGTTTGCTAGAAAATCATCTATAATTAAAACATGGTCGTCGGGACCGAGAAATTTCTTGGAAACGATCACCTGATTCCGGCATTTGTGGGTAAAAGATTCCACATCCGCCACGTACATGTTTCCATCGATGTTGATGCTCTTGGATTTTTTGGCAAAAACGACAGGAACGTTGAAATATTCAGACGCGATGCAAGCGATCCCGATGCCGGAAGCTTCGATCGTCAGTATTTTGTTGATATAGGTACCTTCAAAACGTTTCTGCCATTCCTCGCCCATCTGCCGGAACAGTTTGATGTCCATCTGATGGTTTAAAAAGGTATCGACTTTCAGTACATTGCCTTCTTTTACGATTCCGTCCTTTTGAATCCGTTCTTCTAAAAAGTTCATTGTGTTTTCCTCCTGTGGTGGGTGCGTGGTGTGTAGTGTCTCTGTAGTAAAGTTATGAAACTGTGATATCTTCCAGCTCAAACTTTAACGCTTTTCTAAGTTCGTCTAAAGAAGTCTCAACCTGATAACCGATTTTACCGCCGCTGAAAAGGATGGTGTGAAAGTCCGTTGCGGATATGTCGATCACCGTCCGGAATTGCTTTTTCATGCCGATAGGGGAACAGCCGCCGTGAATGTATCCCGTCAATGGAAACAGGTCTTTGGATTTCAACATGTTGATGCTCTTTTCCCCGACGGATTTCGCTGCCTTTTTCAGATCCAGTTCTTTGCAGACAGGGACTAAAAAGACGTAATTGCTGTTGGAGTTTCCGACCGTCACGAGTGTTTTAAACACTTGATCCGGATTCTGGTTTAAGACGGTGGCAACGTCCATGCCGCTGATTACGCCGGTATCGATATAACAATAACTTGTATAGGGGATTTTCTTTTGGTCTAATATCCGCATGACGTTGGTTTTTTCGGTGTTCTTTTTCATGATTCTCTTTCTGACAGAATTTTTGATTTATTTCGTCTTTCGAGTTCGCGAAGCGAATCTCGTAAACGAGCGTCAGCTCAATTTATTTTGTAATAGGAAATTCCCGTGTCTTTTTCGAGTTTGCCGAAGGCAAATCTCGTAAACGAGCGTCAGCTCGTTTTTTTATTGTAACATAATCATACCTGTAAATCTACTTGGTAATGCGAGGATTAGCAAAGTTTTATGGTAAATGTCATCTGAGTCTTGTTTGACATTATGGGAAAGAGTGTTATGATAGTGATAAGGAATGTGATGTGTTTTATGAAAAAGGAGAAGAAGGCAAAATGAGTATTGTAGTAAACATCTATTATACAGGAAAAAACGGAGCGGCGCGGAAGTTCGCGCAGGAGATGGAGAGCAGTGGGACTGCGGCGGCAATCCGCGAGGAAGAAGGGAACCTGCGCTATGATTATTTTGTCCCCATGGTAGATTCCGAGACGGTACTGCTGATTGACTGCTGGGAAGACCAAGCGGCGATTGACCGGCATCATGCTTCACCGATGATGGGTAAGATAGCGGAACTCAGGGAAAAGTATGATCTCCATATGAAAGTCGAGCGGTATCTGTCCGATGAGACGGGAATGCCGGAGTCAGACAGGCGCTTTATAAAGGAGTAGAGATACAAACTTTAAGCAGAGTATTTGTTGACATTATGCAACATACTGTTATAATAATTAACAAAGGTGCTGCCCGTAAAGCAAACGGTTCACCTTGGTTGATAGTTACTTATTAGAAAAGCAACCAACTACTTTGGAGAGCGGCGGTTGCTTTTCTGATGTTTACGCTTCCCACAGGATTGTATGATACTGATCAGAGTGACAATGATACTGATGATCGTCACTACAATACCAACAATTCCTATGATTGTTTCTGTCATCATATCTTGTACCTTTCGCTATATTTTCCATTATGTACCACCTCCGAAATACAGGAAGTTCTCAAATGCAGTTATTTGGCAAAAGGTGAACCGCTTACCGTTTAGGGCAGCACTTACGATAAGTATAGTAATAATAGCGAAATGTGTCAATATTGTATTTAGCAATATTCTGTAATTAGTTTATCGTAACAACAAGATTGATAATTTATGCCTTCGGATATTTCAGAAAACTTTTATGCATCTAAAAGTATTGACAACTATATCGGCTACCGTTATAATAACTATATCGCGAACCGATATAACGGAAGGCGATATGAAGGGAGGTGGAGGATTGGCAAATCAGGCGCTTACGGAAGCTGTATATTATATTCTGTTGTCGCTTACCCGACCGATGCATGGCTACGGCATCATGCAGAATGTCGAACAACTTTCAAACGGCAGGGTCAGACTGGCAGCAGGCACATTGTATGGGGCGATCAATACGCTCTTGGAGAAAGGATGGATTCTTGCGCTTTCCGAGGAACAAGGCAGCAGGAAAAAGGAGTATCTTATTACGGATCGGGGGAAAGACATGCTTCGTGCCGAGATGGATCGTCTTAAGGAACTGATCGAGAATGGTAATCAGATTTTGGGAGGGGAATATGAGAAAAGTAGTTCATAAAGTGTTCTGGGCATGGGAGTTTGACAAAGAAGAGAAATGGCTCAATGAGATGGCGGCGAAAGGGCTGGCTCTGGTTTCGGTAGGGTTTTGTCGGTATGAGTTTGAAGACTGTGTTCCGGGCGAGTATAAAATCTGTCTGGAATTTACGGAAAAGAAATGCGGACAGGCTGTAAATGAGAGATATGTCGAATTTCTGGAAGAGACTGGCGCAGAACATGTTGGTACCTATGGCCGCTGGGTGTATTTCCGCAAAAGAACGGGAGGAGACCGTTTCGAGCTATTCTCGGACAATACTTCCCGCATCAGACATTTAACGAGAATTATCTGGTTTATCGGTATACTTTGTATGCTCAATTTATGCGCGGGATGTTACAATTTGTTTTTATTTTTATGTGGCAGTTCGATCAGCAGCATTGGCATGATCAATCTACTGCTTAGTATTTTTATCGGAATTGGCATGATGCGTCTCTTACGTAAAAGAAAAAAATTGAAAATGGAGCAGCAGATTTATGAATGATGTGCCTAAGTTTAGGCGATGAAAGAGATCGGGTTAAACCAACAGAAGTGGAGAAGGAAGTATATGCAAGACTAATGGGGACAAAATAGAAGGAATAAAGAAATAGAATATAACCGATTGCATAATAAAAATATGACCGATTTAGTATATAAAATCTATATGAATGAAATTATAAAATCTAACGGATTAAAACAATAAAATACTTCGGATCGCACTTGCAGAATCTAACCGATTGAGATATGATGAAACTGTAAAAAAGCTGCATTGACAGAGACAAAAAGGGAAAAGATGATGTATATAGAAAGGGAACATCGTTTTGGAGAACAGGAAATATAAAAAGAGGATTATCGATAAGAGCATCGAAGAATATCTACGGACTTTTGGAGCAGTATGCATTGAAGGACCGAAGTGGTGTGGCAAGACATGGACTTCCTCATTCCATAGCAGCAGTGAGATTTATCTTGGAGATCCTGAAGGAAATTTCCAAAACAGAAAACTGGCTGAACTGTCGCCAGCTCTCGTGCTGGAGGGGGAAACGCCGCGGCTAATCGATGAATGGCAGGAAGTTCCGGCTCTCTGGGATGCAGTACGTCATAAGGTTGATCAGAAGGCCGAGAAAGGCCAGTTCATATTGACCGGTTCAGCGACACCGAATCATAAAGGGATTCTGCATAGCGGCGCGGGACGCATTGCCAGATTAAGAATGCGTCCGATGTCTCTGTCTGAGAGCGGAAATTCCAGTGGTACCGTTTCGCTTGAGAAGCTATGCGATCATGAGATGTCTCCCGTGATGACCGGTGAAGTAGAATTAAAAAAACTGCTTGATTATATTATTCGAGGCGGTTGGCCGACTAATATGGAATTGGATTCGGAGCAGGCGGCACTGCTGCCGATCCGGTATTTGGAAGCAATATTGGAAGACGATATTTACAGACTGGATGGAATTAAGCGGGATCTTTCCAAAATGAAGCTGTTGCTCCGTGCTCTTGCACGAAATGAAAGCACGACTGTTACAAATAGGTCTCTAAAGCGGGATGTGAAAGAAGCGGATCGTGAGGATATTGATCTTGATACGATTTCTGTTTATCTGGATATTTTTACAAGGCTTTTTCTGATAGATAACCAACCGCCTTTTGCGGTAAAGATCAGATCATCCGTGAGGGTCAAGCAGGCGGAGAAGAGACACCTTTCAGATCCCTCTCTGGCATGTGCATTGTTAAAGGCAACGCCGAAGAAGCTGCTGGGAGATTTAGAGACATTAGGATTTCTGTTTGAGGCATTATGTGAGAGGGATTTGAAAATATATGGAGAATCCTTTGGCGCGAGTCTGTACCATTATCAAGATTATCGTAACAGGGAGATTGATGCGGTTCTGGAATTGAAAGATGGGGAATGGTGCGCGTTTGAGATAAAGCTTGGTGCAAACCAGATTGACGCGGCGGCTCAAAATCTGCTTAAGATAGATAACGAGATCAAGAAGGAGGGTGGCAAAGAGCCGAAAATATTATGTGTAATCTGCGGATTGTCCAATGCGGCGTATAGGCGGGAGGATGGTGTATATGTAGTGCCTATTACGGCGCTAAAAGAGTAAAAGCGGGGAAAAGAAAGACAGCAGATTTATGAATGACATGTCGTAGGACAATATGGTATGGTTTACAAATATTTTTCATTCTATTATGATGGAATTATCGGGGAATACTGATAAGGCAGGAACAGAATGAAGTATTTCAGAGGGAGGCATCCGGATGTCCAAGACAATATATGAGATCATGCATAAAGATACAAAAGTAGCCGACATAGATGACTCTGGACATTGCAGGATATATGCAGAGTCATTTCTGCCATATTATTTATATTTGGAAGAAAAAGGCGATATAGATTCTCTGGTGAACAACATAACGAGTTTCCATTATTGGTGTGCGACCAGAGTGCTGACTCTCGACAGAAAGTATGCAAAAGAAATACTAAACAGTATCGGATTGCCGCAGGCTGTGACGGACAGGGACAGGGCGAAAATTGCTCTGTCTTATCGCTGTACATCGCTTACGGATGTTTTCTGGGTGAGAATACAAGGGGAAACGGTAACGTATGATGATATCAACTTGTATGATAATCATCTCGATAAAACATTTGTGGATATCGTGCTGAGGGGCAGACAATACACTGTCGAGAATCAATATCTTGCAAGAGATCTGTCAACAAATGGATGTTTTCCCAAAGCGTGGCAGTGCATAGAGGGCGGTTTCAGATTGTTAAAAGGCGGCGATGAGGACGCAGTGGAAAGAGAATTGCTTGCCAGCCGGATCTGCAGATGTTTCGATGTTTCACAAGTTTTGTATGAAGAGGACTATTTCGACGGTGAGAAAGTTACGGCAAGCGATAACATTACGTCTAAAGATTATTCGATTGCACCCATGGAAGCTTACGAAATATTTTTGCAGAATCACGATCAGAATATCAAAGAGCATATCATAGAGCTGGACAAACAGAATTACTATATGATGAACATCATTGATTATCTGGTAGGAAATACGGACAGGCATTGGGGAAATTGGGGCGTGCTGGTTGATAATGCGGATAACAAAGCGAAATGTCTGCATAAATTAATGGATTTTAATCAGGCATTCCATGCCTACAATGATCTGGACGGCGCAAACTGCCAGACTGTATTCCACAAAGGGGTGACACAAAAGGAAGCCGCAGTATTATGAGATGTTTACAAAAAGGCTGGCAATATTAAAGAGCGTGGCAGAATAGAAGGGCATATTGAGTGAAAGAAGCGCAACAGACAGAAAACAGGATTTTCTACAAACCCTCTTGACAACACCAAGCCGGATATACTATAAAATATAATTAGTAATGATAATCACAGACGTTGAAGAAGACAGTATCTGGTTTCTCAAAGCCACAGCGAGCCGGTGAGGGTGGAAGACCGGTGTGAGTAGGAGATCAGGGAAAATCACTTCCGAGTCTCAGACCGAACTTTTCCGGACGACAATGTATGAGCAAAGTTTAGATGCCAGCATACCGCATAGCAGCGGTAAAGACGAAAACAGTAGGGAATGACGGCATCCCGCCGTTATCGGGAACCGTATAACCATCGAATCCGATGGAAGTACGTCGTAACAGGTGGTATCACGAGCACATAGCCCTCGTCCTTTTACGGGATGAGGGTTTTTGAATTTACGAAGCAAATTTACTTATTTTTTCGAGTTCGCGAAGCGAATCTCGCAAGTTAATTTGCGAAGCAAATTTACTTATAGGAAAGGAGCACACCATGTATCAAAAAGTTGACACAAGTTTGAATTTTGTAGACCGGGAAAAGGAAGTCTGCCAGTTCTGGAAAGACCATGATATTTTCCGGAAAAGTATGGATTCCCGCAAAGATGGCGAGATGTATACGTTCTATGACGGACCGCCGACGGCAAACGGCAAACCCCATATCGGGCATGTGCTGACGCGTGTCATCAAAGATATGATTCCCCGATACCGTTCGATGAAGGGATATATGGTTCCCCGTAAGGCAGGCTGGGATACCCACGGGCTGCCGGTGGAGCTGGAAGTGGAGCGGCTTCTGGGTTTAGATGGCAAGGAGCAGATCGAGGAGTACGGACTAGATCCTTTTATCAGCAAATGTAAGGAATCGGTTTGGAAATACAAGGGCATGTGGGAGGATTTCTCCGACACAGTTGGTTTCTGGGCGGACATGGATGACCCGTATGTAACCTATCATGATGATTTCATTGAGTCCGAATGGTGGGCGTTGAAACAGATCTGGGACAAAGGCTTACTGTATAAAGGTTTTAAGACAGTGCCTTACTGCCCGCGCTGTGGCACGCCGCTTTCCTCCCATGAGGTGGCGCAGGGATATAAGACAGTCAAGGAACGTTCCGCAGTGGTGCGTTTTAAGGTGGCGAATGAGGACGCGTACTTCCTCGCATGGACGACCACGCCGTGGACACTTCCCTCCAATGTGGCGCTCTGTGTGAATCCGGGAGAGACTTATGTCAAGGTTAAAGCGGCGGACGGCTACACGTACTATATGGCGCAGGCGCTTCTTGACAATGTATTAGGAAAACTGGCAGAAGAAGGCAAACCCGCCTATGAAGTCTTAGAGACTTATGTAGGGACGGATTTGGAATACAAAGAGTACGAACCGCTTTTTGCCTGTGCGGGCGAGTCGGCGGTAAAACAGAAGAAAAAGGCGCAT
>JAMPGN010000167.1 GCA_023663915.1 Eubacterium sp. | reverse complement strand
TATCATAATATTACCTCCTTGTGTTTGCCAGCCGCAATTCCGTTTGCAGCCGTTGTTTGTTTAAAGTAAATTCCGAAGGAATTTACTTTTTTGTATTGAATAATCCCGAAGCCCCTAGGATAGCTCCGGGCTATTACCATTGTTGCCGTGACGCTGCCGTTAATCTCCTGCCGTCCGACTCACTCTGGATTTCCTTACAGAATCGTTCACCATGACTTTCTTTTTCCGGTACTTTTCCGGAAGATCGGGCACTGCGTAATAGTGTGGTAGCTTCTCTCTTTCCTCCGGGTCCGTGGTATTGTTCTCAATGACTTTACTGCGGACAACATTCAGTTCCTTCGGTGCGTCAATCATGATTCTCAAATGGTTCTTGCTCCCTCCGAGAAAAACGATTTTTACGTCCTCTCCGATCATCAGATAGTCTTCTGCGCTTACTGTGAGTCTTAACATTTCAAAACCTCCTTGCTTTTCCTTCTGTGAAGTGCCGCCGTGCCATGCAACAATTTACTATGAAATGTTGCATCCGTCGTATAATGTTATATATTGTAAAAAATAAAATCATACCAATGTAAAGGAGTAAAAAAATGAGTACAGCCTGTCCAATCAAAAACAAGGAACAACTCGAAAAATTCAAGAAATATTTTTTAGAAGAAAAACCGATTTACCGCAACTATGCGATGATCATTCTGGGATTGAATACCGCCTTCCGCATCAGCGACCTGCTGCATCTGAAATGGAAAGATGTGTACAATCAGAAGACAAACTGTTTCAAAGCGCACATCTGCGTCAATGAACAGAAAACAGGAAAACAAAGAATGGTAGCAATCAACACTTCCGTCCATGAGACTTTAACCTTTTTACAACAGAATTGTCATTACCATGATGAGGAACAATACCTTTTCCCCAGTACCAGATACCCGGACGAACCTCTCTCCCGTTCGCAGGCGTTCCGCATCATCAGGGAAGCGGCAGAATATGCCGGATTGGAAGATCATATCAGTTGCCATTCCCTGCGCAAGACTTTTGGTTATCAGGCATGGCAGCAGGGCGCGCAGCCCGCTATACTGATGGATATTTACAACCATTCTTCCTACCGCACTACCACGCGGTATCTGGGAATTGAGCAGGATGACCGGGACAAAATCTACCTAAGCGTGCAACTATAATGCAGTGATACCACCGTGAAAAGCATGGCGGATAAATTTTTTTAAAAATTTTTCATTTCACTATAAAGAACTTTGAAATCGCTCCGATATATATTGTGTAAACAACGAGATGCAACATTTCATAGTAAATTGTTGCATCTCGTTGTTTGTATAACCATATATTTTACGCTTTATACATTTTGGTGGAGTTTTCATTATATAACTCATGCCCACATAGTGTCATGGACAACTTGGGGATTTTCAACTATAAAATTTTGCAAAGACTATTGAGGAAAAGTATTTTTAAATGTATACTATTAGCAGCAGCAGAAAGGAACCTCATGATGGGAAAGATAGATATTATAGCCAAGGAATACATGGCGAATCCAGTCGTTTTTGCCGACGCGTTCAATCAGTTCCTTTACCATGGGGAGCAGAAAATTGACCCCACCCGGCTAACAGAACTGGACACTACGGGAATTGTAGTTCCGTATGGAACCAATAACGCAAGCGTTCCAGAGCAAAAATACAGAGATGTGTTAAAACTCTTACATGCCATGACAGACGGAGATGTTGCGTACTGCGTCATGGCATCGAAAACCAAGCGGAGATTCATTATGCTCTCCCTGTTAAGAACGGCGTTTATGACTTTCTTCATCTGTCCCACCAAGTAAGCAAAGCCGCCAACTCCCATAGGCAGACCATCAAAGAAAAAGAAGCAGGAACAGGACAGCCAGATAAAGAGAAACCAACCGATGGTGAATTTTTGAGCGGCTTCTGGAAAACAGATCGCCTGATACCTATCATCACCCTCGTAATCTATTTTGGATCGGATAATTGGGATGCACCCCTTTCTTTAAAAGAAATGTATTCCAATACCAACAGCGTAATCCTTGCACATGCACCGGATTATCATGTAAATCTGATTGCTCCAAAGGAGATGTCCGATGAGAAAATTAATGATTTTCACTCAAACCTGCGGGAAGTGATGCTATATATCAAATATTCTAAGGATAAAGCAAAGTTAAACGAAATTATAAAAAAAGATTTCCATTTCCAAAACGTGGAAAGGCAGGCGGCAGATATAATCAATATCGTTACAGGCTCCAAATTAAAATATCCCGAAGGGAAAGGAGATGTTAATATGTGTTTGGCAATTCAACAAATGCGGGAAGAAAGCGAATTAGCCGGTCAGATTAAAGGCGCAGTGGAAACATACAAAGATTTAGAGGTATCATTAGCTGACACAATAAAACGTATTGCAGAAAGGTTTCATTTGTCCGAAAGTGAATCCAGTGAGACCGTAAAACAATATTGGTAAAAAGACCGTGGATGCGTCCCTCTTAAGTGGAAAACGCATCCACTTTTTATTATCACTCTTCTTAATCTCCCGCAGAATCAGGTAAGCATTCTCCTGTCACCTATTCGGTATATCATAACCTACATCATGCACCCCATCCATCCCCAGACAACCCCGCATCCAACGCTCCCCATAACCAACACATAAATGAGCACTTCCGTAATATCCCTTATCATTCTCATAGCATTTCCCCTTCCATTCTCTCTTATTTCCTACAACAAATTCGGATGTCAAAAGCTCTTTCGATCCCTAAATCCATAACAAAAAAATCCCGGTCCTGATCTCTTCCATCATAGCCGGGAAATGTCTCTGACTTTCATACAACCTGTGTCAAACTTGTCAAAACTGTTCAATTAAAATCACATGTTATTTTTATCTCATTGCAGCTTAAACTCCATCACCACCTTCTCCGGCTCCCCACTTACCATAAGCATATACCTCCTTGCCATCGCCGTAACCATTCCATTTTGGGAACTCTCCGCCACCACTTTATTCTCCCGATCCACCCACGTTGTATTCCCCGCCTCCATAAACGGAAAAGCATATTGCAGCAAATACGCCAGATCGTATGTCTCCGACGGCTCATCTCCCGTCTCCACGGTGATACCCGCCATCCATACCTCGCCACTCTGTGCATGGATCGTCAATTCGATTGATACGCCGTTATCTTTCCTAACCCATATTTTCCAATAACTATACATAGACTTCTCAATATTGCTGACAATCAACTGCGTATCAAGGGTACACAGACTTGCCTTGACCCTATCGGACTCGCTCGCCTGCAATTTATCCGTATAAACACCATGTTCCACCATATTCTGAATCCATTTTTGAGCCGCGTCGATCGCCTGTTCCATATTCATCTGACCGGAGAGCGGTTCATGAAGCGTTTCACTGCCGCCGTATCTCCACACAGACAACACAATCGCCCGCAATTCCTCAGACATTACCTGCCCGTGAAACTCGCTTTCTTCCACTTCTTGTTCCTGCACGGTATCCCGCTCACTGTCCGTCAAAAGCGCACTTTCCCCCGTTCCTGCTTCGATCCTGCCTGTTGTATGCAAGAACTTTTCCTGCTGCTTCTTTAGTATCCCTGCCGTCAAAAACCAACCGCCGACAACAATGCAAACCGTTAGCATAAAAATAACAGGTGTGTGGATTCTATTTCCCTCTGACATTTTCCCTTCCTCCCGAAGCGTCACAAACCGATTCCTCTTCTGCCTCCCTGCTCTTTAAGCGCACACTCACCTTCGTCCAGCTTGCGCCGTCACTCTCAAACCTAAGCCTTCCACCGTGAATCTGCGCGATTCTCTCCGACAGTGCCAGCCCGATCCCCGCGCCGTGCTGTTTTCTGGAACGGGATTTATCTACCATATAGAATGCCTCCGTGATCCGTCCTAATTCTTGCGCCGGAATCCCGCTGCCGTTATCCCGAACCGCCACCACATAACCTTCCTTACACCGCCTGCCCGTGACTATAATTTCCGTGGCTTCTGCCTTGACAGAGTTATCGATCAGATTGAGGAAAAGCGTTTGAAACAGGTCGTACTCCACCTCTACAATCCCCGGCTCAATACAATATGATACGGAAACGCCTTTTTCCTCTACAAGATATGCTGTATCGTCCGCAAGCTCCCGAAATAATAACTCTGCACTTATTTCCTGCAAAACAAAATCCTTATGGTTTAACACCGTCATATCCATCAATTTATGGGAAAGTGCCTCTAACCGCATCCCCTCATTCCAGATATACCATGCAGCCCGCCTTAGTTCTTCCCGCGGCATCTCTTTGTGATAAATACGATCCGCATAACCTATGATCGAGGTGAGCGGCGTCTTCAATTCATGTGCAAAATTAGCTGCAAAATCCTCTTTCTGCCTCGCGCTGTCCGAAAGTTCCTGCACTTTTTCCTCAACGGCATCCGCCATACGGTTGAAATCGCGCGCAAGCTGCCCTACTTCATCTCTGCTGTTCTCCGCAACCCGCTCCTTATAATCCCCGTCGGCAATCTTTTTAGCGGCATCCGTCAGCTCTTTGACTGATCTGGTCAGTATAGACGATAATCCAAAAATGAGCAGGCTGCCGACTCCAATCGTCGCTCCATACACTACCCCGAATTTCCCGATCATTTGTTCCTGTTGCTTCAAAATATTTTCTACGTCCGTCCCCGTCACCAGATAGACGTTTCTGCCGGCATGAGACACGACCCCCACAGTCAAAAGGCAGGTCCTGCCTCTGATCTTCCGAAATTGATAACTCACCTGATTCTGCACCACCTCCTTAAGTACCTCTGACAAATCCGCTTCTTCCATAAATCCGGAATACAATTCGGTGCCATCCTCAGAAAAAATCGCCACCATGTCATCCATATCCGAAACCATGCTGACAATCTCATGGTTTCCATCCTCAGCTCCCTCAAGCCACTTTGCACCTTTTGTAATCAGATGCGCCTGTATAACGAATTTATTATATTGATACTGCTCCACGGCGGACTCGATTTCCCGCTCCATCGTGATTTCATAAAAATAGGAAAGCAGCGCGTATCCGCCTGCCAGAAATGCCACACCAAAGAAGATCGTGAGATAACAAAAAATTTTCGTGCCAAGTTTCATAACACCCATTATCCTTCCAGTCGGTATCCTATGCGGAACACGGTTTTGATATATTCTTCCCATCCCAGCTTTTTTCTGAGCCTCTGGATATGCGTGTCCAACGTTCTGGTATCACCCAGAAAAGGCTCGTTCCACACTTTTTCATATAACCTGTCCCTATACTGTGCCACGTTTTTATTCTGTATCAGTTCCACCAGAAGATCAAACTCTTTCACTGTCAGTTCGACCTCTGCCCCGTCTTGATACGCTTTTCTGGACTCCAAATCGACCGTAACACCCGCGAAAGAAAGTTTCTTCCTGCTTTTCCCGTACCTGCGAAGCACCGCCTCCATACGGGCAATGACCTCCCCGCTCTGAAAAGGCTTGGTGATATAGTCGTCGGCGCCCATCTTAAGCCCCTGGATGCGGTCTTTGACCGCACTTTTTGCCGTCAGAAAAATGACCGGAATCCCCATCGGCCTGATATATTCCAACAGCTCATAACCATTAATTTCCGGCAGCATGATGTCCAACAGTATGAAATCAAAATTCCTATTCCGTTCCAACAGATCTGCGGCTTGTCTGCCGTTATAGACGCAGGTACACCGATACCCTTCGTCGCTTAAATCCATATACAATAAATTGGCAATCGCCTCGTCGTCTTCCACAATCAAAACATTCATTTGCGCGATCTCCTTCCCTAATCCATACTATCATACAAATGTGTCAAAGTTGTCTCAAAAACAGAAAATCTTCCGGATTAACGCCTCCGAAAGATTTTCGATAACTTATTTAAATATTCTCAATCCTTAACTGCTTTTGCACAGCATCATTCTGCCAAAACCGCATTTCTCTGCCTCTTGCTAGTGATAATCCACCCACCGCATCTCCATAGGCGCCAGATCAAGCTCCTCCTTTAACTTTCCGTATACATAAAGCTGCGTCTGTTTCGGCTCTTTGGAATTATTGATTACTGCGATCTTGCCGCTCCTCTCAAACACCGCTAGTTCCGTCTCTACGTTTGTGACATAGAACTTCTTCATTTCCTCCTCCTGATGCGCCGCATAGTAGATTGCCCGGAGCAGGATACGGCAATTCTGCGGAGAATAGGGCAGTCCCGCGAAGTAAACGCTCCGCCCTTTGCCGTACTCGTTGACCACGAGGCGGCTGTATTTCCCGTCCATATTAAGTATCTGGTAATGCTCTCCTTGCGCATAAATACGGCTCTTACCCTCACCGAAATCGATATCCCCCTCGATGTCTTCCAGAATAAAATGCCTGTCGTCCATCTCGTTGTACTTGTCGGTACTCATGGAAAAACCCAACTCCCTATCCACGCCCAGCACGTCGCTTAACTGGAAAAAACGTCCCTGATATTGGTATGCGCTCGGTTCCCCGACACCGATAAAGCCACCACCCTCATCCACAAAACGGCGGATCGCGCACACGACCCTTTCATCCTTCCAGTTCTCGGCGCCGCTCCATGAAGTGTAGGCATCGCCCGCATTAATGATGACTTTGATGTCAGGGTCGATCCCTTCCCGCACCTCATCAAAAGTGAGAAACTCCACGTCGATCGGCATTCCGCTCAAACATTCGATCACGCCCACATAAGAATAAATCTCACGATACCAGAGCGCGTGATGCACCTGATTCGCCATCCATCTCCTCAGATTGCCCCAGCAGTTTAGGATGCCAACCTTAAAAGGCGCGGTATATGCTTTCGTCCCCTGCATATTCTCATGAATCTGGCGAAACTCATCCACTACTTTCTGAATCTGATCGATGAATCCCGGCCACTCGCTTGCCAGTTTCAGATAACCGCCGTAACCAATCCTGTCAAGCGGCGAGCGTAAGATCGCCCTCCTCGCTTTCAGCCAGTTATCCTGCGCCTCACCGATGGGATCGCCGCCCTCGGTAAATACATCCAGGAAAAAGTATGGCAATAGTCGTCCTTCCGTATATTTCACGCCCTGAATATCTGAAATCATGCGCAGCGTGACGCCATCCCCGACAGAGCCGACCACCGCATCCAGCCCGATATTCTGAAAATATTTTCCGAAAGGCTCCGTCCCAATCCAGTGGTCTCCAAGGAACATCATCGCCTCTTTACCGTAGCTGTGGACAATATCAACCAAATCTTTTGCCAATTTGGAAACTTCGATCTGCTGAAACTCGATAAAATCCTGAAATTCTTTGGAAGGAACCCGGAAAATGGAATTATGATAGCCCTGGTCCACGATAAACTCTGGCCGGAACCTGTAACCTGCCCATTTCTCGAACTGCTCTAGTATATAAGGGCTGACGCTCGCGCTGTAGCCGAACCATTCCACGAACTTCTCCCTTTTTTGGTCATCAAACGTAAGCGTAAACTGATGGAAAAACGTCGTGAAACGCACCACATCCACATCCGGATTCTCCTCGCACCACCGTCTCAATTTATCCTTCACATAAGCCTGCGTCTTCGGCTGTCTGACATCGTATGTAAGCTGGTGCGGTGCATCTTTCCAGTCATTGGTGATAAAATTGTACATATGCACCGGGTCCCATATGAGAAAAGCAAGGAAACTGACAGTGTACTGATGGTAGGGAACCGTCTCAATCACCACTTCCCCCGTCTCCACGTCATATTCCCATTTGTCCACGGACACAATCTCACCCATCGTCCTGTCAATAACTTCCCACCACCGCTTCGGATCATCGATCGCATTGACTCTAAGCTGTTCCGTATGAAATCCTTTCATCAGTTCGATACGCAGACTTTCCCCCTTAGCCGTCACCCGGTCGCTAATCAGATACTCCTGCTGTATCTCTTCCGGATTCTTCATCGCCCATTCATTGTCTTTTCTAGTCGTATAATAAGTCGCATAAATCTTTGCGTCCTGACTCAAAAGCTCCGGCGGCATATTCGTTCCGTCACAATCCCGCAGCGCATCCGCCCCCAACAGTTCTTTTAAACGTATCGTCTCCTCAACCATGTCCACATCCGTCGGCAAAGTCAATCTTCCCGTCACTTCATGCACCATAATTACCTCCGTTCTGAGGCGGTGTGCCTCTGTTATTTATTATAACTGATAACGGAAGAATAACAAAGCAGTATCTTTGTTTTTATACAATCCCAAGCAACGTCCCAATCCAATAGACAAACCCCAGCCCCCAGCTCGTCACGATGCCAAACAAGATCACCGGACCCGCGATCGTAAAAATCTTGCAGCCGATCCCGAATACCTGTCCTTCTTTCTGGTACTCAATCGCCGCTGATGCCACAGAGTTCGCAAATCCCGTGATCGGCACAAGCGCGCCTCCGCCGCCCCATTCCACTAACTTAGGATACAGGTTAAATCCTGTGAGCAAAACACTGACAAGCACCAACAACATCGAACACCATGACGCCGCCGTCTCCTTATCAAGCCCCATTTTATTTGTCGCATAATTCAAGATTGCCTGTCCGATTAAGCATATAATACCACCCGTTACGAATGCTTTGACCATCTGTATCGGCAAACTATATTTCGGAGTCACCTCGTCCACATGCTGCCTGTAATCCTGTTCCTTTTTCTCCTGCATCGTTTGCGGTTTCTGATCTTTCTGTGCCATCTTTCTATTTCCCTTCTTTTCAAAATATATTTTTAGATTTCTTACACTTATATCTCTCTACAACTTATCATTCCAAAGCATGAGCCTTTCGTTTTCATCCATCTATCTTTTATAGAATACCATACATATAATACCATATGTTATTTTTATTTTTTCATTTGCATACTTCATTATCCGCCATACAAAAACACCCGTTGCGTAAAATAAATCAGACTCCCAACCAATTTCCCAAGTGCCACCGCCAGAATCGCAATCCCCAGCCCATGCCGAAATCCGATCCTTCTTGCAAAAACCGGTATCGTATTCAGCATTTCCGCGATGGCAAGCGCCAGACATCCCACAAAAATTCCTGCAAAAACGCCAAACAGAAGTAAAAACATCGTCCCAATCAGATTCCAGACGCCATCCGTCGCACGTTCCCCGAACAGTCTGTGCCTTCGCACAAATTCACCAATCATTCCCCAATCGCCAAACACGCTGAAAAACCCGCCAAACAATGTTCCGAACACCACCATCTCTTCCAGAACAAATATTTTCCTCGCTACATGCATTTTACCTGCAAATCTCGGAATCAGTCCAACCGAGATCAGCACGGTAAACACGCCTGCCGATACGATGAGTCCACTGCTGATCCCGATCATTCCAAGAAGCATCTGTTTCAGAAACATGCGTTATTATTCCTTTCCAACATGCTTTTCGCAGCATATTTCTATTTCATATCTATTTTTCCTAAGTTAGCAACCCCCATTTCAAATGGGGGTTTAGTTATAACCCCTCCGGGGTA
>JAMPGN010000166.1 GCA_023663915.1 Eubacterium sp. | reverse complement strand
AAGAACCCGCCATAATACCGTCTTCCGCCGTGGTTAACACCCTGCCTCTATTCCGTAAATTCGGATAATCACGCAGCATATTCGCGTCCCATTCCAGATTGATCTTCACAATCTTTTCCACGATCTCTGTTTTGTCAGACACGTCGGGAAGGTATTCCTTGATCTCTTCATACTCTTCTGGGAAGGTACTCTCCATCATTCTGCCATATTTCTCGAAGACAAGATTTCTTCCTTCCGCCATTGCCTGTCGGCAATCTTCCAGATAACTATGGAGTATTTCGTCAGAATAGACCATCCACTGGCTCATGCGCATCTTAAAAAATGTGTCCGGATCATCCTGACAGGCTGCCCTTCCGCCTGTATTATACACATTCTGAAATAATTCCCACTCTGTCTGGGCTATCTCAAAAATAAGCTGTTCACGCGCACTAATGTCCGCCATGCTATCCCTTCTTCCCTTCTATTCTTCCCGCAGATAAATTTGCTTTGTCCTAATCTATTCTTTCTCTTGAACTAGCGGCAGCTTACTCTGTGTCTGCTCATCCAGTCCTTTCTCCTCGTCCTGCCCCGAATCTTCTGCACCTGTCTCTTGCACGGCATCCTCATTACCTGTCTTCTGCACGGTGTCGTCATCAACCTCCCCGGACTTCTGCATGAGCTCTGCCGGCGTACATCTTCCGACCGCCTCCGCATACTCTGCATTGGACGTGACAAGCGTTTCTCCCTCCACCATAAGATAGACTGCATCGGCATCATAATTCTCAACAAACGTGCTTGCAATCGATGCAATAATGATACACTCCGCTTCCTTGGACATCGTTCTCAAATATTCGCCTGCCGCCTTGGACAGATCGAGATATAATACCGTCCGCTCCCCTTCCTTCGTCTCCTCAAAGGAAAGTACATTCGTATCCAATGACACGATATTGTGACGCGCCAGCGCACCGATCAATTCTTCCGGCGTCTTCTCTGGAATCGTAATCATCTCTTCTTTCAGCTCAGAAGAACCGCCGCTTCCATAATAGATGACCGCCGTCTCTCCCTGCTCTGCATCTGGCGGCTGCTGTCCATCCACATCCACCGCATCCCCGGACTCTGTCGGAGCATCTGAGTTCACATTATCCGCTTGATTTACGAAATCATCCGATTCCGATGACTGCCTCTGATCCTGGGAATCCTCCTGCCCATCTTCCTCCAAAAGATATTCCAGCGAACTCACCAGCAGATCTTCGGAAGACATCTCCGGCACAGCCATCTCGCCGGAAACTATGGTTTCATCGGCTTTCTTCCCGCATGCCATAAGCAACGCCACTGCCGCAGCCGCAGCAATGGCAAACTTTTTTCCATTTTTCATAATCTCTCCCCTGGCGGAGCGTCCTGCCGTCATGCGGCTGGCATACCTATCTGCTCCGACTGATTGAAATCAACGATACTGCCGCTAAATTGGGTCTATTCTATCATACTCAATGGAAAAATGCAAAAGAACTTTTTACTTCATCATTACTTTTGCGTCACGGTCCTACCGGATTTGATTACTTCACGCAGTTCAAAGGCACCGTCTGCAACGAGAATGTCCGCTTTTCTGCCTGCTTTCAGACTGCCGCATTCGTCCGCAAGTCCGACAGCCACGGCGGGATTCAGGGTCGCCGCCCTGACTGCATCTTCCTTGGGAATACCCATCCCGATTGCCGTCCGCATACAATCATATAAATTCGTCGCGCTGCCCGCGATCGTTCCGTCCGCGAGAATCGCGCGATTGCCTTTGACCTGAACCGGCTGGCCGCCCAGCGCATAATCCCCATCCTCCATGCCTGTCGCCATCATGCTGTCGCTGATGAGCACCATGCGTTCTGCCCCAAAGAGCTTGAACGTACTCTTCACAACACTTGGGTGAATGTGAATGCCGTCGCAGATCAGCTCCGCTTCCGTATGGGCATCTTCCGCCGCCGCACCGATTACGCCCGGTTTCCTGTGTGTAAAAGGCGGCATAGCGTTATAGAGATGCGTCACATGAGCCGCGCCCGCCTCGATCGCTTCTTTCGCCGTCTCATAGTCGGCGCATGTATGGGCAATGGAAAATCGATATTTGCCTTTACCAGCCTTGATGCAGTCCATCGCGCCATCCGTCTCAGGCGCGATCACCACGATTCTTATCATTCCTTTTGCTGCCTGCTGCAGCCTGTCTAACATCTCCATATCAGGCTTGTGGATATACGCCGGATTCTGTGCACCCTTTTTCCCCATGGAAATAAAGGGTCCTTCCAGATAAATTCCTTTCAGCACATCGCTAAGCACAATTCCTTCTTCCAATGTCTCCGTCTCCACCGCCGAAGCGCATGTCGCACAGATATTCATAAGTGTATCCTCAGCAAGCGTCATGGTCGCCGGCGTGATGGTCGTGATACCGTGAGTCAATTCATAAGAAGCGATCGCACGCATTGCCTCCACCGTACCGTCACAGAAATCATACCCCGCGCATCCATGAAAATGGGTATCCACCAATCCCGGAAGAATATAGCATTTTGCCTCCTCTTTCGTTAGTTGGTCCTCCCCGAAGCGCTCAACCTTCTCAATCGTATCTCCCGTGACCGTTATCTCTCCCGGCTCAAAACACATCTTATCCGTATAAACCATTCCTCTGATCGTCCGCATACAAATACTCCTTTCCCAATTCCGGTCACTGACCATATTTCCACACGCCTGTTATTCTATTCTTCCGATGTCATTCCTCACTGTACTGCCTTGTTATACTCCGATAATGCAGCCCCGTCTCCTACTAGTATCACATCGTTGTGAAGCTGCAGCACCGAAGCCGGCACCTGCGGCGTGATCGGTCCGAGAAACGCCTTCTTCACAATGTCCTTCTTATCCTCCCCGCAGACTACCACCAGAATCTTCTTTGCCTGCATGATCGAACCTACGCCCATCGTGTACGCTTCCTTCGGTACTTCGTCCATCGACGCGAAGAAGCGTGCATTCGCCGCTATCGTGCTCTCGGCAAGCTGCACACAGTGAGTCCCCTTGGCAAAGTCACTGCTTGGCTCATTGAATCCGATATGCCCGTTGTGTCCCATTCCCAAAAGCTGCAGGTCAACGCCGCCATGAGCGCGGATAATTTCATCGTAAGCCCTGCATGCCTTCTCCGAATCCTGCTCCGTTCCATCCGGCACAAAGGTATTTGCCTTGTCGATGTTGACATGGTCAAGCAGATGCGTATTCATAAAATAACGATAGCTCTGCTCATTGTCTGGCGTCAATCCTTTATACTCATCTAGGTTGATGCTATGCACCTTGGAAAAATCAAGGTCTCCTTTCTCATACCATCTGATCAACTGATCATAAGCCCCGATCGGCGTAGAGCCTGTCGCAAGCCCAAGCACGCAGTCCGGTTTCATGATGACCTGCGCTGATATGATATTAGCCGCAATCCTGCTGGCGCCGTCGTAATCCTTTGCACAATAAACTCTCATAATACAATTTCCCTCCCTTGAATGTATATATTTAATGTGTGTTTCTATATTCGTTGGCAGACATTCCTTCCATCTTCTTAAAAACCCTGGAAAAATGCGCCAGATCCTGAAATCCCACCTGATCCGCCACATCACAGATACGAAGGGAAGGATCTTTCAGCAATTCTTTGGATTTATCTATGCGCACTCCGTTTAAGATATCCGAAAAAGTCTTACCCGTATGCTTATTGAGCAGTTTGGATAAATGCCACTGGCTCACATAGACCTGATCCGCAACATCGGCAAGCCGCAGTTTTTCCTGCGAATTTTCCCGGATGTATTCCAGCGCATTCTTCACGATAAAGCTGTTTGCCACGCTGCTCTCCGACTCTGCCGCCGCGTCGTCTTCTCGAATATCCGTTTCCGTCTGCCGCGTCTCTGGCGTTATGGGCGCCTCCATCTGTTCCAGCCGCTTTGTCACGGCTTCGACCGCCTCTTCCAGTTCATTCATCTTGGAGGGCTTTAACAGAAATCTTGACACGCCGAGTTCAATCGCCTTCCGTGCATACTCAAATTCCCGATACCCTGTGAGAATGATAATCTGCATATTGGGAAACTCCGACTTAAGTCCCGCGATCATCATAAGTCCATCCATCTCCGGCATCTTGATATCCGTAATAACGATGTCCGGACATTTATCCCGTATCAATTCTATCCCTTCCCTGCCGTCGTAAGCACAGCCTGCCACTTGACAGTTCCACTTCTCCCAAGCCATTGTTTTGGACAATCCTTCCACGATCAATGGTTCATCATCGATAATTGCCACTTTGTACATCCCATTTTCCTCACAATGCGACTCTATATTTATAATACCCTAAAACATCATTTCCTGTCTATCAAAACCGCCCGAAACTACTCTCTAAATTTAGCGTTTCAACGGCCTTGCCGTTTTCTCCGGATTTCCTTGCAAACCGATGCTAGCCTTTCACCGCGCCCGCGATCATCCCCTTGATGATATACTTCTGCAGGCAGCAATATACGATGATAACCGGAACAATGATCAGTGCAACTACCGCTGCCATCATACCATAATCCGTTCCTTCCTTGGCGCTGATGCTATTTAACATCATCGTAATACTGTACATATCCGGTCTTCTTAAGAAAAATGACTGTGTAAACAGATCATTATAACTCCACAGGAAAGAGAAAATTGCTACCGTCGCAAAAGAGGGCTTTGTCAAAGGCATGATCACCTTAAAATAAATCTGGAATGCATTGCAGCCTTCCATGTAAGCTGCCTCTTCCAATTCAATCGGCAGCCCCTTGATATAACCCGTCAAAACCACCATGGCAAACGCAAGATTTCCCGCCACCTGCGGCAAAATAACAGACGACATATTTAAGATCCAGCTGCCTGTATTAGCGATTCCCCATGAAAACTCCATCTGGAATACTGAAATAATAGTGGCAAATGCCGGAAACATCATAGCTCCGACAACAAGAGAATTCACAAAGCCGGAACCGAAAAACTTATATCTTGCAAGAGCGTATGCTCCCATACCCGCAAGCAGGATTACAAGCAGCGCCACCATCGTAGAAATAAACAGGCTGTTCTTATATGCCCCAAAAATATCTATACTCTTAAACGCTTTCCTGTAGTTCGCCGTCGTAAACAATTCTCCAAAAGGAATTGCAAACGAATTTGCCAGAATCTTATCCTTCGCTTTAAAGGAGTTCTGTATTACCCAGATGATCGGATAGATCGTAGTCAAAGCCCATAGGATCAGTCCTATATATACCACAATCATTCCAATCGAAACTTTTCTTTTCTTTGCAGTATCCATCATTTATCCCCCTCTTAATAATCTTTCTCACGGAAAATCCAGTTGACAACCTTCGCCAATACAATACCAAGCGCCACGATCAAAACGGCAAGCGCCGCGCCATAATCGACATTTTTCGTCTCCATCGTATGATAATACATATATGTACCGGTCAGGAAAGTTGTCTTAAGCGGCATACCCTTCGGGAACATAACCCAAGGCAGATCGAATACTTTGAGCGCTCCTGTGACTGCCAGAACACTACAGGTACAAATCACGTTGTGCAGAAGCGGAATCGATAGGTAGCGCACCCTCTGTAATGTTGTCGCGCCGTCAATCTTCGCAGCTTCGTACAATTCATCGGATATGTTATTTAATCCGGTGACGAGAATGACAAAATAGAATCCCACATACTGCCACATAACCGGCAGCATCATCGTGAAAAGCGCTATTCCTTCCGCTTTCCAGTCTGTAAGATCCTGTTTGCCTAACAACTCCAACAACTGGTTGACCATTCCTTTATCATATAAGAAAATCAGGTTGAACATCAAACCTAATGCCGTAGCGGATATAACAATCGGGAAGAAGAATACGGTTCTGAAGAACTGTTTACCCCTGCCGATATTGTCAACCATCAGTGCCAGCACGATTGCAATTCCCACCTGCCCGATCAGTGTAACGAGCATCATCACAATCGTATTCTTGACAGAAGTCCACACATTCTGATCCTGGAGCATCTCCACATAGTTACTGTACCACGGTGAATTAAATTCCGTTCCCGACAAACCTAACCTTTTAATTTCCATAAAACTGTTTATAATATTTTTGAAAAAAGGATAGTAGAGAAACACTATCATAAATCCGAATGCCGGAATCAGAAATACCAGCGCCGGCTTTTTATTCCGATAAATATTTGCTCCCATAAGCCACCTCCGCAGTTATATTTGTAAATACTTTGTTTTGATAAAAAAACGAGCTGACGCTCGTTTGCGAGCTGACGCTCGTTGGGCAGGGGTAAACCCCTGCCCCCTTAATAGATATTTTACTTTATTTGTTACTGATTATGATAAATCTCAAGACCTTCTGCTACTGCGTCTTCTGCTGCAACTCTGCCTGTTACGATCTCAGGCATGCCGTCGAATGTAGATACACGGCAGTCGCCATTGAACAGATCCTGTACTGCGCCTGTTAAAGATGTTGTTCCTGACATCATTGCCATTGCCCTAATCTGCAATGCATTGAACTGTGATTCATCAACTGCAGGTGCATTCTTAAGTGCAGATGCCGTATGTTGTGCGAATAAAGGAACTACGCTGTCAGAAGTCATATACTCTACAAAATTGACTGCTGCCGCCTGTTTCTCCGGATCATCCCATGCCTTTCTTGTGATGAAGTAGCCGGATGATAAACCGCCGATCAGATCGCTTGCTTTTCTGTCACCCTTGCCGGGTACATATGTTACGTCAAACTTAGCAAGTTTGTCTGCATCGAGTGTAGAAGGATCTTCCGGATCAGACTGGCATGCGCCTACGATACCGCCGACTTTCCAAGAACCGTCGATCAGGAATGCTGCCTTACCATCTGTAAACATTGCAAATGTCTCATCATCTGTTGCGGAAAGTGTATTGTCAGGGAAGCAGCCCAACTCATACAGTTCCTTAATATCATTCATGCCAGCAACCCATGCCTGTCCGTTCACATCATCGATATTCTCCGGAATCTCAAGGTGTGTTGCCGGGGACTGGTTGTTATAGATTGCGAACTCCCACCAGTAATGGGGAATGTTGCCAAGCGCTGCTGCGATCGGTGTGTAACCTGCTGCTTTGATCTTCGCGCAATCCTCTTTGAACTGATCCATTGTATAATCCGGCCCCGGTGTTGCTACGCCAGCCTCTTCGAGAATCTCTGCGTTGAAGAACATTGCCTCCCAGTAACCGTTTACAGGTACTGCATATTTCTTGCCGTCAACGAGTGAATCTGCAATCAGGTCATCATTCATGTTTGATGCATAATCCGGATAAGCGCTGCGGATCTCATCAATGGATACCACCTTGCCAGCCTCAATAAAGTCATTGGAATCTGCTCCGTTAAAGAAGAACAATACGTCAGGTTCAGAACCTGTCTCAAAGTCGGTTGCAACTCTTGTCTTAAAAGTCTCATCCGAAGTTGCAGATGTATCTACGATTGTATTGCCTGTCTCTGCCTCCCAGCCTGCTACAGCGTCCTTGTAATTCTGTGCATTAGTATCCTCACCTGCGAATGTGGTGGTTACTACCAGCTCTACCGGACCTGTAGGCTCCGCCGCCGGTTCACTCCCAGCTTCCGCTTCAGACCCGCTTGCCGGTGTACTTTCAGCCCCGCTTTCCGTGCTCTCTGCCGGCTGCGTATTGCTGGCTGCTCCGCCCTGGCCGCCGCAGGCTGTCAGAGATAGTACCATCGTTCCTGCAAGCACTGCTGCAATAATTTTTTTCTTCATCCTTTTTCCTCCCTTTCGTTTTTCAAGATGTATGTCGCATCTCTATATACCTATCATACTCCGTGGGGAGAAAGACTAAAATTGTTGGGATTGTTCTTTTTTGCCTTTTATTGTTCGGTTGGCACATCTTTTTTTAACAAAATTGTACTAACCGTATATTTCTTATCATTTCCGGTTATAAATAATCCACAATCCATCCCATAGATCATCTTGAGTCTCTGGTCAACATTACGAATGCCGAGGCTTACCCGTTTCTCTTTAGACAATTCAACATCTGGCGATAGAAGCCGATCGATCTTATCTCTGTCTTCTCTGGTCAGATGTCCGTTATCCTCCACCTCTATACTAAGATAGCCGTCCTCACGCTCATAAAGCCGGATCTCAAGTCTGCCCTGCTTCGTGATATCCATTCCGTGTTCCACCGCATTCTCCACAATGGGCTGGACAATCAGGCGCGGCACCTGAATATTCATCAACCGCTCATCGATATGCTTCGTACACTGGAATTTTGCACCAAAACGCTGGGAAATAATGTAGAGATAAGCATCCGCATACGCCATCTCCTCCGCTATGGAATGGAACTGCTGCTCTTTCCTGTTCATGGTCTCCCCCAGCATCGTGGAAAGCGCCTCAATCATGCTGCTCACCTTATAGTTGCCGTTTAAGCGCGCCTCCCAGTTAATGATCTCTAACGTATTGTTCAGAAAATGCGGATTAATCTGCGATTGAAGCGCCATGATCTTAGCGTCTCTTAGGGCAATCTCCTCCACATATATCCTATCAAACTGACTCTTGAGCTGTCTGGACATATGATTGAAAGAATCTTTCATCTGGTAAAACTCTTCATTGTCCTCACGATTCTCGATCTGAACCCCCAAGTCCCCTTCCCTGACCGCATTCGATGCCAAAACCAGCTGTTTTAACGGGCGAGTCACTTTAATATAGAAAAAACGCATCATCTGTACTACAAGCGGAATCATAAATATGACCAGTATGATAAAAAGATATTCCAACGTACTCATCTCAGCGTGAGTGATGCGTTTATCGATGCAGACTTCCACAATCATCGTCCCTCCGTACATATCCATTCTGCGGTATGCGTAAATCGGCTCCCGCCTGCCGCCCCGCACATAAACTTCTTCCTCGGCCTCAAGCTGTTTTATAATATCTCCTGACAGGTTCCGCGCATGTTCTTCCTGTCCTGTCATCAACAGTTCACCGTTCCAGTAAGCCGCCGCACTCTTATATCCCCATATTCCTGCATAACTTTCCATCAGCGAAGACGGATTCAATTCCAATGCAAGCACCGCGTAGGGCTGAAACTTGGAATTAACCAGATTCCTGATCATATAGACTCTATTTTCCACCCCTGCTAAAGTCGTTCCTGTGTCAAGCGTCTGTGCTTTCTCAAGAAGTTTTTCTTCCGCCGTCTGATAGAAAAACTCAATATCGCGGTAAGTTCCTTTGCTCCTGCTCGTGTTCATCACGTAATATCTCTCATACGGATTGTTCAACATAACCAGCTCCGCCGTCCGGCAGTTATCGTTATATTGATACTGCTGTTTTAAAAAGGTCTCCACATTCTTGTGGAATACGCTTTTTTGCCCGTCTTTCAGAAAATCAGCATAACTTTCAACGATCACAGGCATATAGGAAGCGTTCTTAGACGCGGTCTCGCTGTCTTTTAACTGCATGTTCATGATCTGCGCTGCCTTGTCCATGGACGTCATAATCGTGTATTCCACCTGTTTATTGCTATTTGCCGTCACGAAAAATATAATGATGAAAATTAACATAAAAAGCGGAAAAAACCACCC
>JAMPGN010000165.1 GCA_023663915.1 Eubacterium sp. | reverse complement strand
TTGACAGAGTATCCCAGATTTTTGGATAAATAAAACCGATGGTTCCTGACTAAAATCAGTCTACACCATCGGTTTGGTTCATTCAAGCTAACCTCTGAACAGTAACTCTGACACATAGCGGTGCGGCGACGACTTAGCGCCTAACTTGACAAACACACAAGATAACTGATATCATAAATTGAAATTTATGGAACAAGGGCGTTCTTATTGCAGGATAAGAATGCCCTTGCGCGTGCTTGATAGAAATCTAATAACGAGAATAAATCATATAAGAGTCAGAAAAGGAGGCAGTTATGAGAAAGGATTACACAAAGGAAGATATCATACAACTAGTCGCGGATGAGGACGTAGAGTTTATCCGGCTGCAGTTCACGGATATTTTTGGGAAGTTGAAAAACATGGCGATCACAGCCAGCCAGCTTGAAAAAGCGTTGAATAACGAGTGCATGTTCGATGGCTCTTCCATCGGGGGATTTTCGAGGATCGAGGAATCCGATATGTATTTGCATCCGGATCTGAGTACGCTGGAAATTTTTCCGTGGAGACCTCAGCAGGGCAAGGTGGCACGGCTAATCTGTGACGTGTACCGTCCCAATGGCAAACCTTTTGAGGGCGATCCGCGCTATATCTTAAAACGGGCAATCGGGGAGGCGGAGAAACTTGGCCTCACATTTGAGGTAGGGCCAGAGTGCGAGTTTTTCTTATTTAACACGGACGAAAATGCCATGCCGACGACGATCACGCACGAGAAAGCGGGATATTTTGACTTAGGACCGATGGATTTCGGTGAAAATGCCAGACGGGATATCGTGCTTACTTTGGAAGATATGGGATTTGTCATTGAGGCGTCCCATCATGAAGTCGCGCCGGCACAGCATGAGATCGATTTCCACTACGACGAGGCGCTTGTCACGGCGGATAACATCATGACTTTCAAGCTCGCCGTCAAGACGATTGCCCGCCGACACGGGCTTCACGCAAGTTTTATGCCGAAACCAAAGTTCGGCGTGAACGGTTCGGGGATGCACATCAACATGTCGCTCTCCAAAGACGGGAAAAACATTTTTGCGGACGGGAACGATCCATTTGGACTGAGCCAGACAGCGTATTATTTTATTGGCGGTATCATGAAGCACATGAAGGGTATGACAGCGATCACCAACCCGCTTGTCAATTCTTACAAAAGGCTGGTGCCGGGATATGAGGCGCCGGTGTATATCGCATGGAGCGTCACGAATCGGAGTCCCCTAATCCGGATTCCAGCGACGAAAGGGAGGGGGACAAGGATTGAGCTTCGCTGTCCCGATCCTTCTGCGAATCCTTATCTGGCTCTGGCTGTCTGCCTGCGCGCGGGCTTAGACGGCATCGTGAACCAGATCACGCCGCCCGACAGCGTGGAAGGTAATATTTTCCGTATGAGCGAGGAAGAAAGGCAAAAAAAGGGGATCGAGGAGATTCCGGGTACGCTGATTGAGGCGATCTACAGCATGGAGGCGGACGGTTTTATAAAAGATGTGCTGGGCGAGCATGTTTATCATAAGTACATTAAAGCAAAAAAGGAAGAGTGGTTCCGCTATCGTATGCAGGTTACGGACTGGGAGGTAAATGAGTATCTGAATAATGTGTGATAAATGACATGATTGTCATAAAATACCGAGAAAGACTTGTTCATAAGACAACGCCATGACTGTATGGTGGATGAAAGATTATAATCACTGGACGGGCAGTACTGTATTGCGCATCGTCCGACATCAAATATAGGACGGGAGGTGAGCGTGTGATCAATATTATCGTGGTTTTGCCGAAAATAGAGGATGCCAAGGGCATCCGCAGCGTGTTGCTGAAAAACGGTTTTCAGGCAACAGCAGTCTGCGTGACGGGCGCGCAGGCGCTTAGCCAGCTACGTGACTTAAGTGATGGCATTGTCATATGTGGTTATAAGATGACGGACATGATTTACACGGAATTACACGACTGCCTTCCAGAAGGTTTTGAGATGCTTCTGCTTGCCTCGCAGGCTGTACTAAATGAGTATCGGCGCAGCGACATCATGTGTCTTGCCATGCCGCTTAAAGTGCATGATCTCATCAATACAGTGGATATGATGAGTCAGGCGATCCTACGCAAAAGACGCAGGGCGAAGTCGAAACCAAAAGCACGCAATCAGGAGGAGACCGGTCTTATCAGAGAAGCGAAAGAACTTTTGATGAAGCGAAATCATATGACGGAGGAGGAAGCGCACCGTTATATTCAGAAATGCAGCATGGACAGCGGCACCAATATGGTGGAGACGGCGCAGATGGTGCTGGCGATGATGAGGGGATAAAAAGCGAGCAAGCTTGTTTTTGCACAGTGTCATGAAATTCATGTGCTTTCTTTGTGACAAAATGTGGTATGCTAAAAGAAAAACGCATTTAAATTTGTGCCGGAGCGTCACAAATTTGTCTGATGGCAGACGCCAGTATGAAAGTAAACTTTCATACTGAATTTGTGGGTCAAATGTGCGTGCAAGCACGCCCGCTTGACCCATGTGTAACAAATCTGAAATTTGCGTCGCCTCGTCGCGTAAACGCTCCGGAATGGAGGATCACATGAAGTTTACGAAAATGCATGGCTGCGGGAACGATTATATTTATATTGATGGCTCTACGCAGAATTTATCACAGGACGAAAAGCCGGAACTAGTGCGTCGTCTCAGCGACAGACATTTCGGGGTCGGCGGCGACGGCGTGATCTTTATCAATCCTTCCACAGAGGCGGATTTTGAGATGGAGATGTACAATGCCGACGGAAGCCGTGCGGAAATGTGCGGAAACGGTATCCGCTGTGTGGCAAAATATGTGTACGATAAAGGTCTGACGAACAAAACTGATATAAGCGTCATAAGTTGCGGCAAAATAAAATACCTGCAGCTTTTCCTAAAAGAAGGCAAAGTTGATTCGGTCAGGGTCAATATGGGTGCGCCGGAGCTGCGACCGGAATATATACCGGTGGCTTTGGAGAAGGAAGGACAGCAGGGACAACGAAATATTGTCGAAAGACCATCGGTAATACGAAATCAGCAAAGTATCATCGATGCCCCAATCACTGTTCAAGGCAAAGAGTACAAAATGACATGTGTGTCAATGGGAAATCCACATGCCGTTGTTTTTATGGACGATGTAGTGAATCTGGAAATCGAGAAGATTGGCCCGCATTTCGAGAACCACGAGAGGTTTCCGAACCGCATCAATACGGAATTTGTCAAGGTTTTAGATAGGAAGACCGTGCAGATGCGCGTGTGGGAACGCGGCACGGGGGAGACGCTTGCCTGCGGCACGGGCTGCTGTGCGACAGTGGTTGCCTGCATCTTAAATGGTTTGACGGATAACACGGTTACTGTTAAACTATTAGGTGGCGAAATTGAGATCACATGGGACAGGGAAGCCGGTCCGGTGTATATGACGGGTCCGGCAGTCACCGTTTTTGAAGGCGAATGCTAAGAATGGAGGGACATCATGGTTAAAGTAAACGATCATTATTTAAAATTACCCGGCAGTTATCTTTTTTCCACGATTGCAAAAAAAGTAAATGCCTATACGGAAGCGAATCCGGATAAGAAGGTCATCCGGCTGGGGATCGGTGATGTGACACAGCCTCTTTCCCCGGCAGTGATTGGTGCATTGCACGGCGCGGTGGACGAGATGGCGGATGCCGCGACGTTTCGCGGATATGCACCTGATCTGGGATATGAGTTTTTGCGAAGCGCAATCGCAGAAAATGATTATCAGGCGAGAGGTTGTCAGATCGAGGCGGACGAGATCTTCGTATCGGATGGCGCGAAGTGCGATTCCGGCAATATTCAGGAGATTTTTGCGCTGGACAATAAGATTGCGGTCTGCGATCCGGTTTATCCTGTCTATGTAGATACGAACGTGATGGCTGGCAGGACGGGCACATATGATGCGGCGACAGAGAAATGGAGTGACGTGATCTATATGCCTTGCACGGCGGAAAATGATTTTGCCCCGCAGCTGCCGAAGGAAACGCCGGATCTGATCTATCTGTGTTTCCCCAACAATCCTACAGGTTCCACCATCAACAAAGCCCAACTTCAGGAATGGGTGGATTATGCCAACAAAAACGGTTCCGTCATCATCTATGATGCGGCTTATGAGGCGTATATCTCGGAGGAAGGCGTACCCCATACGATCTATGAGTGCGAGGGGGCAAGGACCTGCGCCATCGAGCTTCGCTCTTTTTCCAAAAATGCAGGATTCACGGGAGTGCGTCTTGGTTTTACCGTGATCCCGAAAGAGTTGAAAGCAGGCGACGTGTCCTTGCATGCGTTGTGGGCGAGACGCCACGGAACCAAGTACAACGGCGCGCCCTATATTATCCAGAGAGCCGGCGAAGCCGTATACAGTGAGGCGGGCAAGAGAGAGACGAAAGAGCTGGTTGCCTATTATATGAAAAATGCGGCTTACATTTTAGATGGTTTGAAATCTGCGGGCTTTAGCGTGTCCGGCGGTGTGAATGCGCCTTATATTTGGCTGAAAGCGCCGAATAGCATGACAAGCTGGGAGTTTTTCGATTACCTGCTAGAAAATGCCAATGTGGTCGGTACACCGGGTTCGGGTTTTGGTCCCAGCGGCGAGACATATTTCCGTCTGACGGCGTTTGGCAGTTATGAGAATACCGTGGAAGCAGTTGACAGGATTAAGAAAATGTCGATTTAGCCTGTCTATATTTCAATAAGATAATGGGATTCCGGCTGGGTGGTCAGCCGGAATTTTTGTAAAAGGAGAAGCAGCTCATGAGAGACGAAACCACCATGTACCGATTATTTATGGATATCGCGAAGGCGGATGACAGGATTCAGGCGGTATATATGAATGGTTCCAGGACAAATGCCAATGTGCCGAAGGATATTTTTCAGGATTATGATATTGTGTATGTGGTAAAAGAGACAAAACCGTTCATCGAAGAGAAAGACTGGATTCGTAAATTCGGTAATGTCCTGTACATGCAATATCCAGACGAGAACCCAGACTATCCGAGCGATAAGGAGAACCATTATGGGTGGCTTGTGCAGTTTGATGACGGCGTGCGGGTTGACCTTACGGCGCAGACGGCTGATTATGCAAAGGCGCATATTCATGACGATAAACTCTGCCGGATTCTGATGGATAAAAAGAACATTTTGCCAAAGATATCGGAATCCACAGATATAGATTATCATGTACAAAAACCGTCCGAGACACAGTTTCAGGCGTGTATAAATGAGTTTTGGTGGTGCAGTAACAATCTTGCTAAGGGTTTGTGGCGTGGGGAAATACCGTATGTTCAAGATATGACAAATTTCGTCGTGCGTAAACAGTTAGAAACAATGCTCTCGTGGAAAGTCGGGATTCTGACCGATTTTGGCGTGAGCGTCGGCAAGTCGGCGAAATATCTTTATCGTTGGCTCGGAGGGGAAGAGTATCAGCGTTATCTGGATACCTATTTTGGTGGAAAAGTGGAGGAAGCATGGAGTGCGGTCTTTTCCATGTGTGATCTGTTTGAGTGCGCAAGCGAGTATGTGGCAAAAGGATTGGGGTACACTTACGATCTTGAGGAAGGCAGGGCGGCATTAGCGTTCCTTAAGCATGTGCATGATCTGCCAAAAGACGCGGCGGGAGTGTATTAGAGATTTTACAGAATCAACGATTCCAGTTTCCAGAACGTTACAAAAAGAAAGTGCGGATATTTCATTTCTTCCGGTCCGCCGGATACTGACCAACGTGACGATGATGCTGATAACCGTCACTACAATACCGGCAAACGATTTATAGTTACCAGGAGCGAAAAGCATGCAAGAAAAGAAAGGATATTCGTTATACAGTAATTTCAGATATATCTTTCAAGAATTAAAAAGATTCAGTATGAGCAGCGTACTGATATCTTTTATGGAAGTTCCGGCGAAAATAATAGTTGCGCTGATTACTGTCTATACACCTAAAATTGTTTTGGATGCCATCCAAAAACCAGCTGCAATGAAAGAATTTATCCTAACGATCATAGCGGTCACCATACTTCTTGCTTTTATGTTCATTTTGGAACTTTATGCGCATAATACAGCAGAACATTGCGCAAATGCTTTCATTCTTACTCATATGCATTGTATATGGCTGAATAAAGCTGCTGATATGGACTATGAAGCCTTTACGTCGGAATCGGGGAGGCAGAAAGCGGAAAGAGCCCGTGAGGCGTTGGAGGGCGAGAGCAGACAAGGGGTAGGTACTTATTTCCCGAGGTTTGTCACTCTGCTTATTAATACAGCAGGATTTGTTTCTTATAGTGCGGTTATTATCAATCTTCATCCGCTCATCATGCCTATACTTCTTATTTTCTATCTGTTTAATCTTGGCGGGGCACTGTATGTGGAAAGGGTAAAACAGGCGACGAAGGACGATATTGCTAAAGCAAACAGGAAACTTAATTATATTGCTTACCGGACCAGAGGACTTGGCATAGGTAAAGATATCAGACTTTATTCAATGGCAGGCTGGCTGCGGGCTATGGCATTTCAGGCGAAAAGGGATAATATTCAGATACAGACAAAAGTAGCAGACCGCCAATTTGTTGTGAATCTTTTCAACACTGTACTTGTATTTGTCAGAGATGGTGGTGCCTATGCCTATTTAATCTATATGGTATTGCACAATAATATAACAGTTGGTGATTTTGCCCTCTATTTTGCGGCGGTTACAGGGCTGGGGGACTGGTTTGCCCAGTTAGCCATAAGTATTGGGGAAATGGCAGAAGCAAATAATTATGTGACCGATTTTAGAGATTTCGTTGATATTCCGGATTCCTTGAACCGTGAAGGGAAAAAGAGGCTGCCGGACCCGGGTGATACTGTATCGATCAGACTTGAAAATGTCTCTTATGCCTATGATACTGCGAAAGGAAATGTACTGGAGGGCATAAATCTACATATAAAGGCGGGTGAGAAACTCGCAATCGTTGGAAGTAATGGAGCCGGAAAGACGACTTTGATCAAAATCATCTGCGGTTTATTACGCGCGTCAGAAGGTAATGTATATATTAATGACATTGAAATTAACCAGTTTGCACGTGATGATTATTATGAACTGTTTTCGGCAGTATTTCAGGACTCCGGCGTTTTGCCTGTCAGCATAGCAGATAATATAGCGCTTAATGTGTGCGGGCACAAAGATTATAAGCGTATCGAAGAATGTATCGTATTAGCAGGACTTACAGAGAAAATCAAATCACTTCCATCAGGACTTGAAACAAATCTCGTTAGATATATTTCCGAGAATGCTACAGAATTTTCAGGCGGCGAGATACAAAAATTATTGCTTGCACGGGCTTTGTATAAGAATGCACCTGTTATCATTCTTGATGAACCAACAGCAGCGCTTGATCCCATTGCTGAAAGTCATATCTACCAGTCATATAATGAGCTGACTCGTGGCAAAACAGCGATATTTATTTCCCATAGACTTTCGTCCACACGTTTTTGTGATCGTATCATCCTGCTTGATGATAAAGGTATCGCTGAAACAGGAAACCATGATGAATTGATGGCAAATAATAAAAAATATGCTGAAATGTTCCGTATTCAAAGTCAATACTACACGGATTGACGGAAAGGAAACCGATCATTGAAGAAGAATGAGAGAAGTTTAAGAGAGGATCTTGGTTTTATATTTCGTGGGATAAAGGAATTTAATTCCATTTTGCCGGGACAAATGCAGATGGTAATTTTCAACTCTTTCCTCGCGGCACTGACACCATATGTTCCGGTATATATGTCATCGCGTATGATCAATGAGCTTGCCGGAAGGCAGAATATAAAATTATTGACTGGTTATATTGTGCTGGCAATAACTACAACGCTGCTGTTGACGGCGTTATCCTCTTATCTTAAAAAAAGAATAGATGTTGGCTATCATCAACTTTTTACGTCTCAGGAGATACTGCTGAATGAAAAAGGTCACAGACTGCCATATATGAATATAGAAGATCCCGAAATAAGAGAACTGCGAGATCAGGTTTCTGATAATAGCAATGCGACAGGGGCTGGAATGGCAAGCCTCTACTGGGATATGGAGATTATGGTGAAAAACCTGTGTTCTGCGTTTATTGGAATCATGTTGTGTGCAGACATATTCTGTATAGCATCAGACAAGAAATTTACAGGTATATATGGAGTGGTGAACTCTCCTTACGCAATTTTTATTCTGGTAGGTCTTATAGCTGTCAGCGTTTGGATATCAGCAAAAATGACAGGGAAGTTGTTTGATGTAGCATTTGAAGTTTATTCAGATGGGGCTCGGTATCATCGATATGGAAATTTCTATACTCTGGATTACCTGTCAGACGAAAAGGCGGCAAAGGATATCAGGATATTCTCTCAGAGGAAACTGATCGTAGAAGAAGCATTGAACCGTTGTTACATCCCCTTTTCAGATGGCGACAAGCGTGAAAAGAGCGCTTCAAACAAGTATGATGGCATCAAACATTTATTGAGTGCCTTGATGGGTGGAACCGTTTATCTGTTAATAGGGTTAAAAGCGATGTCCGGGACGGTAAATATTGGTGATGTAGTTATGGCATATTCTTCTGTTACAATGATGATCCTTGCATTCAGTGAATGCTCAATGATTTTTACGGATCTGCGTAATAATAATGAACATTTGAAGAGGTATTTCCAATATATGACGTTACCTGAACAGAAGGATGAAGGCGAGCTGTCTGTCGGTCAGGAACTTGTTGATCATCCGGAAATACGGTTTGAAAATGTGAGTTTTCATTATCCGGGAAGTGGGAAGGATGCGGTTCATAATATATCATTTTCAATTCAATCAGGGCGAAGAATCGCTATTGTCGGAATGAATGGTTCTGGAAAGACAACATTAGTAAAACTGTTATGCGGATTATATAAACCAACGAAGGGGCAGATCATGTTGGGGAATCATCCGATTTCCGATTATAGTTACGCTGAGTATATCAAATTGTTTTCCGTCGTTTTCCAGGATTTTAGGCTGCTTGCGTTTTCTCTGGGGCAGAATGTAGCGGCTTCTGAGGAATATGATGCAGATCGCGCCAGACAAAGTTTATGTGCATCAGGATTTGCCTCTAAACTTGAACGTTTGCCAAAAGGGCTGGAGCAGACAATATATCATGATTATGATGAAGATGGAGTTGAATTATCCGGTGGAGAGGAACAACTGGCTGCCATGGCAAGAGCAGTATATAAAGGAGCCGCCATCTTTGTTCTGGATGAACCTACGGCAGCCCTTGATCCCATAACAGAGCATGAAATATATACCAGACTTGATAAAGTTGCCGGTGATAAGTCCACCATATTCATTAGCCACCGTCTGTCAACATGTCGTTTCTGTGATGAAATTATTGTGATGGATAAAGGTGAGATTGTCCAGCAGGGAAATCATGATGACCTTGTCACTGAATCTGGAAAATATAGGGAATTGTGGCTTGCGCAGGCAAGGCATTATGCAGATAAGATGGATATATCGTAAAGCATTCTTCTGGCAGCAGAGGGTAATTTTTTATGCTATAGGAAATTCCTATGCAAATTTCGAGTTCGCGACGAGTTTTCTTAAGATGCAAGGCATCTCTTAGGAAT
>JAMPGN010000164.1 GCA_023663915.1 Eubacterium sp. | reverse complement strand
TAGGGCGGTAGAGGACACCGCCCAAGAACATCTACAACTTCGTTCGGAAGAATCAGAGATTCTTTCGAGAAGAGAAAGATTTATTGTTGAGATTTTCAGGTTCGGTTTTGAGGGTGTGTCCCTTGAAAATGGAAGAAGAGAGAGAAATTTTCACACTATTTGCAAAAAAATGCAAATAGTGTTTTTTTTTTAATTTTTTTATGATATAATTAAGTAAATTTGAGATTGTGCTAGATTTTTTCGGGATAGGCTGGTAAAATGAATATGCAATCTGATAAATTTATAAGGTTTTTCTAAATTTATAACTATAACGTGAGGTGGATTACATGGATACAAAGATTCTGCTTGAGAACGGAACCAATGAGTTGGAGGTACTTGAATTTAAATTGGATGGTAATGCATATGGCATTAATGTTGCTAAGATTAAGGAGATCATTACCTATCAGCCGGTTACGCCGGTGCCAAATGCGCACCCTAGTATCGAAGGTATTTTTATGCCGCGTGATACGATGATTACAGCGATCGATTTAAAGAATTGTTTACAGCGTGGTAACTCGACTCCTGGTGGTTTATTTATTATAACAAGTTTTAATCAATTAGATATTGCATTCCATGTGGATTCCGTTGTAGGCATTCATCGTGTATCATGGCGTGATATCATTAAGCCGGGAGCTGCCGTATCAACAACGGAAGAAGGTGTTTCCACAGGTATTATTAAGTATGAGGAACGATTGATTATCATTCTTGATTTTGAGAAGATTGTGACAGATATCAATCCGGAGACAGGATTGAAGATGACAGATATAGAGGAGCTGGGCGAGAGACAGAGGAACGACGTGCCGATTTTGATTGCGGAAGATTCTCCGTTATTGAATAAGCTGATCGTTGATTCTTTACATAGAGCAGGATATGCGAATCTGATTCATACGGAGAATGGTCAGCAGGCATATGATGTCATTGAAGAATGTAAGCGTGAGGGCACACTGAAAGATCATGTTCAATGTGTCATTACGGATATTGAAATGCCTCTTATGGATGGTCATCGTTTGACGAAACTGATTAAATCCGATGAAGTGACAAAGGATATTCCGGTTGTGATCTTCTCGTCCTTAGTAAATGAGGAAATGAAAAGAAAAGGAGCAGCGCTCGGAGCAGATGCACAGCTTTCAAAACCTGAGATTGGTAATTTGGTACGCACGGTGGATGAGTTGGTTTTAAATCTGAAGTAGTATATGCCAGAGAGATATGAGCCGGGAGTTTCCCGGCTTTTCTTATGGGATAGGAATATTTTGCTAAAATTCTATATATAGATATGAAATGATGTGTACGAGAGGCATTATGGCGGCAATAAAATATGAGGACACATGATGGGACATAGTGAACTGAGGCAATTAGAAGAGAAAATAAGAGATGCAGATCTGGTCCTTGTGGGATTAGGGGAAGATTTACAATATGATTGGAGTGGATTGACAGAAGATAGGCGATACCAGGAGATAGAGGAGGAGATAGATGGAAGAGAGGAGTATATCTGGATTATTCCTTTTTTGCAAAAAATGATATTGCAACAGTCCAGACAAGATAAATGGAGAACAGCATATAAAAATTTAAGCAATCTTATTGCAGGCAAAAATTATTTTGTTGTATCTTTATGTATGGATGATTATATATATGAAGCAGGCATTACAGAGAGCAGGATTGTGACACCGTGCGGCGGTTTTCGTAGGATGCAGTGTGATCATAATTGTTCACATGAGCTAACTTCTATTCCACAGGATAGTTATGATGCCGTATTACGATATTATCGAAAAGAACAGTCATTGCAGGATATGAGTGAACCATTATGCACTGTTTGCGGCGGCAGACTCAGATTCAATCAGTTGGGTGTGAGCAAGTATGCTGAGGAAGGGTATTTAGATCAATGGAATGAGTATACCAGGTGGCTTCGGGGGACTGTAAATAGGAAATTATGTATACTTGAATTAGGGGTTGGAATGGAATATCCGGCGGTGATCAGATTTCCATTTGAAAAAATTGTATTATATAATCAGAAGGCATTTATATATCGGGTTCATCAGGTACTTTATCAGTTGGGAGAGGGAATTGGCTGCAGGGGGAGAAGTATTCAGGAGAATCCTGTCGATTTTCTTTGTCGGCTTGAAAATGTTTAAAGGGAAATGTTATTTTTAAAAGAAATTTGTGAAATAAGGCAATATGTGTTAAAATTAAGCATAAAAAGTTTTATTGGAGTGAGAGTATGAGTTCGAGTGAAGAATATTTGGATAGTCTTTTAAAATCTTTGATAGAAGGAGAAAGTAAGACCAGCGCAGATTCATTATCAGAGACACCAGAACTTAATGAGATGGGTGATGCGCAGGGAATATCTGACAATCCTGTGCCGGACGAAGAAGATAAGGCAATGAGCATGAATGAAATCGAAGCCATGTTTGCTTCTATAGGGGAGACATCGGAGGAAGAATTAGCGGAAGAGCCAGCCGATGAGGTAGAAGAAGCGACACTGGACGATTTTGCGCTGGACGAAAGCCTTATGCCGGAAGAGATGGCGCTGGAAGAGGAGGAATTACCGGATGATATATTCGCCTCTATAGGAGAGATGCCGGGGGAAGAATTAATGGAAGAGCCAGCCGATGAGATAGGAGAGGCGACGCTGGATGATTTCGTGTTGGACGAAAGCCTCATGCCGGAAGAGATGGCGCTGGAAGAGGAGGAATTACCGGATGATATATTCGCCTCTATAGGAGAGATGCCGGGGGAAGAATTAATGGAAGAGCCAGCCGGTGAGATAGGAGAAGCGACACTGGATGATTTCGTGTTGGATGAGAGTCTTATGCCGGAAGAGGTGGCGTTGGAAGAGGAAGAGGTATCGAAAGAAAATATGTTGGATGATCTGGTCTTAGACGATTCGTTGGAAGATGATTTTGATTTAAATGATGTGGAGTCGGGGAGTGCAGAATCGGATGATTTAACATTAAGTGATTTAGGATTGGATGGTCTTGGTCTAGATGATCTTGGATTAGGGGATCTGGGACTGGAGGAGACAGGTCAAATTGAAGAGCAAGTTTCTGTTGATGAGCCAATGGATAATTTTGCACTAGATGATTTTGCATTGGAAGAGTCAGGAGAAGATGACGAAGAATTGTCTGCACTGCTTGCAGGTATGGGATCTGATGATGATCTGGCGGAAATCAATGATCTGTTGGAGAAAGCAGATCAAGGCATGTCGGGAGATGACGATATGCTGGCTATGTTAGGGGGAGTTTCGGGATCAGACGAAGAGGGAAATGAAGATAGCTACAATTTCTTTTCAGAGGAAGGAGAACTTGAGAATATCCGTGAGATGACACCGGAAGAGTTGACTGGCAGGGAAAACGCCGAGCTGTCTAAGAAGGAACAAAAGAAAGCGGAGAAGGAAAGAAAAAAGAAAGAGAAAGAAGAAAGAAAGAAGAAAAAGAAAAAAGGAGCGCAAGCAGAAAATGTCGGAGAAGACGAAGATGATGAATTGAATAATTTGTTGTCGGGTATGGATGTAGCAGGCGAGAGTGAGCCTAAGAAGCAGGGATTCTTTGCAAAAATTATGGAAGCGCTGTTGGAGGAGGACGAGGATGAGGAAATAAATGATGCCGAAGGTGAAGCCGGATCGGAAATCGGCAACCTGTCCGATGAGAATAGAGAACTTTTGGCAGAGTTGAAAGCGGAAGATAAGAAGAACGCCAAGAAGAAAGAAAAGAAAGCAAAGAAGGGTAAGAAAGGCAAAAAGAACGCGGCAGAAGACGGAGCCGAAGGAGAGGGCGAGGAGGAAGAAGCTAAAGGTAAGAAGCCAAAGAAAGAAAAGAAGAAAAAGAAACAAAAAGAGCAGAATCCGGAAGATGAAGTTAAGGCACCGGAGAAGAAACTTTCCAGAAAGAAAGTGATGTCAGTCTTTTTGTTCTGTACGACAGTTGCCGCATGTATTATTGTTTTGTCTACATTGCTTCCGAACCAGATAGAGAAACAGGAGGCTCGTGTGGCATACGATTATAAACAGTACGAGCAAGTATATGATCTGTTGTATGGCAAGAAACTTAATGAGGAGGATGAGGCGCTGTTCCAGAAGAGCAGTATCATTCTGCAGACAAAGCGTAAATTTGAATCTTATGAGAATTACACGAAGCTTGATATGCGGCTGGAAGCATTAAATGCCTTGCTTGAGGGTGTGAGCAGATACCAGAACCTGAGAGATGAGGCTGAGCGGTATCGCATTAGCGATGAGTTGTATGATGTATATGGGCAGATACTTGATGCACTTGCAGATAGTTATGGTGTATCAGAGTCGGAGGCGTTGGAGATTCTCTCTTCCGGAGACGATGTAACATATTCCCAAAGATTACAGTCGATCGTGTACGGAGATATTTATGGCAGTGAAGAGGGGGAACTTCCGGAAGTGAAACAGGATGTTCTTCCGGAGGAAGAGGAGATCATTGACAGACTCCAGGGTACAGATGGCACGGAAATAGATGATGAAGTTTTGCAGCCAGAAGAGGATCAGGCGCAGACGGATGAAGTTGACGATGAGCCGCAGGCAGAAGAGAATAATGAAATAATGCAGGCGGAAGAGGAGATTTTGTGAGAGCAGACAGGAGCAGTAAAAAATATGGTTGCAGTGATCGATTATGATGCCGGCAATATCAAAAGTGTGGAGAAAGCGATGATTGCGCTGGGAGAGGATGTCGTGGTGACAAGGGACGAAAGGGAGATTATGTCTGCAGACCACGTTATACTTCCAGGTGTAGGCGCTTTCGGCGATGCGATGGAGAAACTTCACAAATACGGATTGACACAGGTGATTAAGGAGGTTGTAAACCAAGGCACGCCGTTTCTTGGGATCTGTCTTGGTTTACAGTTGTTGTTCGAGAGCAGCGAAGAGAGTGCAGGCGTAGAAGGACTCAGTATTCTGAAAGGTAAAATTGTAAAACTTCCAGAGAATCAGGGATTTAAGATACCGCACATCGGCTGGAACTGTCTGAGATATCCAAATCAAGGAAGATTGTTTGCGGGTATTCCGGAGGAGGTTTTCGTGTATTTTGTGCACTCCTATTATCTTCGGGCAGAAGAGGCGCAAATTGTTACGGCAACAACGGAGTATGCAGCGTTAATACATGCTTCGGTGGAAAAGGATAATGTATTTGCCTGCCAGTTTCATCCTGAAAAGAGTTCTGATGTGGGCATGCGGATTCTGAAGAATTTTCTCAGTATATCCCGATAAATGGATGGAAGAGGAGAACCCCAAATGGGAATGCATACAAAAAGAATCATCCCTTGTCTGGACGTGAAGAACGGCAGAGTTGTCAAGGGGGTCAATTTTATTAATTTTAAAGACGCGGGTGATCCGGCGGAAGTCGGGGCGGCTTATGACCAGTCCGGTGCGGATGAACTTGTTTTTCTGGATATTACAGCATCCTCTGACGCGAGGGCAACAGCAGTGGAGATGGTACGCAAGGTCGCCGAAAAGGTGTTCATCCCTTTTACGGTGGGTGGAGGAATCCGCACGGTCGAGGATTTCAGGGCGATCCTGCGTGAGGGTGCAGACAAAGTATCAGTCAATTCGGCGGTGATTATGAATCCGCAGCTTATTTCAGATGCGGCTGATAAGTTCGGAAGCCAGTGTGTAGTGGTGGCGATCGATGCGAAACGCCGCCCGGACGGGAGTGGTTGGAATATTTATAAGAATGGTGGACGGATAGATATGGGTATCGATGCCGTGGAGTGGGCGATGAAAGCCGATCAGCTTGGAGCGGGTGAGATACTTTTGACTAGTATGGATGGAGACGGCACGAAGGCGGGTTATGACCTGGAACTGACAAGGGCAATTTCGGAAAATGTATCAATACCCGTGATTGCATCAGGCGGCGCAGGCACGATGGAACATTTCTATGAGGCGTTTACTGTGGGGAAAGCGGATGCGGCGTTGGCGGCTTCCCTGTTCCATTTCAAGGAGATGGAAATTTGTGCTTTGAAACAGTATCTTCGGGGAAAAGGTATTTCGGTGAGAATTTAGTATAGAAGTATTAACTACAATTAGGATTGGAAACAAAAGAGGAGAGATATATTATGGCAATGCTGAGCAACGATTGGGCGAAGGCTCTGGACGGGGAATTTCATAAGGCATATTACAGACAACTATATACTTTTGTGAGAGACGAGTATAGTAAAACGGTGATCTATCCACCGTCAGATGAGATTTTCAGTGCCTTTCATTTTACGCCGCTGCATGAGGTCAAAGTACTTCTTTTGGGACAAGACCCGTATCACAATGAGCATCAGGCACATGGCATGAGTTTTTCCGTGCCTCAGGATCAGAAAGAGATTCCACCGTCGCTGCAGAATATCTATCAGGAATTACATGATGATCTAGGGTGTTATATTCCGAATAACGGATATCTCAAGAAATGGGCGGATCAGGGAGTGCTTCTGCTCAACACGGTTTTGACGGTGCGTGCACACCAGGCAAATTCCCATCAAGGAAAAGGGTGGGAACAGTTTACGGATGCTGTGATTCAAGCTGTAAATGCGCAGGATCGTCCGATTGTCTATCTGTTATGGGGACGCCCGGCGCAGAGTAAAATACCTATGCTGACCAATCCGAAGCATCTGATTTTAAAAGCTCCGCACCCAAGCCCGCTGTCGGCATACCGCGGTTTCTTTGGCTGTAAACATTTCAGCCAGTGCAATGATTTCCTGAAAGCTAACGGCGTGCAGCCGATCGACTGGCAGATCGAGAATATATAAAAGCGGTTCCGTGTTTTCGGGTTCTCTGAAGGCGGATCTCGCTATACATTCAATGCAAAGAAGGCAACGGCGATTGCGCCGGGTCCTACATGTGTGCCGATGGTGCCGCCTACTGTGCTGATGGCAAGGCTTTCGGCATGATCCTGCCACAGTTCTTTGCTGTCCGTTATGTATTTTTGAAGAAGTGTGTCATTTAAGCCGGTATAGCCGAGAAAATATGGCTTGCCGGAGTCGATGCCGCACTCTTTTATTTTTTGTGCGAGGAAATTATTTCCCTGTTTGGAGCCTCTGGCTTTTCCAAGAAAAGCGACCTCGCCGTCCTCGATGGCGATGACAGGCTTGATTGATAAGATACCGCCTGCAAAAGCGGCGGCTTTTCCGACGCGCCCACCTTTTTTCAGATATTCTAAAGTGTCTAAAAGGGCAATCAGGCGAATATTTTTCTTATCGGATTCTAGTTTTTCTACGATGGATATGGCATCAAGCCCCTGATCTTTTAAACGGACAGCGTATTCGATCAAAGCGCGCTCGCCTACGGTCACGTTTTCGCTGTCGATGACATATACCTTTTTATCAAATTCAGATGCGGCAATGCAAGCGCTCTGGTAAGTGCCGGACAGTTTGGAAGACATGGTGATGACGATCACGTCGGTATCGTCGGACAGAACCTTACGGATAGCCGTCTCAAATTCGTAAGGCGCAATCTGGCTTGTAGTGGGGAGTTCGTCGCTTTCGATCAACCTTTCATAAAATTCTTTATGGGAAATGTTTACACCGTCCTGATACTGGGCACTGCCAAAGGTGATGGTCATAGGCAACACGGTCACATCTTTCCGTGCAGGGTTCGTAATATCCGATGCGGAATCAACAATAAAATGAATGTTCATGGTTTACCTCATTTCTGCAATAGTCTATAATCTGATATTGATGTAGTGTTGTATCGCGGTAAAGTGTATCACAAAAGTAGGAGTACGTCAATTTGTATTTAGAGAAGCAATTATGTATTCGATAAACAAATTACTGATATGCATATAATCATATTTACAAATTGTATATTGTGATGATAAGATGAATCTGCATAATGATTGAAATGTAGTTGTTGTGAATTTATACAAAATGAGTCAATGGATGACAATTTTACCGTGAAATTGAGAGATAAGAGAGGAGTCTGTTCTAAAGATGAAAAAAATACCGTTTGTGACAAAAGAAAAAGTTGAAGAGATCGTGAAGACATATCCCACGCCTTTTCATATTTATGATGAAAAAGGAATCAGAAAGAATGCTGAGGCGGTAAAGGAGGCTTTTGCATGGAATAAAGGGTTTAAAGAATATTTCGCAGTGAAGGCATGTCCTAATCCGTTTCTGATTCAGATTATGCATGAGTATGGGGTGGGATGTGACTGTTCCTCTCTGACAGAATTGATGCTGAGTAATGCGCTGGGAATCAATGGATCTGATATCATGTTTTCATCCAATGATACACCGGCAGAGGAGTTTGAATACTGCGCGAAGGTGGGCGGTATCATCAATTTAGACGATATCACGCATATTGAATTTGTGGAGAAAATTTTTGGAAAATTGCCAGAGACGATGAGCTGCAGATATAATCCGGGCGGCGTGTTCCAGATGAGTAACGGTATCATGGACAACCCTGGCGATGCGAAGTACGGCTTTACGACGGAACAGTTATTTGAAGGTTACAAGATGCTGAAAGATAAAGGCGTGAAACATTTCGGGCTTCATGCATTTCTCGCGAGCAATACGGTGACGAACGAGTATTATCCGCAGCTTGCAAAGCAACTTTTTGAAATTGCCGTCCAGATCAAAGAGAAGATCGGCGTAGAGCTGGAATTTATCAATCTGTCCGGCGGTGTGGGTATTCCGTATACGCCTGACCAGACGGGCAACGACATCCGCGTGATCGGTGAGGGCGTGCGGCAGGTCTATGAGGAAGTGCTTGTTCCGGCAGGAATGGGAAATGTAGCGATTTACACGGAAATGGGACGTTTCATGACGGGACCTTACGGGGCATTGGTGACGAAGGCAATCCATGAGAAACATACTCATAAAGAGTATATCGGGGTGGATGCATGCGCGGTCAATCTGATGCGCCCGGCAATGTACGGTGCATATCATCATATCACGGTTTTGGGAAAAGAGGATGCGGTTTGTGATCATAAATATGACGTGACGGGTTCGTTGTGTGAGAATAATGATAAATTCGCGATTGACAGGATGCTTCCCGAAATCGAGAAGGGGGATTACCTCGTGATCCATGACACAGGTGCACACGGGTTTGCGATGGGATATAATTATAACGGGAAGCTGAAATCGGCGGAGTTACTGCTTAGGGAAGATGGCAGTGTGCAGTTGATCAGGAGAGCCGAGACACCGGGGGATTATTTTGCGACGTTTGACTGTTTTGATGGTTTTGATTTTTGGAATGCGACGAACGTTTTGTGATCTGCGTAAAGGAAATCCGAAATGCCATAGAGAATGGGAATACTTGTAACATCATGGATGCAGCATGGGAAACTCCAAAGGTGTAAAGTCTGTTATTAAGCCTTTACACCTTTGTAATATGGTATGATTTCTAGGATTTTGTGCATCATTTTTTAAAGAATAGAAAGATGGAAAAGCTCCTTGATTGTCATCTTTTAGTTTATTTTAGTGCGACAGCCCCAGTGTTTAATCTTACCCCCTTTCCCTGTCTAATTTCTACTCCCTCTGTGTCCAATTTTAGTTTACCACTTCACGAGGCTGGTTCATTCCGCTCGGTGTGCGGGGGATCGCTGCCAGGTATGTCCTGTTTGACAGCTGGTTTTCCGCACCAAAGACGATTCTTGCGTTGAAGAGCTGGGAACGCCTTGACACGATCGCGATGGTTAAGAAGGGCAAAACGAAATACCTGTACAACGGTGAAAAACTCAATGTGAAGGAAATCTACAGCCGGAA
>JAMPGN010000163.1 GCA_023663915.1 Eubacterium sp. | reverse complement strand
GAATCTTATGCTATCTTATCGGACTGCCATTGCAGTCCCGGACTTCACCGGAATAAAGAAAGTCCGTATCTATGCAGAGTAATCTCTGCAATGACTCCTTGCTTACAACTAAATAACCGCAGGGAGGATAAATAATAGTATTGGTTTCCTCTCTGCCAACAAGAAAGAGAGGAAATACGATGGAACAGAAAACAAAGAATGCACTTGGAACATCATGCAGCCCACAGACCACATTACCCGAAGATTACACATTTAATCTAAGCGACTTTGCGCTATTCATGTCGGTCATGAAAGTGAAAGAAGCATACGAGGACGTGCTGAGTATCATACTTGATGAGACAGATCTGAGGCTTAGGGAAGTCAAGGTTGAACAGGTTGTGCTAAACAAATCCGGCAAACGCGCTATACGTCTTGATGCATGGGCACAGGATGTACAGAACCGACAATTTGACATGGAAATGCAGAACAATGCCAATGCCGATGATATCCGCAAACGTTCTCGGTTTTACCAGGGAATGATTGACACGCCGATTCTAAAGTCAGGTAAAGAGACCCGATATAAACATCTGCCTTCAACGGCAATCATTTTCATTACTCAGGATGATATTTTCGGGAAAAACCTGGCAATGTACACCTTTAGGGAACGATGTGAGGAAGTTCCGGAACTTTCGCTGGACGATGGCACAAGCAAGATTTTCTTAAATATGACAAGCATGAACGGGCGACCGGAATTGATCAGTTTGCTGCAATATATGAAGTGCACTACATTAGGCAATGAGAATATTTCCATTAGGGATGAAAGGATTCTGGATCTTGACCGGATCGTCAATGAGGTAAAACAATCAGAGGAATGGGAGGATGTAAAGATGAATATTCTTGATATCGGGATAGCGCGGGGCGAAGAAATCGGCGAACAAATAGGACGTTTAAAAAATTTTGTAGAAAACATAGAAGCTATAATGAAAAACTTTAACCTCAGTCTCAAGCAGGCATGCGAGGGTCTTAACTCAACCGTCGAGGAATACGAGGAGGCGAAGGAACAGATTGCCTTATGGAACAAAGGGCGTTCTGAGTAATCCTGCCTTCTGTTCGGTGTCGTATCCTATTACGAAAAATTTCTCATACACAAAAAGCAAGAGGAACTCTCCGCCAAGGAAAGTTCCTCTTATTCTTATGATATATTTTTTTATTACGTTTATACAGCGAAACCGCTATTCATCTTATCTCTTCAGATTAACAAGCTCTTCCAGCAACGTATCCGAAACTGTTATGATACGGCTGTTTGCCTGGAAACCACGCTGTGTCGTGATCATGGTCGTAAACTCGGAAGACAAGTCTACGTTACTCATTTCCAGTACACCGGAAGTCATGGAACCGCCGGTTGAAGTGATATCCTTACCAACGCCATCGAACTCGCCGGAGTTCTGTGTTGCGGAATACAAGTTGTTACCGGCTTTGGAAAGACCCGAAGCATTCGCGAACTCCGCTACCGCGATCTGCCCCAGTAATTTCGTCAGACCGTTATCATAAGATGCTGTGATCTTGCCGTCCTGCCCTATTTCCATGCCAATCAGCTCACCGATCTTGCGACCCTTGCCAATCGCCGTACTGTCCTTGGAACCGGGGGTGAACTCCAAGGTACACTTCTTACCGTTACCAAAATTCTTGACCGACGAAAAGTCGATGTCTACATTGCTGAACTGACTTAGATCAATGATTTCGCCCGCTATAGTTGCTGCGGATGAATTAAATGACAACGTTGCCGTATCAGTTCCCACTCCGCCAATACCAGAAAAATAACCCGTATCATGATCAAACATTACATTCATGCCTCTTGTATGTTCTGTCACAATAATCTGTGCCGACGCTTCTCCCTTTCCCGTAGCAGGTAGAATGTGAGAGATCTTGTAGTCCTTATCACTACTATTTTCCAGATTATACACATACTTCAAAATATCTTTCTCATCAGCAGGCATTTTCAACGCCAATCCGAATGATGTACCTTGACGTGTTGCATCTTTGGTAGGAGTGAATTTTGCTTTAAATTCAATCTTCATCGCACCCGCCTCACCATCTGGATCAGGAGTAACTGTAACATCACTCACTCCCGTCAATGTACCAAGACTTGTCAAATAAGCCGCCAGATCTGTCACTTCCGTTCCCTGAGTTTTATCAGGGTCTGCATTCTTCTGATAATATTTGTTATCCTTTGGATTATAAATTAGATTATAAGGTTCTGCTTGTAACTGCTCTTTCGTCAAAGTAACCGATCCTTTTACGGTAACTCCGTCCGCTGTACCTGCAGTCACTTTGTCACCATCCTTAGCCGGCACCTCAATTTCAACCGTCCCCTTACTTTCCGCTGCAAGTACCAGCTGATTATTTTCATATCCCTGCAAAATTTCAGCTTTTGCCACCGTCACAGCAAATGTATCCGTACCATCAAATGTTGCCTCATCATCTGCAGGATACATGGAAGTTTTAGGTGTATCACCACTTGAACCAAAGGTTGCTATCTGATTGATATCCTCAAGCCCATACTTTTTCACCAATGACACGCCTGTCGCGTCAAGAATATCATCCAACTGTACACGGAAATTATCATCACTGCCAATTCCATGGAAACTCATCTTCACCGTATACGCATAGCCCTGCGCATCAAAAATCTGGAATGTACGCACCGCACCCGCATCACTGTTGATGGACGGGTCAGTCTTATCGAGAATACCCGATAAATATGCTTTCGTCGTGGCTTCCGGCGGAGCCGTCAGGTTATCCGTATTCATAACCTGCAGTGCAGATACCACGTCCGATCTGATATCGCCAGTCTGTGGGTCTACCTGCCATCCCATAACCGTATAGCCAAGACTTGCCATAACCAAGTTGCCTGCACCGTCCACGGTGAAAGAGCCGTCCCTTGTAAAGAAATTCTGGGAACCGTCACTCACAACGAAGAAGGAATCTCCCTCGATCATGACATCCCACGGATTGTTGGTGGACTGTGCCGACCCTTGTGTCGCTATCGCCGTAGAGATCGCGCCCGTCTTCGCGCCCAGACCGATCTGCCTGGGGTTGAGACCGCCTCGTCCGGTATTGGTATTCGCGCCCGAAGCCGCCTGTGTTGTCTGGTATAACAGATCGTTAAATACCATACTCTGTGATTTATATGCTGTCGTATTGACGTTTGCGATATTATTACCGATAACGTCCATTCTTGTCTGGTGGGTCGTAAGACCAGCCACACCAGAGAATAATGATCTCATCATAATGAAATGACCTCCTTATATCTGTGTCGAAACCGTCTGTCCCTTCTGTCATTCCGGGACGTAAGCCTCCGTCAAGGTCCGGCTATATAATGACGGCTCCATCAATATTTGTAAATACATTTGCATCGGTTTCTGTCTGATCCATAGCCGTGATGACCGTCTGATTCGGCACATTCACGATAAATGCCAGAGAATCGACAATAACCAACGATTCATTGATTCCTTTCGCACCCGCTTTCGCCGCTCCCATGTTCAGGCGTTCCACCTGTTCCCTGGTCAGTTCAATATTCCGGTCAACAAGACGGTTCGCCGCGTGCTTGGAAAACTTCACCTCACCGTCCGTCCGGATATCCTCTGTCTTGCCCGACAGAATATCCTGAAAACTCGGTCCGTCCTGTTTTATCACGCCTGCCTGCTGCCTGCCTGCCTTTAAATACTGATCCTGAAGCTGCTCTATGGAAAGGAACTGATTGCCTTGAATCTTCATATTCGCTCTCCTCCTTGAGATGACCGCTGCCGCCTCCGGCGACTATTCTTCATCAGATCCTTCTGTCTTCGGCTCTTTACCGTTACCTTCCGCCGGGGTAATATCTTTCATCCTCTGAATATATTCCTCCGCGCCTTCCAGATAGTCATCCGATAAGAAACTCTTCTGATAATCTGTCATGTCAGCCAGCATACTCTCTAACTTCTCAACATTCTCCCTATCCGCATCCGACAAGATACCAATCTCCGGAAGTTTCTTGTAAATATTCATGAAATCCGCTGCCAGCGCATATGCATCCAAATATTTCTTATCCGCCACCGTATCCAGATCATCCATGGAATATAATTCTCCGCCGATGGAAAGATATGCCTTATTGTTCTCGTATACTACAAAGTCCACATTTCCCTGAACCTGTGTTGTCTTACCGGTGCTGTCCGTAACCTTCATAAGCACCGTCTGCCCTACCAGGGTTGACGCCCTGGAAAGTTCCAGTGTCGCGCTCATGTTCTGCATCTGCTCCAATGACGAAAAAGTTGCAAACTGCGAAATATACTCTGTATTAGAGGTCGGCTCCAACGGATCCTGATACTTCATCTGTGCTACCAAAAGCTGTAAGAATGCATCTTTATCCATCCCCGAACCAGCTTTCTTAACATTCTCTTTTGCAAGGGACGCTGCGGTCTGACTCTCCACGAATTTACCGTCTTTGATTTCCTGTACTACTCCCATGTATTCACTCCTCTCTATGCTGTGTAATCTACTGTGCTGCCGTTTGCCTGCATCATTTCTACCGCGATGCGCTCGGATTCTTCCATCTCGATCATTTCACTGTCTTCTTCAAGCTCATTTAGATTGATCCTTCTTGTACCCTTCGCGGATTTGCCCTGTTTCTGGTCTGTGTTCGCATTATCCTGCGAGAACTGCTGACCATACTCATGGTTGGCAACCGTAACTTCAACTGCATCGACTTTGATTCCCTGCTCTTCAAACTGCTGCTTCAACTGAATAAGCTGTGTCTCAATTACCGCACGAACGGTTTCATTCTGCGTGGTAAACTGTGCCGTGATCGCTCCGTCCTTTGCCGCAATCTGCACATTGACCGTTCCTAAACTTGCGGGATGCAGCTGTAATTCCATCTGCTGTGTATCAGCCTTCAGATTGATTTTCATGTAATCCATGATCTGATTCATGATCTCTTCCGTCTGCATCGACTGATATCCTGCGTTTACAGGCGCCGGCGTCTCAATTACCTCCGTCGGTCTGTCCGGTGTCTGCAATAAAGGATTGCCTGCTGCATGATCCGACGCATTCCTCTCACCTCTGCCTTGATCCGCAGAAGCATCTCTCATCTGCATCTTACGATCACTCTGCGCCTCCACTTTGGGAGTGTCTGTCACTTCCTCCTGAATGCTCTTGTTGCCGCTTGCGTCATCCACAGTCACTTTGACTTGAACTGTCGCACCGTCTTTTTGAACCGATACGGTATAATCTTTCATACCCTCCAGATTCACTTCGGGCATATCCTGTGCAAGTCCTTCGTCCGGCACATCCAGCACATCCTGTACATTCGGCTGGTTCTCTGCCACCGGCTCATCCACTTCGGAAACCATCTGCTCCACCAAGGCATTCAGCTCTTCCCCACTGATTCCCAGCTCTTCCTGCAGACCTGTAAAGCTCTCTTCCACTGCCGTCAAAAGATTCTGCAGATTACCGTAAAGTGTCTCATTGGTCACAAGTGAAAGTTCGTCACTGCTGCCTGATATCTGAAGCAAGACTTGTTTCAGATTATCAACATCGAACAGCTGCACTGCGGTAAGCCCAAGTACTGCCATGGCGTCTTCCACCTCTTCCGGTGTTACATCCATCTCATCCGCAATGTCCTGTACAAGTTCTTCTGCCGTTTTCTCCACTTCTTCCATCTTGCCGTCCGTCTCAGCCGCTGCATCAGTGTCCTGAACCGATTTATCACCGTCCTGCTGCATCGTGTTCTGTGCCTTATCCGAATCATCTGTCACCGGCTTCTCAGACTCCTGTACCGGAGTTTCTTTCTTGACCGTATTAGTACCCGCATTCGCGTTCGTAGATGTATTTGCAGTTTCGACTGCATTCGCGGCTGCGGCTGTATTGGATGAAACTGTCGCGACCGTATTTCCGGCTGCCTGCGCGTGGAGTTCCTTGATCGTATCATTCACTTTCGACATAATCTTGCCGAAACCTGCCTGCGCGATCTCCTGCTGTTTTGCTTCCGTCTGATCGATCTGACCTGTCACCTGTGTCTGGGCTGCCTTATAGTTAAGCAGGGCATTCACATTGTTTACAGTCATACTCTTTTCCTCCTTTCTTCAATTATCAAGGTTCCTGCCTCTCGGCATTTCTATATAATGTATGACAAAATGCACTTCCGGCACATTTCATCATCGCAATATATATCGGCTCAAATTCGGGATTACTTTAGTGTCTGAATCCCTCTCGTTCTTCCGATGTCCGTTATCCCGAATGATTATGAATCAGGATCCATGATTCTCGTCAATCTTGCCGCAACTTCCGGATCCATAACACCTAATATGCCGCCCCGGTCTTCCGCGCTCATCTGATACAGTATCTTGGCAGCAAGATCAAGATCATCCGTCATATTCTCAAAGATCGCCGCCGCTTCTTTCGGTTTCATCTCCGCGTAAGCCTGCGCATAATCCTGTATCCTCTGATCCACTTCCACCTGTTCCACTACCTGCTTATACAGATATTCCGCTGTTGCCGGGTCCATGCTCTCATAATATTTCTGGTACGCTTCAGCGCCCGGTCCTTTATCGGCATAGATGACTTCCTCATAAAATTCCGTCTTGATCCGCTCAAATTCCACCTGCGCATCCTCAAACGTCTGCAGTCTGTCGATCTCGGCGCGAAGCTGGTCTAACTCTTCGGAATCCGTATTGCTTGCCGTCTGCGCTCTCTCCAGTTCCAGTTCCAGCTCCGTGATATAATCTACCGCCTCACGCAGGCTGGTGTAACCGCCATACGCCTCCTCGTCATCAGTCGTCACCACCGACTCCTCCGGCAGTATCTTGTTGATGATCGGAACGTCCTTTAAGACGGGAGCAAGCACACCCGAACCGAATCCGCCCACATCCAATTTAATCAAAAGACAGAGGATCGCCAGCCAGACAATTACAATAACAATCGTTACCAAAGCTACGGAAACACCGCCTGCCTCCTCGTCTTCAGACAGCTGCGCCTCCTGTGCAGAAATCTCTTTTGCCTTCTGCTTCGCTTCCTTTTTCTGTGCCTTCTGTTCTTCCTTTATCTTCTTGCGCTCTTCCTTTAATCTCTTTTTTTCTGCCTTAGTATCCACCTCGGCATTCAAAAGTTCGTCAGCCATTCTTACTCCCCTTTTCCACGCTGTCCGTAAGTGTAACTGGTCAGTTCGTCTACCGCCTTGCCCTCTGCGGCATTCTCCTCCCGCATGAACTGCTCCAATGCTTTTTCTTTCAGACGTTCATGCATCTTGCGCTCCTGCATGACTTCCTGCAGTCTGAGCCTTGCCGCCTCCACAACTTCTTCGGCCCGTGCGACCTGCGCTCTTTGCGCTTCTATCATTTCATCCATAATTAACATGGCGTTTCTGTTATCTTTCAGATCGTTCACATGCAGCACATCGCTGCGTATCCTCCGACCCTCTTCCAGATAGGCTTCCTTCCTGTCGATCAGAGCCTGCAGTTTCTCTTCTTCCTCCATGAGCCGCATCTGCGCCCTGCCAAACTCCATCTTTGCCTGCGTCTCCAGCTGATACTGGATATTCAGGATACTCTGCATTCTGTATGTAAACTTTGCCATGACCAGCCACCTCTTATCCTGCGAAAAGCTCCCGCATCATATCCACTGCCTGTTCATAGTCAAATTTCTCATTCACATCCTGCATCAAAAATTCATTTACCGCATCAATCTTGGCGATGGCATGATCGATCTTCGGATTGCTGCCGCTCTTGTATGCGCCGATATTGATCAGATCCTCCGCCTCATTATAAGTTGCGAGCACGTTCTTAAGCTGACCTGCAAGTTTTTTGTGCTCCTTATCAACGATCTGCGCCATGCATCGCGAAATACTCTGTAACACATCGATAGCCGGATAATGATTCTGATGTGCCAGTCTGCGGTTTAACATGATGTGCCCATCCAGAATACTTCTCGCCGTATCTGTAATCGGCTCGTTCATGTCATCACCGTCCACCAAGACTGTATAAAGTCCCGTGATAGAGCCAACTGCGGCACACCCCGCCCTCTCTAAGAGTTTCGGCATCTCCGAATATACGCTCGGCGGATATCCTCTGGATACCGGCGGTTCCCCGCTTGCCAGCCCGATCTCCCTCTGTGCCATGGAGAAACGCGTCAGGGAATCCATCATCAGTAAGACATCCTTGCCCTGATCCCGGAAATATTCCGCAATCGCCGTCGCCGTCTTCGCCGCCTTGTTCCGCTCCAACGCCGCTTTATCGGAAGTGGCAACCACCACCACAGAACGTTTCATGCCCTCTTCGCCTAAATCTCTCTCGATAAACTCACGCACTTCCCTGCCACGCTCGCCGATCAAGGCAATCACGTTAATGTCCGCTTTCGTGTTGCGCGCAAACATACCCATCAAAGTGGATTTACCCACGCCGGAACCTGCAAAAATGCCGATACGCTGTCCTTTACCGACAGTCATCAGACCATCGATTGCCTTGACGCCAAGCGGAAGTATTTCATCTATGATCTTCCGGCTCATGGCATCCGGCGGCTGCGCCTCCACCATATATGGAGTTCCCGGCAGATACTCGCCATCTATCCGCCCAAGTCCATCCAATACCTTGCCGAGCAGTGCATTGCTGACAGGCACCGACAAAGGCTCGCCCGTATTCTCCACAATGCATCCGAGTCCTATGCCGTCCGTCTTGTCGCACGGCATGAGAAGAGTCTTGCGATCCTTGAAGCCAACCACCTCCGCCATAATGGGACTGTATTCTTCATCCGCCGGATAGATCCTGCACAGATCGCCCAAGGTAGCTTCCGGTCCTGCCGACTCAATCGTCAGACCCACTACATTCTCAACCCGCCCTTTCTTCTTAAAGAAAGTCTCGTTCGTTATTTTACTGTATTTGGAAAAATTAATCATTGGATTTTTCAAATGATAACACCCGCAATTTATTAGTCAGCTCCTGGAGCTGCGTGTCGATACCACAGTCAAAGATGCCGCCGTCCGTCTCAATCAGACACGCCCCCTGACCCAAAGCGATATCCTCAATAATCTCCACCATGCCTTTACCGGCTGTCGCCCCTTCCGTGAGCGCCTGTTTCTGCATATTGACATAAGGGTAATCGTCCTTGGAAACATGCACGATAAAAGTCCTGCTGCTTTCCACCTGCCTCAGCGTGGAGTCGATCAAATGCACCAGGATATCCCTGTTGTCCACCAGTTCAATGCCGAAAATATAATTGTATATCTCTGTGATCGTATCAATGAATCTCGGCTCCAACGTCTCGACCAGACGATCATATTCTTCCTCAAGCTGGCGTTTCTCTCCTTCTAACGCCAGCCTGAAATTATCCACCTCAGACATGCCCTTCTGGAAGCCGACATCATAACCTTGTTTATTGCCTTCCTCCACAGCCTGCCTGCGCTGCATTTCAATCTCCTGGCGCGCGGCTTCCATCATCTCATCGATCTGTGCCTGCGCATCGTCCAGCATTGCCTGCGCCTGCGCCTTAACTTCCTCAAGATCAGGTCCCTGTGCGCCTCTTGCCGCCTTGATGATGCCGCCTGCAGCGCCCTCTCCGGTATCGGTAAGAAGAGCATCAAGCTCCTCCCCGCCCAGGCCGCCTACAAATCCTTCTTCCCCTTCCCCGGGTTCATCGTAAGCCATCAGTTCATCAGCCTGTGCCTGTCTGAGCGCCTCCAATTCCTCAAGCCGGCGCTCCATACGGGCATTGCTGTCAATGACACATTTTTCATCGCTGGATACCACTACCCAGCCTGATTTATACAAATTCCTAGACAATGATCTCGTCACCTCCACCTCTGGAGATAACAATTTCTGCGGA
>JAMPGN010000162.1 GCA_023663915.1 Eubacterium sp. | reverse complement strand
GTCCATGCGCATTTCGGGCTTTTCGGGACATCCATGTCCCGAAATTTCTGGATATGGAACGGAATATTAAGAAAATCTCATATTCCTGCGTAAGACAGCTTCGCGGACATTTTGTGCAATCTGCCAGCTAAAATTTATTGAATGGGTTCTTGACACCCGAATCCCACTGGCGGAACATCTCAACCTTGCGGAGAATGCCCGCTTTCCAGGGCATTCTCCTATACGAGAAAGGCTTGCAACGCAAACCTTTCTCGTATTTTTATCCGACCATAATCTTCTCCTGCGGAAACTCCGACACATACGGATGTTTCCTGGCAAGCGCGGCGTATACGATCGTCATGCCGCCCACGCGCCCAAGAAACATCAAAATAATCAGGACGATCTTAGACGCCATACACAGACTCGGCGTGATTCCCAATGTGATTCCCACGGTGCCGATCGCGGATGCCGCCTCGAAAAGCGCAGGCAAAATCGCCATATGTTCCACGCTTCCGATAAAGATACCGCCCGCAAGAAACAGACTCAGATATAAGACCAGAACCGTGGCGGCATAATGTGCCGTGTCATTGGGAATCCTTCTTCCAAACACGTGCGCATTCGGTCTGCGTCGAAACACCGCGATTGCCGTCGCAAACAATACGGCAAACGTGGTCACTTTCATGCCGCCCGCCGTGGAACCGGGCGAACCGCCGATCAGCATCAGGATAATCATAATCATCTGTCCGGGTTCTGTCAGCTTAGTCAAATCCACAGTATTATATCCCGCCGTCCGAGTCGTGACCGACTGGAATAACGCCGCCAATACTCTCTCTCCCGTGCTCATGTCCGCCCACGCGGACGTACCAAACTCGCTGAAATAGAAATAAAGTGCAGGCAGAATGAGCAGAACGCATGTGACGCTTAAGACAACCTTGCTCTGCATACGATACCGCCTCAGATGTAGACGGTTTCGTTTGATATCGTCCCATGTCAGAAAACCGATGCCGCCCACCACAATGAGCGTCATCACCACCACATTCACCACCACATTTCCCGTGTAAGAGGTCAGCGACGAATACTGCTCTTTGACACCCATCAGATCAAATCCAGCATTACAAAAGGAAGAGATCGAATGAAAGACTGCATACCAGATGCCTTTCCCCACGCCAAATTCCATAACCATGACGGGAAGAAGCGCCACCGCCCCAAGAAGTTCGATCACGACCACCATTTTCAAGATAAAGCCGACCATTCTCACGATACCGCCCATCTGCGGCGCGGCGATCGACTCCTGCATCGTGCTTCTCTGCATCAGTCCGATCTTACGCCCCGATAATTTGGTGATAAAGATTGCAAGCGTGATGACTCCCAGACCACCGATCTGAATCAGACATAACAACACCGCCTGCCCGAATGCAGACCAGTACGTCGCCGTATCGTTCGTGATAAGCCCTGTCACGCAGACGGCAGAAGTCGCCGTAAACAACGCATCCAGAAAGGGCGCGCCGCCCGTCCCAGCCTTAGAACACGGAAGCATGAGAAAAAAGGTTCCTACTGCAATCACTCCAAGAAATCCCAGCAATATAATCTGTGACGAAGAAAGTTTTCTATTTTTGTAAACGATAGTCATAAATATATCTCTTCTCCCAACTTAAAGGAATACAATATCTTTTCCGTATCTTGATAACCGTAGGATTGTTCCAGCGCCTCCGCATAATAGTCAAGCTGCACATGATAACGTTTAACTAACTGCTCCGCCGTCTCCACCGCATCCGTCTTATAGTCCAAAAGAACATATCTGCCCTCTTCCTCGAAAAACACATCGATGATTCCTTGGATGAGAACCGTCTCCTCCGCCGGGAAATCGCTGTTTAAGCGGTTTGCCGGAAGCCCCATCACAAACGGCTGTTCCTTGTACAACTTACCAGCACGCGCCGCCTCGCCCATTCTGAACGCTGCTTTGCTCATCAGAAATTTCACGATCTTAGAGACGGATATCACTTCATAATACTCTTCCGACAATCTTCCATCTTTTCTCATCCTGACAAGCTGATCGTTAAGCAATTCCAACGCAGCTTCCCGATTGGAATTGACTTTGTAAGTCAATTTGGAAAAATCAAATAATTCCATCACCTTATGGAACGCACTACCTCGCATCGAACCGCTGACACGCTCGTCTTTTTCCAGAAAAGCAGGCAGATAAGGCACCACTGTCTCCTCCTCGTACAGCTTGAAAGAAAAGTCGGTTTCTTCCTGCATTCCCGCCATTTTCAATTCTGACACTGTTGTCTTTGTGTAGAGATTGCTCAGATTCTCATGTGAATATTGATACGCAAATCGGTTCGACATATGCGTCATGAGCGTGTTATCCGTATCGGTCATCGCATCGGACATGAGAAGTCCGTATTTTGCTTCTTCCATACGCACCGTCTCATCCAGTTTATCCGCTACGGTGTCCTCCCAGCCGGTCAGTGATACGCGGATACACGCATCCCCTCTCGATACGGATTCCAGCCCGTATTCCCGATATATCTCATCCATACAATGGTTTCTGGCAAGGGCATACAAAAGTAAATCCAGGAAACTGCCACTGCTAAGAAGTACATTGTAGGGCAGAAGCGTCTCTTCGATATGTTGTATCGGCAATAGTGACGCAACCAGCTTATCCGCCGACTTCACCGCGCCTGTCAGAATCAGTTTTTCCTTTGCCCTGGTCATCGCCACATACAGGATACGCATCTCCTCCGCCAGATTATCTACCTTCAATTTCTCGGCAATGACATTTCCGCGCAGATCTCTCCCACGCACGCGCATCTTAAGATTCACATAATCTACGCCGATTCCTGCGTCGATATCCAGCACGAGATGCCCATTTACGTCTTTTGTCTGAAAGCCTTTGGCAAGACCGGACACGAAACAGACTGGAAATTCCAGACCTTTACTCTTATGAATGCTCATGATACGGACTACGTCTGCATTTTCATCCTGCAGACCCGCCTCGCCGTAGTCCACCTCATACTTTTCTAACTGCTCCATGTAGCGTAGGAAATGATTCAGCCCGAAATAACTCGTTTTCTCATAATCCGCTGCCTTGACGAGCAGCATCTCCACATTGGCACGCCGCTTATTCCCTTCCGGCTTCACCGCCACATAATTGAGATAATCCGTCTCTCGCAGGATCGTCTGTAAAAGTTCCGGAACAGAGAGATAGGTTGCCAGTTCACGGTAGCGGTTGATTCGGCATATGAAATTCCGGATTTTGTATACAATTTTTTCCCGTTCCGACCATATACTTAACACCGCCTCTTTTTCATATTCCTGTCCTTCGCAATCCCCTCCTCTCTCCTCATCGGCTTGCACATCATTCTGTATCTCAGACTGCATGTACTCCTTCAACGCATCATACAAATACTTTTTCTTCGGAAAAGATGCACGGATCAAAGCGATCTCTTCCTCATCGAAACCGCCCAGATAGGCATGCATCACGCCATAGAGCGGAATATCCTGCAGGGGATTATCCAGAATCCGCAAAAAATGCAATAGTTCCTGTACCTCGCTCGCCGCAAAATAACCTGTCCGCGAAGTCATATGCACCGGAATACCCTCCTCTTCCAGCACGCGTTTAAAAATCTCATCCCAGCCCGACGTGGTACGGAGCAGAATCACAATATCCCGGTAATGAAGCTGCCGAAATCCGCCGGAATCCTTGTCCGTCACCTGAAACTTCCGCATCAGCTCTTTGATTTTCATCGCAACGCCATACGCCTCCTGCTCCTTCGCAGAGATGTCGTCCGGCTTTCCGTTCGTCCGATAAATCAACAGTTCCGTGACATTCGGATGATCCACAAACTGCGCATCCGTCACATTTTCAAAATCTCCTCCACTCTCGTCTTGCCCATCGCTTTCCACTCCCTTTTCCCTCATCGGAAATTCCGGATAAACCGCCCCGGCATAGAGCGCCGCCAGATCATCGTAGACGATGCCGCCCACATCTTTTCCCATGATCTGCTCAAAAATCATATTCGTGCTGTCAACCACTTCCCGGCGGCTTCGGAAATTCTGGTGCAGATCGATCTTCTCGGCATTCGCGCCCTGTTCTCCGCAAGCCTGTTCACTGTAAGCCATATATTTTTCCAGAAACAGCTCCGGTCGCGCCAATCGGAATTTGTAGATACTCTGCTTTACATCGCCCACCATAAAACGATTGTACCTGCCCTCGTCCTCGCCCGAAATGCAGGAAAGAATATATTCCTGAACCAGATTACTGTCCTGGTACTCGTCTATAAGTATCTCATGAAAATAATTGCGGTATTCAAGCGCCGTCTCCGTCGGTACGCATCTGCCTCCGTCCTCCTTGACCAGAATAGACAATGCAAAATGCTCAATATCGTCGAAGTCGAGAATGTTTTTATCCCGCTTCTTTTCCTCAAAAGCCTTCTTAAACGCCAGCGTCAGCTCGACGAGCGCCTCCACTGCCTCACCGCAGACTTCCATCTGCTGCAATATCTGTTCTTTTGTCTTAGAAAAGTATTTCTTCTGCAAATCGGCAAGCTGTTCCTTGACTTCCGTGCGGAGATTCTTGGCAATCTCCCGCTTGACCGGGGAAACTGTTTCATCCTTCTTGGACGGAAGCCGGTCGAAATGCAAGGACGCAAAGGCTGCACAGAGTGCGTCATACTCTTCTTGATTCCTGTCTGCCCTGTATCCGTCCCACGCTTTATTGTCTGCCTCATGCCCCTTGCCTGATCTGCCATCCGCTTCATGCCCGTTATCTGATTCGCCATCCGCCGCTTCATCTCTTTCTTCATTGACTGCTTGAAACCTGAACAAAATATCTTCCACCATCTCCCGTTCACATTCTAGCAATGCCCCGTACATATATGGTCCATCTGGTTCTTCGCACAGGTGAACCGCCTCGGAAAGCTTTGCCACACAGCCTTCTAACAGAAGGCGTGTCTGCCGGAACATATCTTTCATCCACGGGATTTCCTCGAATGCTATAAGCGAAGCACCATCTGGCAATGCATTCCCCGTCACCATTTTCGCCGCATCATAATCATGCTTTCGCTCCGCAAGCCACTTTTCCGGAAAAGGGGCGCTCATCGCGAAGTCGTAGAGTTTCAGCACGATCTCCTCCACCACCGTATCCCTGCTGCCAACGCTGAAATATTCCATGCACTTCAAGAACTTCGGCTCCCCGGCGGCATATTGCGCCTCCAGCACTTCCGCCAGCGCATCCTGGCGCATCAGTCTGCCTTCCCCCTCTTCGGCGATCCGAAATCCGGGATCTAAACCGATCGTATGAAACTGATTGCGCAGCACAAATAAGCAAAAACTGTCAATGGTCGTGATGCGTGCATTGTGTAGAAGCGTCGTCTGCCGCTGCAAATGCTCATTTTCGGGATCGAGTGCAAGCCTGTCATTCAAAGCGCGGCTGATTCTCTCCCGCATCTCCGATGCCGCCGCGTTCGTAAAGGTCACGACGAGCAGTCTGTCAATGTCCACCGGATGTTCGCTGTCGCTGACCATCTTGACGATCCGCTCCACCAACACTGCCGTCTTGCCCGATCCTGCAGCAGCAGACACGAGTAGATTCCGCCCTCTTGCATCGATCACTCTCTGTTGTTTATCCGTAAATGAAATCCCCATATAATCTCCATTCCGAACTGCTCTGTCTGTTCTATCATCTCCGCCTAACGGCTCACTTACTCGGCATCTAACTCTTCCCGCATTTTCTGAATCGCACCATCCGCATTCATCTTCGGCAGCTTACGCATTCCATATCCTTCGATCCGGCTGTCATAGCCGCACACACTTTTATACGCGCAGTAAGTACAAGCCTTGCTGTCATTCTGTTCATAGGGATTGACCGATATAGTCCCATTCAAAATTCCGTTTCCCAGTTGTCGGATCTTATGGTTTACATAATCCGATACCACCTGCATGTCCTCCTCCTTTATGACACTTGAGTAAGCAGAGAAGGAACCATCTTTTTTCCGATCTAACGGGAGAATTTCGGACTTATCGGTAAACTCTTTATCCAACAGTCTGACAGCCTCGTCATTTTGATTGACTATTCCGGTCATCTTAAGTTCCTGTAACAATTTTGCATTGACCTGCTCCGGTGTCATACCTCCGTCGTCCTCCACGATCGGATCATCGATATGATAATACAGCATCGCCGCAGGGACGATTTCTTTGTCAGGGTGTTTCTTCTGCTCGATCTCCACCGCCGCATTCATATAGACTACCAGTTGTAATTGCAGTCCATAGTAGAGTGCCGCCAGATCGAATTTGCGGCTTCCGGACTTATAATCGATGACTTTCACATAAACTTTATCGTCCGCCTCACAGGTATCCACCCGGTCGATACGCCCGCGCAGGCGCATTTTTTCCTGATCGTTCAAGGCAATGTTCAGTGCATCTAAATCTTCGATCATGGAAAAAGACATCTCAAACCGTTCGGGAACAAAAGATCCTTTTCGCAGCTGTGTCTGCAGGGTCAATACTGTACGGTTTAAGATTCTTGTCATTCTTTTCAGCAAATGTCTGTTGCGCGCACTGCTGTAAAGAATCGTCTCCTCATAAGTCGTGGCATACGCCTCAACTGCCTCCTCCACCATACGGCGCGCTTCTTCCTCCGGAAAATCAAACCAGGTATAGCCACTCTCCACAAGTTTCTGCGCGAATATTTCCAACACGGCGTGAAAGACATTCCCCATATCCACATCTTCAAAACTGTAATCTCCCCGCTCCCGCAAGGCAAGCCCATACTGCAGGAAATGCCCGTAGGCGCAGGCGGCATACTTTTCCAGACGGCTGACACTGTTCTGCAAGATCCTTCCGTATAACGCCTGTGTCACCACCTTTGACAGAGGTGTGTCGCTGTAACGGTAGAATGCCGTCTCGATCAGACGATCCACAGTGTCCTGATACTGCGTCCGGCTGTGGTAACTATGGTAAAAAGTATACATCTGCTTTATCGACTCGCCGCTGAGTCTGCCGCCCGCATACTCCCGCAGCATATCCGCCAGCAGCCCGATCCCGTCCGCGCCGCACACAAGCTGCTCTTCTACAGGCTCACTCTCCGGAATCTCCACGGTAAGCGCCGGATATAATTTTTGTAACAGATCAATCAGATAGGCGGGTCTGAGGCTTCGCCCGTCATTTCCGATTCTGGCATAGGACAGATATAATTTTTCCGATGGCTTCGTCATATTTAAGTAAAGATACAACCGTTGTATGTACATCTGCTGCCGCGGGGACGGCGCAAGCTCTAACTCTGACTCCCTTAAAAATTCCCTGTCGATATCCGAGATAATTCCACCATTTCCGGCTCCCTTCGGAATATTCCCGTCGTTGACTCCCAGGAAAAAGAGTGCCTTAACCTGTGTCAGCCTCGTCCTCTCGATGTCCCCGACCAGCACACGATCTACATTTTGCGGAATCGTCCCCACACTGATTTCCGTCAGCCCGGAATCCAGAATATCCGCAAACTCCCGCAATTCCATCGGCTCTTGCTCAAGCAGCCCGTAGATCTGGTCAAGCAAATCGATCACCATCGCGTAGACCTGCCCGTATTCCTTCGCCCTTGCCAGATCACCTTTTTCCTTAAATTCTTGCTCATAATGTGCCAACTTCTGCTGTATTTCACTTTGGACAACAAAGTCATAGAGCGCGCGCACCATCTCCCCGGCTGTATGCGCCGGGACAAGCAGGGGCGCAAGCTGTTCCATTAGTCTCCCACGCATGGCATTATAACGCTCCAACTGCTGTATCGCCGCCTCCTCGCCTTCTTTGTTCTCCTCTTTATAGATAAAAATATCACTCCACCGCTTTTTACCGCGAATGCCGAATCTGCGGATATAATTTTCCAGACGATCTACGTCCTGCGCCTCAAATCCGGTCAATCCGGTGCGCAAATAATGAAAAACCGATGGAGCGCTAAAATCCTGAAGCACAATCTGCAGTGCGCTTCTAATGTATTCCGCAAAAGGATTTCGGATGATCCCTCTCGTGTGATCCAGATAGATCGGGATTCCGAACTTTGCAAATTCCTCCTCCACAAGACTGCCGTACACTTCCATGTCACCGGCCACGACTGCAATATCGCGGTAGTGTAAGTCGGCGGTATCGCAGCCGTCTATATTTTCTACATTATGTAAACCTACGATAGTTCCCCCTTGCCGCATCAGCAATTTGCGGATCGCAATGCACGTCTGCCTGATCTCCTCCTTGGGCGTAGACGCCTCATAGATATGCAGATTCCTCACCTGTTCCTCATACGTCTCCAACGGATACCGGAACAGATTGTGCTCCAGATGGGATAACTCCGCGTTGTGCGCAAACCGCCGCAGTCTGCCTTCTACTCTGTCCACACACCATACCGGCTTATCTTCTTTTGCCTCGACTTCCTGTGCCAGTCTCTTCAAAACCGTCACCGTTTTTTTGCTCAAATGAAAAAGTTTATGCTCCCCGTCAAGCCGATATGGATTCTCTCTGTCGTCGATCGTCACCGTAATAATGACTCTCTTAGTCAATCGAATAAGTTCCTGAATGACACGGTTCTGAATCGGCGTAAATCCGGTAAAACCATCGAAGGCGATCACACTTTTGCTGATCAGTTCAGATTTTGGAAGCGCCGCCTTAAGCCGGTCAAGCGTCTCCTCGGTGGTGATGAATTTATCATGGATATAGTCTAAAAACGCTCGATACAAAACGCCCATATCCTGTAATTTATAATACAGCGCGCCGCGCGGACGGGCATATTCCGTCAGTTTCTCCATCTCCGGCAGTCCGATGCCGTACTGCATAAATTCTGAAAGGACGGACTTTACCTCATGGATATAACCGATCTTATGCAGGTGCGCACCCATAACCTGCAATCTGTCCTGACACTGTCCCGCCACATTGCGCAGAACCAGACTTTTGCCCGTGTCGTCCAGAACCGGTACGTCCTCATAACCCACTTCCTCCAAAACACGGTGAGTCAGTCTGCCGAAACTTAAGACATCGATATTCATAATCACATGGCGGGGATGTTCCACCACCAGATCCATCTGTGTTTGCATGGTGAACTGATCGGGCACGATCAGCAGATAATTCGTCTTCGGATTCTGCTGTGCCGCCTCTATGATATCTTCATGAAGTTTCTTGCTTTTGCCGGAGCCTGATGCCCCAAAATAAAATTGAAGTGACACTTATTTGTCCTCTGTTCTCGTGAAACAACCCCGCCATAAAAAGCGGGGTAACAATTAAACGTTATTCCTACTGAAAATGAATTTTTGGTCTCCATTCCGACCGGTCGAAACAAATTTATGCCCCGACTTTTCACAAATCCAGTATACATGAACCTATCAGGTAAGTCAATCATCTAATCAGCCGATGATACGTCGGTTTCATCCCATCAAATGTGCAAATATACCGGAAACCCTGACTTTCCAGAATCCGTTTTGCCTCATCTATATACGCTCCCAGATGCCCCTGCGTATGGCTGTCGCTGCCGATGGTAATGATCTCACCGCCCAATTCCTGGTACAATCGCAAGATATCCACAGAGGGAGTCGTATCTTTTAACCCGTACCGATGGTAAGAAGTATTGAGCTCGATCCCTTTTCCGTCCTCGATCACTGTCTTTAGAATCTCTGCAATGACCGGTTTCACTTTTTCAAACGGATATACGCCATTTTCATCATACCGCGTGATGAGATCCAGATGCCCTAACACGCTATAGTCGTGATACGCTCTGACAATATCAAGCATCTCTTCGTAGTAACGCTCATTATATTCCTGCTGGCTTTTGCCTCTCTGGAAATCCTGCGTCCACAGTTCCTTATCGTCTATCTGATGGAGCGACAGAATGATAAAATCAAACGGATATCGCCGGAACAATGCTTCGTACTGTGGAATCGTATGCATCTCTACGCCGAACTCCAAACCCA
>JAMPGN010000161.1 GCA_023663915.1 Eubacterium sp. | reverse complement strand
AACGCCGCTGCTTCCCACGTGAGAAGCCACGAGCAGGAGCATGTGAGCAACGCTTACAAGAAAGCCGCGCAGAACAACGGCAAGGTCATTTCCTGCAATGTATCGATACACACTTCCGTCTGTCCGGAATGCGGGCGCACCTATGTATCCGGCGGAACGACCGCCACGCAGATCAAATATTTTAACGAGGAAAACCCTTACCAGAAAGAAATGAAATCCTCCGATGCCGCTAACAAGTACCGGGGCATGAATGTGGATATGGCATGCTGACCTATCGCATGCATCCAGACAGGAGTTTACGCAATGAATAATTATCGGTCTTCTGCGGAATTGAAAGCCGCTGCTAAAGAGCATATGTTTGGACGCTACGGGACTGCCATCGGCGCATATCTGCTTGTCACATTCGGCACAGGCTTCCTCTCGCTGATGGTGTTTTCTTTGACCGGAGACGCCTCGACCCTGGTCGGAACCTTGATTTCTATCGCAGCCTCCTTCGCGTTGTCCCTTCTGACCGGTCTGTTTACTTCCGGTTTATCCTACTTTTATCTGAAAATTGCCTGCGGACAGTATGTCACCACAGGCGACGTGTTCTATGGTTTCCGGTTTTATCCCGACAAGGCGGTGCGTATACAGGCATGGGTTTCCCTGCTCTCCTACATCGGGATGATTCCCCAGTACGTCGTGCTCTACCGAATGCCCGCGCTGCCCGGAATCGAAGACATGATACCGTATTTTCTCACTTCGGCATTATCCGGTATCGTCTCTTTCCTGCTCAATTTATTTTATGCGCAGGCATTTTTCCTGCTGCATGACTTTCCGCAGTATTCGGCAAAAGAGCTGTTAGCCGCAAGCCGCAGGCTGATGCGCGGACACAAACTGAAATTATTTTATATTTACATCAGTTTTGTGCCGCTCATGCTTCTCAGCGTGCTTTCCTGCGGCATTGCCATGTTGTGGATCACGCCTTACATGAATGCCGCATTGACCGAATTTTATCTGGATTTGATTAAGAACAGGCAGTAAACATATGCCCACCGTTTTTTCTTCTTCAGCAGTAAGAGCAATTCTTCCTGCTGATTTTTTGTGCGGTCGATTATTTCCGTATCAGCCAGCCGGCTGCCGTACAGGATTCCCTCGTAATCTTCCAGAAACTGCAGACTGCCCTTATCTAATGTCGTACCTTCCACCCTTTTGCGGAACTCTTCCAGCGTCTCCTCCCGTCTTCCAATCCCCATCACGGAAAGGATCTGCATATTCCGGCGGACTTGTACTTTCAGTTTCTCTTCATCGCTCATTTTCTGATAACGATAATCGACGATCAGCCTGTTTAAAATACAGACAACGAGGCACGCCATGCCCGCAAAGAGCAGGGCAATGCCGGCAAGCCTCAGAAACCGCAGGATGTTCTCCCACACCATATATCCTGTCGGCCCGGTAACTTCCTCACGCTCGGGCAGCTGCCCGCTTTCTTCCGCCAAAACCGGGGCATCTTCCTCCCTGTCTTCCTCTTTTACAGCAAAAGAATCCGCCCCGTTTTGAACCGCCCACGGCGTGTAGCGTATCTGCGAGTAACCGGGCGTAGGCTCATAGGGAATCCAGCCGATGCCGTCCAGATATACCTCCGGCCACGCATGCGCCATATCGGAATAGACCACGGTCTCTTCCTTACCTTGCAGGGGCACGCAGAATCCCTGAACGTAACGCGCCGGAAAACCCTCCGCCCTCGCAAGGAGCGTGAATGCCGTCGCAAAATGGCTGCAATACCCGCAACGGCTGTCCAGCAGAAAATAGTCCAGAAATTTCCCGCCGTCCTCGATCGTACCCGGCAGACTGCCCGGTGCAAGCGTGTAATGATAGGCAGAAAGTTCTTCTTCGATCACCCTTAACTTCTCCACATCGGTCTGTGCGTCCGCCGTGATTTCGTCTATATACTGCCTTGCCCCGTCGGAAAGTTCCACCGGTTCCGTATAGTTGCTGAAAACTTCCTGCCTGTGGCGCCGCATGTCTTCTGCGCTTATGTGCACGCCAGTCCTTTTCTCCAAGTCCGAGAAGAGTCTCAACAGCACTTCCTCGTCCGCCGGCTGTGCGCCCGCCCCGTTTAAGAACCGGTCAAACGCCTCCTGCCCCGCATTCAACTGATAGAAGGACACTTCATATTCCGTCCCGTACCCTTTCGGCTTATCAAAGAAAAGACTGCCGCCGGATTCACGAAACTCCAGACGCTCTCCGCCATAGATAAAACTCCATGGTTTTAACGGGGTAAATAGGTATTCCGTGCGAAAATACCGGTAGCCAATCTTAAAATCCGCATACTTCATATAATCCGCAAAATACTTATCATCATATCTTCTTACGGCATACATAGTCTCAACCGTGTCCATGTACCGCTCTTTCGAAGCGTCTTCATTCATCTGCACCCACTGCCTGCCGTCAAATGTATCATAAACCCTGCCGCTCAGGTACACATTCGTCACCAGCCCATTCTCATCCCATATGCGCATGATCTCACGGCCGTCGGCTGCCGTATCGCTGCCGATATCGCCCCTCTCAGAAAAACCGCTCAGACTCAGATCATAATCCTCACCTTTTCCCCTTAAGATGCTCTGTGATACCTTGCGGAAAGATTCCTCAAGACGTTCATAAACATTCTTGACAAATTTCCAGTCGTAAGGCTCATCGGGCACAGCGCAGAACATCATAAATACAAAATAGACCGCGACAAAAGGCGCGATCCACACCATATACGCCTGAATGCTCCTGCCACGCTCTTTCTGCCATCCCCTCTGCGTCCCCTCCGCATAGATTAACAGAATGTAGCAGATCATAAAAGCCACGCCCGGCTTCGACATCTCTTTTTCTGCAAAAAGCGCGTACAACAGCCATGCAATGAGAGCCGCGCCGCCGACCGCTTTGAGCCTGAAATTTTTTTCCATCACAAGTTCAAGCAAGTAGCCGGCAAGCACAAGCACGATCGTCTGCATCGTCTCATAGCCCACGACCCACTCCGCCTCCCATGCCGACAGACCGGTCAGCCATCCCAGGTAAGACTCCAAAAACCGCAGGCTCTCCCCAAGCCCGATCACCACGCCTGCGCCTGATAAAAGCGCACCGATGACCACCAGCCCGAAAAGCCGCCCGCGCAGCGTGGCGCGATCCATCAGAGTTATGATGAAAATCATGATTCCAGCCGTGAAAGTCTCTCCCGCCCCTGCTCCGGAAATGCCTAGCAGGTTTTTTGCGCAGGACAAACCGATGCAGACGATAAGCGCCGTATTGATCATGCGCCAGATATTCTTATCATCCAAACGAGACAGTACGCCCATCACAATATTCCTTCCAGTTTCGCAGTAAGCGGTACCGCGATCACCTTGCTTCTCCCTGTGGCAAGTTTCAGATACCGGTCTATGTTTTCATCCGTGACGACATAGAAAACCGTCAATGTCCCCGCCCTATCAAGTTCTTTCGCAATCTTCATGACCCAGTCGTCAATCTTGTGCAGGACGCAGAAAACGATCCTGCTGTCATAGAAGCTCCCTTTCGCCGCAAGTTCCTCCAATGTCTCACAGAAATCTTCATCCCGGTCAAACACAATCTCCGACACGCTCCGGTAGAACCCGTCGAAATCCCTAATTCCCCTCACCTGAGTCGTGACAATATTTTTTTGCCCGTAATATGCCGAAAAAGAAATGTTCTTATCAGCAAGAAAAAGCCCCAGCGCCACCACGGTTTCCAGAATTTTATCTTCGATCGGGAGATATTCACGCTGATCCCTGCTGTAACGTCTCGTATCCCACATGAGGGAAATCCCCTGCTTTTCCTCGCCGATACGGTTTCTCACCTTCAACTTCCGCTCTCTTGCCGTCGCCTTCCAATGAATCTGCTTAAACGCATCGCCCGTCACATAATCCCTCACGACAACATCCGGCTCCGTGCGCTCCCTTGATGATTCCCTCTGCACAAAGGCAGTGAGGTCATCGATGCTGTTTAATCTGGTCACGCGCGTTGTCTTAGGCAGTACCTGAACCTTGACTGCATGGGGAATCCGGTAGCGTATCCTGAAGAGTTTTAGGAAATCCGTCATAATAATCTCCTTTACTCCCACTTCGTATTCGCCCCGGTATCGGCAGGTCAGTTTCGTCTCAAACGTTTTCTTATCCTTGGGTAAAAGCTCATACTCCGTATTGCCCGGTAACTCTTCCACATAGGAAAAAGAAGAAAACATCCCCACGCTCACTCCGGCAAACACGCAGAAGCTTTCATTCTGCAAAATAAATAAATACGGCACCGCCTGCCCACACACCATATTTCTGCCCTCAATCTGCTGGAGTATCTTGAGATTGAAGTAGACCGCCGCCAGATAGACCAGGGAAATCACCGGAATCAGGGTCACGCCAAAAAAGATGCCATAGCTGACAGCGCCTCCGTAAAGGCTGATCCCCGCCAATGACAGCACCCACAAATCCAATAAAATCCATCTGCGCATCTTCATGATAATCCTCACCTTCTCTTTGAGGGGCGTTCGCAAAGAATAAACACTTGTACGATATGGGCAAAAATCTTTACTCAGACAGGAATCTTAGCCTTCACAATTAAGCTTTTTAATATTTTATCCTTATCTTCCCTGCGGATTTTTGCCTCAGAAGATAAAGTCAGCCGGTGGCCGAGCGCCTGCATCGCCACCGCCTTTACATCGTCCGGCTTCACATAGTCCCGCTCCTGCAGAAAAGCCCTCGCCTGCGAAGCGCGCACCATCGCCAGCATTGCCCTCGGACTTGCCCCGATCACGAAACATTCCTCCTGTCTGGTAAGGCATACAATGTCCTCCATATATCCCAACACCGACTCTTTCACGGTCACTTCGGATACCTCTTTCTGCATGGCGACAACATCCTCCGCCCGGCAGACCGCCTGAACCTGATCCGATGTCTTCCCCTGAAGAAACTGCGCCGCCATCTTAATTTCCTGCTCCCTGTCCGGATATCCGATGGACAGCCGCATCATAAAACGATCCATCTGCGCCTCCGGCAAAGGGTAAGTCCCGATAAACTCTATGGGATTCTGTGTCGCCACGACGAGAAACGGCTTTGGCAGCTCATGTACAACCCCGTCCACCGTGACCTGCCCTTCCGCCATCGCCTCCAACAAACTCGACTGTGTCTTCGGGGAAGTCCGGTTGATCTCATCCGCCAAAAGCACCTGGTTCATCACCGCTCCCGCCTGATAGACAAACTCGTCCGTATTCATATGATAGACGGATACCCCCGCCACATCTCCCGGCAAAGTGTCCGGCGTGAACTGTATCCGCCCGAAACTGCATCCCGTACTTTTCGCAAGAATGAGCGCAAGCGTCGTCTTACCTACCCCAGGTACATCCTCTAAGAGCACATGTCCTCCCGCAAGCAGGCAGATCAGCAGATTCTCCGTCACGTCCTCTTTTCCTATAAAAAACTGATTCATATTGTCTCTCAATTTTCCTGCTGTTTCACGACCGTCCATGATTCCCTCATTTCTTTTGCTCTTTCTTTGGCAGAGATCAGTGCATTCGCTTTTCTTTGTTATGATGATGTTAGGGTCAAAAGCCATTTCGATAAACTTCGGCTGGCAGATTGCACAACTTAATACGATAGAACTTTTGACACCCAAACCATTATAGAAAAACCCGGGCAGAACTTTTCATCCTCACTCGGGTTATCTTCTGATTCATGTTATTCGCGGCTGCCTCATGCAGCTCATACGAATCATTACTATCCATAAATCATTCTTATCATTATTTCTGCTATTCCTTGATTCTACTATGCATGAATCCAACGAAGATACGCGTTGATAAAAGGATCGAGCGCGCCATCTAAAACCGCATTGACATTGCCAGACTCTTCCTCCGTCCTGTGATCTTTCACCATGGTGTAGGGCTGCATCACATAAGAACGAATCTGGTTGCCCCATCCGATCTCCTTCACATCGCCCCGGATACCCGACAGCTTCTCCGCGTTTTCCTCCTGCTTGAGCAGATACAACTTCGCCTTCAACATCTGCATTGCCTTGTCTTTATTCTGGAACTGCGAACGCTCGTTCTGGCATGTCACCACGATTCCCGTCGGGAAATGTGTGATTCGGATTGCCGACGAAGTCTTGTTGATATGCTGGCCGCCCGCGCCGCTACTTCGGTAAGTGTCTATGCGAATATCCTCGTCCCTGACCTCCACATCCACATTTTCCTCGATATCGGGCATCACATCCAATGACACGAAAGATGTCTGTCTTTTGCCCTGTGCATTAAAAGGCGAGATGCGCACCAGCCTGTGCACGCCCTTCTCCGATTTCAGATAGCCATAGGCATTCTCGCCGTTGATCTGGAACGTCACCGATTTGATACCAGCCTCGTCTCCGTCCAGATAATCGATGACATCGACTGCAAAGCCCTTTCGCTCCGCCCACCGCGTATACATGCGGTAAAGCATACTGCACCAGTCACAGCTCTCCGTGCCACCCGCGCCCGCATTCAGTTTGAGAATCGCATTGTTCCGATCATACTCACCAGACAGGAGCGTACTGATTCGGATATCCTCGAATTTCTCTTTAAATTCCTTAAGCTCCTCCTCGATATCCGGTATGATCTCCGGATCATTGTCCTCATATCCCATCTCGATCAGCGTCAAAATGTCGTCATACTGACCGCTCAATGCGTTCATCGTATCGACAATGTCTTTCAGACTCTTGGATTCCCGCATCTTCTGATTCGATTTCTCCGGATCGTCCCAGAAATCCGGCGCCTGCATTTCCATCTCTAATTCTTCTATTCGCTTCGACTTATTTTCTAAGTCAAAGTGAATCCCTCACTTCCGCTAAGGGACTTTCGTAAGCTAAAAGCTCGGACTTCATATTATCCAGTTCTACCACTTAACGTCACCACCTTTTCTGATTTATAATGTTATACGAATCTCCATGATTCCGCTCTGCAAAATCTCAAATCAATGCGGAAAATATGCACTGCAATCGGTATTATCTTCTTCCGCAGCACTGCTTATACTTTTTCCCAGATCCACACGGACACGGATCGTTCGGATATATCTTGGCCTCCATACGTTTCACGGGACCCTTCTGGAGCGTGTCGTCCTTGTTCGTACCCGTCACCTTGGCAACCTGTTCTCTCTCCACTTTCTGTTCGATACGGACATGGAACAGGAGGCGCACGGTCTCTTCCTTAATATTCTGGGTCATCTCGTCGAACATTTCATAGCCGTTCAACTTGTACTCCACAAGCGGATCGCGCTGTCCGTAAGCCTGTAATCCGGCTCCTTGGCGCAACTGGTCCATGTCATCGATGTGGTCCATCCATTTCCGGTCGATGACCTTGAGTAAAATCACACGCTCGATCTCACGAATTGCCTCCGGTTCTGGGAACTCTGCCTCTTTGCTCTCGTAGAGTTTCACAGCCTCCTCTTTCAACTGCTGTTTCAAGCTGTTTTTCTTCGGTTTCAATACACGGCTTGCCTTAAGCGGCTGTAACGGAACCGTCGGCAGGAGCAGCGTATTCAGTTCATTGTAATCCCAATCCTCGAAATCCGTATCGTCACCGATACAGATATCCACACAGTTCTCCGTAATATCGGTAATCATCTTGTAGATCGCGTCGCGCATACTCTCGCCATTTAACACGCGTCTTCTCTCCTCGTAGATGATCTCCCTCTGTTCGTTCATGACCTGATCGTATTCCAGCAGGTTCTTTCGGATACCAAAGTTATTGTTCTCGATCTTCTTCTGCGCCGTCTCGATCGCTTTGGTCAGCGCCTTATGCTCGATCTCCTGTCCTTCCGGAATGCCAAGCGCATTGAACATTGAAATCATTCTGTCAGAACCGAAGAGCCTCATCAGATCGTCTTCCAAGGAAATATAAAATTTCGACTCACCCGGATCTCCCTGACGACCGCTCCGTCCCCGGAGCTGATTGTCAATACGCCTGGACTCATGGCGTTCCGTACCGACAATCATCAGACCGCCGGCAGCTCTCGCCTCCTCGTCCAGCTTGATATCCGTACCACGGCCCGCCATGTTGGTAGCGATCGTCACCGCCCCGTGGATACCCGCATCGGCAACAATCTCTGCTTCCATCTCATGAAACTTCGCATTCAGAACTTTGTGCTCGATACCGTTCTTTTTCAAAAGACCGCTCAGCTCTTCCGAAGCATCGATATTGATCGTGCCGACAAGCACCGGCTGTCCTTTGCCATGAGCTTCTTTTACCGCCGATACGATTGCTCGCAGTTTCTCCTTTCTCGTCTTGTATACGGCATCCTGGTGATCGGTACGCGCTATCGGCTTATTGGTCGGGATCTCAACCACGTCCATACCATAAATATCACGGAACTCTTTCTCCTCCGTGAGCGCCGTACCTGTCATACCGGCTTTCTTCTCAAATTTATTAAAGAAATTCTGAAACGTGATCGTGGCAAGCGTCTTACTCTCACGTTTTACTTTCACATGCTCTTTCGCCTCGATCGCCTGATGCAAACCATCCGAATAACGACGTCCCGGCATAATACGTCCGGTAAATTCATCTACAATCAAAACCTGATCGTCCTTGACCACATAATCCTGATCGCGGAACATCAGATTGTGCGCACGCAAAGCCAGAATAATGTTATGCTGAATCTCAAGATTCTCCGGATCGGCAAGATTCTCGATCTGGAAGAAGCGTTCCACCTTACTAACACCCTGCGCCGTCAGATTCACGACCTTGTCTTTTTCATTGACAATAAAGTCGCCCGTCTCCTCGCGCTCCACGCCCATGATCGCGTCCATCTTTGTCAACTCTTCCATGTCCTCGCCACGGGTCAACTGCCTGGCAAGAATATCACACGCCTCATACAATTTCGTGGACTTACCGCTCTGCCCGGAAATAATGAGTGGGGTACGCGCCTCGTCAATCAGCACCGAATCCACCTCGTCGATAATGGCGTAATGCAGTTCCCTCAGTACAAGCTGTTCTTTGTAGATGACCATATTGTCACGCAAGTAATCGAAACCCAGCTCATTATTAGTCACATAGGTGATATCACAGTTATACGCTTCCCGGCGCTCGTCAGACTTCATGTCATTTAATACAACACCGACCTTTAATCCAAGAAATTCATGTACCTGTCCCATCCATTCCGCGTCACGCTTCGCCAGATAATCATTGACCGTGACAACATGCACGCCCCTGCCTTCCAATGCATTCAAATAAGCAGGCAGAAGGCATGTCTGCGTTTTACCTTCACCTGTCTTCATCTCAGCGATACGCCCTTGATGCAGAATAATGCCGCCGATCAACTGTACTCTGTAATGTTCTGTATTTAAGATTCTTCTTGCGGCTTCCCTTACCGTGGCATATGCTTCCGGTAATAAGTCATCCAAAGTCTCCCCTTCTGTCAGTCTTTTCTTGTACTCTTTTGTTTTATCGCGTAGCTGATCGTCCGACAATTCCATCATAGCAGGACGCATGCCCTCAATCTTATTGACTAATCCTTCGATACGCTTTATTTCTCTTTCACTGTGTGTTCCAAACACTTTCTGTACAACACCCATGACTTCCTCATTTCCGTGTATCGGATACCTGACGTACCGGATACGCAATTACTTTGCAAAATTCAAAAAGTCCCCTCATCATGCAACATAAAAAACCAATGTATATTCTATCAGATTTACCGGGTAAATTCAACTAAAAAAACGAACAGGCTCGTTTGCGAGATTATGAGTATTCCTAAGAGATGCTTTGCATCTCGGAAAACTCGTCGCGAACTCGAAATAAGCATAGAAATTTCCTATAACGATTCAAGTGTCAAAAGCACTTTCAATAAACTTTGGCTGACAGATTGCATAAAAAGTTCACGCAGTTGTCCTGTGAAGGAGATTGAGATTTTCTTAGCATTCCGTCTGTAAAATAGCAATTTCGGGACATGGATGTCCCGAAAAGCCCGAATC
>JAMPGN010000160.1 GCA_023663915.1 Eubacterium sp. | reverse complement strand
AAAAACAAGCGATAAAAACAAGCGATAAAAAACAAGCGATAAAAACAAGCGATAAGAAATATGATAATAAAACACTTAAGCATAAAGAGAAAATTAGTGCATACTTGCAAGAATATGAACTAGCAAAAACAAGTGATATAGCAAAAATGCTTAATTTAAGTGTGGCAAGGACTAGAGCTGTGCTTTCTGAGATGGATAACATTGAGGCACTGGGAACAAATAAAACAAGAGTATATCGATTGAGAGATAGAGTAGATGTTTAAATGGTAATCAGAAGATTTATGCATGTAGCAGCAAATGAAGTGTAATTGCTTTTTCCCCTCTAATATGGCATGATATTAATATGAAAAATTCAGAGGGTTACAAAATAATACAAACGAGGAGGTAACATATGAGGCTATTAGTGATTGGCGGTGTGGCTGCCGGAACGAAGGCAGCGGCGAAATTTAAGCGGGTGAATCCCGAAGCAGAAGTGACGATCGTCACCAAGGGCAAGGACATTTCCTATGCCGGATGCGGACTGCCCTACTATGTGGGCGGCGTGATTCCGGAGAAGGAAGACTTAATCGTGAATACGCCGGAGAGATACAGCGCGTTGACCGGGGCGATGGTGTATCCGCAGAGGGAGGTCGTGTCGCTTGACACGGCGGCAAAAAAGGCTGTGGCGAAGAATATCCGCACAGGAGCGGAAGAAATCTATGAGTATGATGCCTGTATCGTGGCGGTCGGCGCGTCACCGGTCGTTCCGCCTCTTCCGGGGTTAAATCTTCCGGGCGTTTTCGTGATGCGCTCGCCGGACGATGCGATTGAGACGCGGGATTATATTGCTAGAGATGGCGTGAAGCGTGCCGTGGTAGTAGGCGGTGGCTTCATCGGTCTAGAAGTGGCTGAGAATTTGCGGGAAAAAGGTTTGTCGGTGACGGTGATCGATATGGCGCCTCAGATCATGCCGGGCTTTGACGTGGAAATGTCAGATTATGCGGTGCGCCATTTAGCGAAAAAGGGCATCAAGGTCATGACTGCCACGAAATTGGAAGGAGTGACGGGAGAAGAGCGTGCGGAAGGTGTGCAGACTGACAAAGGACTGCTTGCGGCTGATGTGGTGATTCTTTCCATCGGTATCCGTCCGAACACGGCATTTTTACAGGATACGGGCATTGAAATGTTGAAGGGCACGATTCTGGTAGATGATAAAATGGCTACGAATGTGACGGACGTTTATGCGGCAGGTGACTGCGCTATGGTGAAGAATCGCCTGACAGGAGAAAGACAGTGGTCGCCCATGGGGTCTTCTGCCAACATGGAAGGACGTACCCTCGCGCTTGCGTTGGGCGGTAGAGATGTGGCTTATCCGGGCGTACTAGGAACCGGCGTGGTGAAACTTCCCGGCTTATCAGGCGGCAGGACGGGTCTTTCCGAGGAGCAGGCGAAGGCGGCGGGTTACAATCCGATCTGCGTACTGGCAGTGACCGACGATAAGGCGCATTATTATCCGGACAGTGCATGGTTTGCCATCAAACTGGTAGCGGATGCAGATACACATAAATTATTGGGTGTTCAGGTACTTGGTCCCGGCGCGGTGGACAAGGTGACGGACATCGGTGTGATGGCGGTAACGTTCGGGGCAACGTTGGAGCAGATGACTTGTCTGGATTTGGCTTATGCACCGCCGTTCTCCACGGCGATCCATCCTTTTGTGCAGGCGGTACATATGCTTTTGAATAAGATTAATGGGGATATGGACAGTTTTACTCCCGCGGAATATCTGGCGGGTGCGGCGGATGAATACCGTATCATAGACGTGAATCCCGCGGGTCCGAGCATTCCTGGCGCAACGTATGTGGATCTTTTGAAGGTAAAAGAGGAAGTCCCAGGGCTTTCCAAGGATGAAAAGCTGTTGCTTGTCTGTGCGAAAGGCAAGAGAGGATATTTATTGCAGAACCGGCTCAAACGCTATGGTTACACGAACACGAAAGTTTTGGAAGGCGCGTCCTTCTTTAATGAGGTAAAAGTAGCGGCGACGCCCGGTGTGGTGACGATTCCGGCGGAGGAGATTACCCGCGTAAAAGCACTTGGCTGTCTGCACAATAAAGGAACCGATAATTTCAATGTGCGTGTGATTACTAGAAACGGCAAGATTACTACGGCGGAGCACAAGAAGATTGCAGAGGCAGCGGAGAAGTTTGGAAACGGTGACGTGGTCATGACGACTCGGTTGACGTTGGAGATTGTGGGCGTGCCTTTTGATAAGATTGAAGAGTTGCGAGCTTTTCTGGCGGAAGAAGGTCTGGAAACGGGCGGAACAGGTTCTAAAGTACGTCCAGTAGTGGCATGTAAAGGAACGACATGCCAGTACGGATTGCTGGATTCCTACGGTTTGTCCGAGAAAATACATGAGAGATTTTTCCATGGGTATGCAGATGTGAAACTGCCGCATAAATTCAAGATTGCGGTAGGCGGCTGCCCGAATAACTGCGTGAAGCCGGATCTGAATGATTTCGGCATCGTGGGGCAGAGAGTTCCGGCGATCGACTTGGAGAAATGCCGTGGATGTGGCAAATGTCAGGTTTCGCTGGCGTGTCCTGTGGGTGCATCCCAAGTAGTGGATGGCAAGTTGGTGATCGACCCTGACCAGTGCAACAACTGCGGACGCTGTGTAGGGAAATGTCCGTTTAAGGCGGCGGAAGAGAGCGTGTACGGATATCGTGTTTACATCGGCGGGCGCTGGGGCAAGAGAGTTGCGCACGGACAGAAACTTGACAAGATTTTCCTGAGTGAAGAGGAAGTGCTTTCCGTTCTGGAAAAAGCGATTCTGCTTTTCCGCGAGCAGGGCAAGACGGGTGAGCGGTTTGCGGATACGATCAACAGGATCGGATTTGAGAATGTTCAGGAGCAACTTTTGTCGGATGAAATTCTAAAGCACAAAGATGAGATTATCAATGCGAAAATGCATTTGAAGGGTGGGGCGACCTGCTGAAAAAAAGACATGAAGTTATACTAGGGCGGCAGAATACGCCGCCTAAGTATAACTAAGTCATGTCTAAGAGAATGCACGGGGTGCATTCTCTGTGGATTTGAGAGATGCAGGAAGTATCGCTAAGTTATGTCTAAAAGAATGCACAGAGTGCATTCTCTGTGGATTTTGGATTTGAGAAAGCAGTGTTTTGATCTGGGTGACATGGGGCGGTTAAAGCCCTTGTGTTTTAAAAAGCTCTGCCAGTTCTTCCGCAGATTCCTGCATTCCTCTTTGGAACCAGACCTCGATCCAGCCGTAAAGACTGTAGACAAAGAATGTTTTTGCATAGGCTTCATTCTTGGAGGAATCCGCTTTTGCCCCGAAAAGTCCGACAATAACATCCTTCAACAGATAAATGAGCTTTTGATCGTTTAACATTCTGTAAAAGCCAATGTGGTTTTCAAAGTGCGTGAAAATCGATCGAACTAATTCGTTTAACGGCATACCGTTATTCTGCTCATATTCTTCTACCCATTCTTGAAAAATCTGAGTAACATATGTTTTCAAAATGTCTTCCTTACTTTCATAATTGCGGTAAAAAGAGACTCTTCCAACATCAGCGAGATCGCATAATTCGCTGATGGTAATTCGCTGGATTGGTTTATGGTGAAGCAGTTCAAGAAGTGCGTCAGTTATATGCTGCATCACATAGGAGTTTCTTGCTTCATTGCTCATCGGTGATACTTTTCGTGGAGTTTGTTTCATTTTCTATTCTCCTATTGACATGCAAAAAAGTTGCAGATATATTTGTATCGACAACACAAATGTTTCATCAATATTATATGACAGTTGGGCTATCCTGTCAAAGAGGCAGAGAAGATTGGAGGAATAACAATGTCATTGATACAAAAACGAATAATTGTCCTGCTCATAGTCATGGTCATGGCGGCAGTTCTCGGACGGCTTGCAGTGAGGGCGGTTTTAAATCTTTTGATGGGCGGTACTATGTTTGGGGGTAATTTTCTATGAAAAGTTCTTCGCGTAAAGATGGTAAAGAGAAAGGGAAGCATAGGCTGCTCTGGGGGCTGATTTATGTCGGGGTATTTATCTTCACATTTATTGCGTCGGCAATTTTTAAAATGACATATAATCCGTTGGCAAAAGAGTTTACGGTTGACTGGAATGATTCTATCGGATTGAAATATATGGATATCCCTTATGGGGAAAAGGAATCGAACAAATTTGATCTGTATGTTCCTGCTGATAATACACGGGGAAATTATGGTCTTGTGGTTTATTTACATGCGGGTGGGTTTACGCTGGGCGATAAGTCTGATGATACCGCGATACTGGAATGGATCTGCTCAAAGGGTTATGTGGCAGCAGGCATCAATTATACGCTTTTTAGCGAAGAGAATCCCGAAGCGAATATATATACGCAGTCGATGGACATTAAGCAGAGTATGCCTGTTGTGGTCGCAGAGGCGCAAAAGTTGGGATATCCCATTGATGAGATGGCGATTGCGGGCGGATCAGCAGGTGGATGCCTTGCGCTCCTGTATGCTTACCGCGATGCAGATTCGTCGCCTGTTCCGGTAAAAATGGTTTTTGAAGCGGTAGGTCCATCGTGTTTCTATCCCGAAGATTGGAGTTCTTACGGTTTTGACCAGAACTATGAAGCAGCCGCCGGGCTGTTTGGCGTCATGTCAGGCAAAGCCCTTACTGCCGCGATGTTCGGGACGCCGGAATATGATAAGGCGGTCAAAGATGTTTCCGCTCTTTTGTGGGTCGATGAAAATACTGTTCCGACACTCTGCGCATACGGCATGTATGATAAAGTCCAGCCTTTTGCCGGTTCAAAACGTTTGGCTGAGGCGTTGGAACAGAACCACGTTCCGCATGATTATATTGTGTGCGAACATTCCGGACACGGACTGCAGAACGATAATGCCGAATATGCAGAATATATGAGGAAGATTGCACAGTATCTGGAGACTTATATGCCGATTGGGTGATGGCTTTGCGCAGAAATCTCTTTGAAATTGTCAATCGCCATTTCCACATCAAGGGTGTGGAAACCAAGCCAGCACTCGTTTATTGTTGCGGCGTTGGCGATTTGATATATTTCATGGCTGTATTCGTTTGTATAGTAATGCCAGTAGCGGTAAGTGTAACCCGCCCAGTACATGACTTCGTTGGAATAAGTTGTTCCGGCTTTCTTAAGCCCGTTGACTTCCTCGTCTAATTCTTCGAGAATATATTCTTCGCCCGCCCATTGTAAGCGGTCGTAGACGTCATCAAGGGCTGCTGCTGCATGGCTGTTCATAAAAGATTCGATAAATGCCGGACAGTCTAGTCCGGTTTTGAGCGCAAGTTCAAACAAGCGTCCTTGTATATCGCAAAGTTGGCGTTTTTGAAGGGTCAGATTTGCCATTTTATTCACCTGCCTTTAGAATTTCATCAAAAAATTGACCGTCACGACGATATTTTCGACAGATTTCCTCTGCCATTGCAATGCCTTTGGAACGGTTTGTCTGACTTTCGTGTCTTAATTTCTCACGCTCGGTTTCTGTTAATTCTTGTTTATCAAGGATTTTTATCTTGTTGCAGGCTTTTTGTGTTAAAGCCACATATTGTTTGCCGAGTTTTAACGCTGATAGGCTGTTGATAAGTGCGAGATCGGTAATTTCTCCATTGAAAAAGCGATCTAGTATGACAAACATTCTATCGTTGGCAATATACCCGATAATCATGTCACAGTTTTTGTTTAAATTTGAAAGACGATTATAGAAGGCAGAATATTTCATGAACTCCATCTTGCCGCGATGATATGCAATTAACAACGCCCAATCTATCCCGATATCTATATCGAGAATTTTGAGATCCGAGAGATTCATACTTAATGTATATATTTTGGCATTCGGATAATTGCAGATTAAAGTAAGCGGTTGAGTCCGATCAGTTCCCATGTAAAAACCTTTTCCGAAATCACAATGCTCCCGGCTTATAGGCGCAATGGCACCATGGATTCCAGATTTTGAACCATGATACAGCGTTACAGTTTCGTTTGTACTGACAATATGGTTTTCCTTAAATTGGAGGAAATTTGTTAGGATTTCGGAGTTTTTCATGGAGCTCACCTTGAATTATCTTTATTTTGGTCGGCTTTTTGATAATAATCGATCATACGTTTGTCAATTTATCTATAGTATATTCGTATCCGCAGATATTTTCAACCATTTATATTTGTTGAAGTTGAAAAATATATCCATTTTATGAAGACTTTTTTCATGCAAGATCGTTTAAGTAAATGAAAAATCTTTATATTATATGGAGGCAGACTATGAAAAGAATATTGATTATATTGTTTGCATGGAGTTATTGTTTTTTATTTGCAGGCTGTTCCTCACAAAATATAGTTTCTTCAAAGACTGATGTAGGGACTGAAAATACGGTGGAAAACGAATTACAGCAAATGGAAAATGAATTACCGGATATAGGATCTGTTGTTGAGGATAACTGGCCCGATCGTATAGGCAGAGAAAATGAAAATACAACTGCCCAAAATCTTTCCTTTGACATTGAAATATCAAATCCAATGATATTAGACATTATTTGTGTGACAGAGAGTGGAAAATTGGATATGGAAATCATAAGCAGTGATGGGGAAGAAATTTTTCATGAAAGTGATATCCAAACAGAAAGTTTTGAGGTTCATATCAATTCTTCGGGAACATATAAAGTCATTATGCAGTTAAAGGAACATACAGGCAGTTTCTGGATAGAACCCCGAAAATGATTTTTGAAAGCGGTTTCCCGTATTCGGGAAACCGAGCTTTCAAACGAGCGTAGCTCATTTTTCTATTTCAAAAAACAACGCCGAAAACCGCCTGATATCTATTTTCATAACAGCCTGCCGAAGCAAGATGCTTTGTTCCACACGGGGAGTTGTCCCGCCATAATATTCCCAATCACTGTTTAAGAGCAGTACCGCTTTTTGTGCACCACGTATTTGTATTTTATACTTCAAAATATCCCGATCAGAAAAGTTAAACACCGCAAGTATTTTTTGCTCTTTTGCCTTCCGTACAAAGGAATAAACCACGAGTTTTTCACTCCTGCAGTCCACCCACTCAAAGCCTTTGCGTTCATAATCATTCTCATATAGGGCGGGATTTTTTTGATAGATATCGTTCAAATCCATCATAAAGCGGTGAAAAGCGTCATGAGCCGGATAGGTCAGCAGATCCTAATCCTGTTGTCGTTTTTCATCCCATTCCCGCATGTGACCGATTTCGTTTCCCATGAAGTTTAATTTTTTGCCGGGATGGGCGTACATGTACATGTAGAGGGCGCGTGCCTGCGCAAATTTCTCTTCGTAGGTGCTGTTCATTTTCTGGACGATTGTTGCTTTACCGTGCACGACTTCATCATGCGATAGGGGCAGAAGATATTTTTCATTGTAAAAATAGAGCATGGAAAAGGTCAGTTTGTGGTAATGAAGCGCACGCATGTCAGGTGCGGACTGCAGGAAACTCAGTGTATCGTTCATCCAGCCAAGATCCCATTTGTAATCGAATCCAAGTCCGCCATTTTCGATTCTGTCCGTTACGCCTTTGTAAGTCGAGCTGTCTTCTGCGATCAGAAGGGCATTGGGGAACCGCTCTTTTAAGCCTTGGTTCATCGTCTGTATGAATTGAATTGCCTGCTTATTTTCGCCGCGTTCTGGATTGCCCTGCCAGTAGATCAGATTGCTTACGGCATCGATCCGAAGCCCGTCAAAATGAAATTCCGTCAGCCAATAACAGGCGGATGATTGGAGAAAACTCCGCACTTCACCCCTCGAATGTATAAAGTTGCAGCTTCCCCATTCGTTCACGCCCACATCGCTGTGGGGATATTCATAGAGCGGTGTGCCATCATATTGAAGCAAGGCATAATCATTCAGTGCAAAATGAACGGGAACAAAGTCTAGGAGCACGCCGATCTTTGCCGCGTGGCACGTATCAATCAGATACCTCAGATCGTCCGGCGTGCCATAGCGGGCGGTAGGACTGAAAAAGCCTGTTGACTGGTAGCCCCACGATTCGTCGCATGGGTATTCGCTAAGCGGCATGATCTCCACGAAGTTGTATCCGTTCTGGATAAGGTAGGGAATCAGCAGGTCGGCTAATTCCCGATAGGTGTACCAACTGTCGGCTGTATCGTTTGGTTTTTTCCAAGATCCCGCGTGAATTTCATAGATGTTTAAAGGTTGGCGAATTGTGTCCGCCGACTGTCTGTAAGGAGTCTTCCGATGGACGGAATTGTCTGCAAGCGGATAAATAATAGATGCCGTCTGTGGACGCAGATCGGAATAAAAGGCATACGGGTCGCAGTGGTCTAGGTATCTGCCCGTCTTGCCGTAAATACGGTATTTGTACTTCATGCCTTGCACGGCGTTTTCGATGCGGCATTCCCAAAAGTTGCCATCGTACACTTTCTCCATAGGCGTTTCTTGCCAGCCGTTAAAGTCACCTATCACCGATATTCTTTCCGCATTGGGCGCGAAGGTGCGGAATGTCGTGCCAGTGTCGGCAAGGTGCGCTCCTAAGTACTCGTAAGCGTGAAATTCTGTTCCCGTGTAAAATCCGTAAAAATCCATGTTGGTATGCCGTCCTTTCTTTTTCGTGCAGATGCAAGAGATTTAAATTTATACTATATCCAATTTCAGCATCTTGGAAATAATAGACATTAGTTGTTTTTCTGATTATAATAAAAGGCAGAATGATTCGCTACCGACAATCGAGCGAGAAAGTGGGATAAACAACTTTTCCAGAAAATAGTCGAAAATTTGGGGAAAGATGCATTCGGAAAATGCGGCGACATTTTAGGACATAAAGCCGCAATATAGATTAGGAGTGTGGTCAGAATGGATGTACGGATTGTAAAGACGAAGAATAGTATCATCAATGCGTTTCTGGAATTGCGTGCGAAGAAGGAAATCGAGAAGATTACGGTGAAAGAATTGTGCGAAAAAGCCATGATAAACAAATCGACATTCTATTCTCATTATACTGATATCTATGACTTGTCGGAATATCTGGAGGAGCGGACAGCGAGTGAGATCCTTGCGAATCTGGAACATCCAGAGCGTATTTTTACTGATCCTGGAGAATTTAACAGGGAATTGTTCTGCGCTTATATGTCGCAGGAAAATCTGATCCATACGCTTTTCTCTGGGAGCAGGTCGAATCAGCTTCTTTACCGAATCGAAAAGAGCCTGCGGGAAGTAATTTTCAAGATGTATCCGGATTATGAGGACAGCATTGTCGCGAATGTGATACTTACTTATGGCATTTACGGCGGATTCTACGCTTTTGAGAAATGCAGAAAGTTTGGGGAGGGAGAAGTGATTGCGATTATGGCGAGGTTGAATGAGAAGGTGAATGAATTGATGCAGGAGGTTTTCCGCCCTTCGGATGACGCCAAAGGCAGTTGAGCTTCTATTTCAGCGTCAATCGAAGCGAATACGAAGTTTGAGTTGTTCCGAGTCCAGTATCGGGGAGTTACTTCAAACTGCGTGATCAGAGTTTGCAGCACAAAGTTTTTGGTCAATGCATCTTGAAACGAAACAGAACAGGGACACGAGAAAGTAATATGCTTCGACCGCTAAGCAACCTTAAATCTGGCACATTTAAAAATAGAGATTGTATTCTATAATCAATAAGTGTTAAAATAAAACTAATAGCGATTATTTGATAGGACGGAGGAACGAATTATGGCAACTACAATGGAGATTATGAATGTTCTTTTAAAAAAAATGGATACATTAAAGAGCAGTGTCGAAGAAGCAGCACGTAAGAGCAATTTAGAAGGTATTTTGTCAGAAGTAATGACACGAGCGAACAGTCCGGAAGAACGTTTTATGGCAGTGCGCTTTTACGAAATCATGGGAGTCATCAATGACTACCTTGCAAAAGTAGATTATCTAACGAAACCTATTAGGATTACAGGCGAATTAAACTTAAGAGATGCTGATCCACTTTCTATAAACGGTTATAAGTTGAAAAAGGGGGATAAAATTGAAGTCTTGATTGGTGAGCGCTGGGAACTTGGAACATTTGATA
>JAMPGN010000015.1 GCA_023663915.1 Eubacterium sp. | reverse complement strand
GGCTTCCTTAAACAACTGTATCACGGAACTATTATCCCCATAATAGGCGTCTGTTTCTGCAATCGCCCATTGCAGGTCAACGCCATTGTCAAAAATCCCCCAGGACTCCTGCTGATATTGATTTACGATTTGCTGATATTCCAGCAGCATTTCCGGTCTCATGGATGCCAGTGTGGAATCATACAGCGGATGGGGTCTCCACCATAATGTCACATCTTTATTCCCTTTAAAAAACATAAGCACATCCTTAACTTTATTTAACATATCAGGATTTCTTAACAGTGCGGCGATGCTGATATTATAGAAGACCACTTTTTTGCGTGTGCCGGATTCCGTATAGATCATGTCATGCCAGCCCTGCGGAAGCCTGCCGTCATCACGTATCACACTATTTACTCGATCTAATTTCGGCGAACCTAATCCCCATATTTTATTTTCCCAATAGCTGCGGTCAATTTCAGGTATATTTTTTTCTAATATATTAACAAACAATTTTTTTGTATTTTCTGACTGTAAAAAAACCATATCCGAATGAAGAACCCCGTTCGTCAACGACAGACCTGCTTTTTCTTCTATGATCGCCTCACTGTCCGGGTTAAGCTCCTCCGAAACATAATATGGTATATATACTAGTTTCTCCGCATACTCTTTTAATCTTGCCGTGTAGAAATAAGGGTGTACGCTTGTGACAAAATTATGATCATCATATGGATTATGGATAAAAATTATATCCGGGTGTCTTTTTTCAAAATCATATTCCAGATAATGCGTAACAGGAATATCCTCTGGAAATTCTTCCCCTTCATAATGTTCATCCCGAAAAGTCCTGTCGGGATTTTTGTCATAGTATGGGATCGGTATTACATAAGCTTCACAATCCGGATCCGCATCTGCCGCCCGCCATACGCTCTCCAAAGAATCCCACATAGACGCCTTATACGGCAAAAATACCATTTCATATTGATTCGACAGTTCTTTCTCTGCATTTTGACGGATCTTCCGGCACTGGCTATGCAAATTTCCTAGGATAACATCTGATCTGAGTCCTTGTTCTAACGCAGTATGTAATTGATATGCCAACTCACAATACTCCTCGATTGCCTTAACCGTACAGGTTTCTTCTCCCATACGTTCCTCGACACTGTTCCCCAGTATGATCGCCGATTCCTGCGTCTCAGCAATCAACTGACTGGCACGCTGCGTTTCTTTATGTTGAACCGCTTTTTGAATTTCTCCATGCATCTTCTCCATGAGGTTCAATATATCCATAACCTGCTTTCTATACACTCTTCCCATATCTGCTCTCTCCCAGCATATTTTCTATCATTACGCCTATTATCCGTTCATCTCCGCCTCAAACTGCTCATTGCGCCTTCTCCACTCATCATCCGTCCAGGAAGCTTCATATTGATGGATTGATTTCGTATAGGACGTCAGCCTGACCCTTCTTGTGTAAGGGCACTTACCGCTGAACATCTTCTCCGGGTAAATAACCAGATCATCTACAATCTGATACTCCCCGTTTGGTTTTAAGCCTTTTTCCAAAAGCAAATTCGTCTGATACTCCGGACTCGCTATCATATTTAAACTTCCATCCTGATTGGCAAAATGCAGGTCGTTATACATGTCCCGCATCTTTCCTATAATCGGCAACCCCTTGACCGCACCAAATCCCAATCCAAGCGCTACTGAGTTCTCCCGTTCAAACCCGGCAAATCCCTTTTGATATAACATATCGTCCAGATTCTGAACTAATTCAACATCTGTATCTAAATAGATTCCTCCGTGCTCATAGATAATATCCAATCTGGCATAATCCGGTACAAAACCCCATTTTTGATTCTGATAAGCTTCGTACATATAAGCATTCTTAGTGATATCGTAATTGTCCTCATTCCACTCTTTTATTTCATAATCGGGACAGTATTTATGCCAGCTTTCCATCCACTTTTTATATTTATCAGGTATTGGATTGTGACCAAACCAGCAATAATGAATCACCTTCGGAATAACAGCTTCCCGGGTGAGTCTGCAGTCCGCCGGAATTTTTTTACTCATTGCTTTATCTTCTAAAATCATGCCGTGTAAATGGGTAAAGCAATAATAATCTATATTTTGAAGCAGGTTTTTCCCGGACAAATCCATCACCACTTCGTCATAGCGCAAATTAGTGATCATCAAAACAATATTCTTTCCCTTGATTTCCGCTAGTTTACTAATCGGGAATATTGTAAGTTCACGATTCTCTATATTAATCTTCGTACCTTGCAGATTTTCATTGATATCTATGCAGAACATCACCTTATCTAATACCGATGTTCCGCGAAAGCACTCCACAAATGTCCTAAAACGCTTACCGGTGCCATAGCAAACCAGCCCCTCACACATTTCTATACGATGCATAAAATCTTTCACACTATACATACATCTGTTTCTCCCATAAAATTAACAACTTTTCTGATACGGTTTCTACGACTCTAACAACTTATCAAAAAGTTCTTCAATCCGGCAGATATATGCACCTAATTCAAACCTTTCAACAGACCGGCGGCATTCTTCTATTATCTGCTGTCTATCCGCATGAAGCAGCTTCAATATCGCAGCCGCCGCTTCCTCATCCGTCTCCGCCGTCTTGCCGCAGCGCTGCTCATTTGCCAGAATCCTTGACCCCCCAATAATAGAAGAAACAAATGGTTTATCAAGCGCCACACTCTCCAATAGCGCCATCGGAAACCCTTCCGAATGAGAGAACATACAGCTTATATCACACTGTGTAATAATCGGAAATGGATTATCATGATATCCAAGCAAATGTACATTCTTTTCGATCCCTTTTTCTTTCGCTCTTCCCTGTACCTCTTCCTCCAGATCTCCATAGCCAAGGTAATATAAATGTACCGTATCATTTTCATGATACACTTTTTCAAAAATATCCAGTAACCTTAAGGGATTCTTGTTCTCCTCCAATCTTCCGACAGACAATATTGCAGGATGCTGCAATTGAATTTCAGTAAATTCTTTTGCTTTTTTCCTTATTCCCTCAACATCAATTCCATTATGAATAATTTCTATTTTATCCTTATGATTCGGAAATAAATCCAGTAAAGACCGGGTCGTAATATCACTGATGGATACTATCCTGTCCGCTTTACAGAATGCTTCATCCTGTAATGCCCTTTCTTCGGTTTTATCCGTCTGGGCAAGATCGTATACATCTCCATGGATCCACGCAATTGCTTTTTTATCCGATGGCAGGAGGAAGCTCGGCTTTAAATAATTAAAGGATATATACAAATCATAATCTAACGGAATATACTCATTAATTACCTTATCCCATTCATGATATACAAAATACATCTTTTTCTTCCGCTCCGGGTCATCCGCCTTCACGTAATAAGGATATATCTTTACATTACTATTCACAGGTTCTGTTTTTATCGTATCATGTATAATTTCCATGATCCCGATTTCGTACTTTTGCGGATTCAGATGATTCACAATCTCTGTGAGCAGTGACTCGGCTCCGCCGCCTTTTGAGTAACAATTTATGACGAAAAAAAGTTTCTTCATTTCAATCTACCTTTATTCTTTCAAGGTCACATACCGTAATATCATCTTTGATTTTATGAAATAATTCCTTCAACACTGTATCATCACTGCACGTTTCATCGCTGCCTGTCCGGAAAAGTCCGGTTACACCATTGGCATATATCAGCAGTTTATACCCTGCCTCAAAAACAAAAGCTTCAAATGCCAACAGGCATTGTTCCTTCCCAATCTTCTTATACAGATGCCGGAAATCCGGATTATACAATTCGGATCTGGCAATTTTGACAAAGGATTTGTCCTGTACAATATACGGCTTTTGCTCCATTAGGCAGATGACAATGTCATTCAACGACATGAGGGAAGCAAGTTTCCCGTTCCTTCCCGTCCCCATCTCGGGAGAGCGAATGACATAGGGAATACGAAGCCATTCCTCTGCACAAGTAAACTTTATTTCCTGAAGATCCATTACATGACACGTCTGTTTTAAAATCAAGTTTCCATGATCCGCATATGCCAGCATTCTGCAATCCAGTAAGTTTAACATCGGCGTCAAAATATCATCCAGATAACACAGAGAATCTTTATGCTGTTTTTCGTAATCTGTACGCAGTTTTCCGCCTTTCGGGGGAAGGAAATCAAACAGCATTGCCGTTCCTTCAGAAATCAGTTCATCTTCCGTATAAGGATTTGAAAAAGAAAAATGGCTTTCATATAAAATATGGATATAGAACAATCCGTTTTTTTCTTCCTGCGCATCCAGAATGAAATTCCACATTTTCTCCGACGCCGTTTGAAACATGCCACTGTATCTGATTTCTTTACCATCTACATAAGTATCCATATCCGTATAAAAATATATGCGGCGGTTCTGTTCCTTCGCTTTTCTGATAAAACGGCATCTCTCTTCAGAAACTGCATCCTGACAATAATAGTCCGTCCTTAGGTCATCATTTTCACTATACACCGGTATAAGGCTTTCGTATGTGGATGTGGAAAACGAGTAAGCGTTATCAAATACAAACGCATTTCGATCAAATTCTTGCGCCAGTTTAGGCATATATTGTTCCGATAAATCCTGGTATCGCAATCCATCAATGCAAAGCATCAACACATTGTTATCCGAAATACCAGATATCGCAGTCTTCTGATTTTCATAAAGTTCCTCCAGGTCTGATGTCAGATTCCTGTTTTCTTCTGCATTCACGATTTTCTCCAGGCGTTTTGCATGGCAGATTGCCGTTCGGAAATCCTTAATATGGATAAAGTGCTCGATTAGCTGGCGGTATGCTTTTTCAAGATCCGCCGTCTGTGCCAAATCCTTTATTTCCCTTTGGATCGTATTGATCGTATGATAATGATGATAGGGATGATTATGGTAATAATAATCGGATTGTAAATCAATCCCATGTTCCGAGAGCTTTTCGTACAGATTCAAGTATCTGATTCCCGGATGATTCTTTTTTAAGTTTTCGGCAATGTCATCTTTAAATTTAAAAGAAGAAATAATGACTGCGTCAATTCCTAAATTCTCCAGTTCCCCGTCCCTAATAAGCTTAAATCCGTTATCAACCGTTTTGTCTGCATAATTATCCACAATATATTTTACGTTTTTCAACTCATACATGAAGTCTGACATAAGAATCCTGGTATGACCGCCATTACAATAAATTGCCGGGTTTTTGCTGTCTTTCAAGAAAGACCTTAGAGATTTTCTTATAATGAAATTAACATTGCGGGCATCTATTGGTTTCTCAAAGTGATATGTTTCAAATAATTTTTCATATTGTTCCTCTAATAACGACCTCATAAACCGATCACCTTTTCTATGCTTTTTGCTATATCGTCATTCACTATTTCATTCAGATGGGAAGGAATCGCACCATATTCATACTGTTTATCCGTATAGTAATGGCTGCATTCCGACGCTTCGACCACATGTATCCTGCTACAATTGCTTTCAAAGAAGGCGTAATATTCTTTCAAAATAGTATTCAGCCTGCGGATTTCATCCAGATTATCGTAATTGATCTGGGAATACAGATCCCCGACCTTTTCGCTTAAATAATTTTTTATGAGAACTATCTGTATTGACGGATACTGGCTTTGAAGCCTGTCAATAAACCGAAGGCAGCTTTCCCGCCACAATTCTCCGCACATCCTCCCGTCCCTTGGAATGATCTTTACATCTTCCATCATAAATTCGGCTTCATCCAAGGCATCGCTTTTTGTCAGATATCCGCCGCAAAATGCAGCCACATCAAATCTTTCCTCAATCAAGTCCATGAAAATATATTCCGGGGCAACTTCACGCAAAATATCCCAAAACTGATTCTCTAGTTCTCTTTCCAGCATAATCTCCCTATAACGGTTCTTATGCCTGCATACCGGCTTGCCATATATAGGATTCATCAAAGCGATCATACTGGAAAAATTAAAACGGCAGTACGGATCATGCAGCAGATTCATATGCCATAAAATGCGGTTCAAATTGTATCCGCCAAAGGTAATATATCTATAATCGGGCGCTTTTGGAAAACGCTTTGCAAGAAAAGAGTAATACTTTTCCGTAAGCTGCCGGAATTCTTCCCTTCCCCTTCTATAAAACATGCCTGCCAGTAAATCTGAAAGTTTTACTTTCACGATCTCCTGGAGCAGTTTTTCGTATTGCTGATACAATCCGCACCGCTCGAATCCCTGCAGGAGATTGTCCATTGCCAATATGCCTATTGCGTTTTCATCTCCTTGGTTGACACGGGGCGTTTCTGACAAGGAGCCGCTGCGAAACCTCCGGTAATAATACAATGCTTCATGGATGCTTTCGATCCGCTTACTCAACGCTAATAACAATGCATATACAGCCCTTGCCGGACTATGACAGTCGGGGAATAGTACTTCATGCTCTGTGAAAAGCTCCTTTCTGAACATGCATTTCCATATGGCGGTGTATCCATATTTCATACGCTCCTCCAGCGTATAATCCCTCCCCAGATTCCCATAGCAGGCGCGGTATGTGATTTCACCGGTCTGATCGTTGTATCTGTAAACATCACATTCCACAATATCTGCACCTGTCTCTGCCATCTTTGTATACATTTTTTCCAGACAATGACTGTCAATCCAGTCATCTGAATCCAGAAACATGATACAGCAGCCTTTAGCCGCTTTTATACCATCGTTCCTGGCTTTGGAAAGTCCTTCATTCGGTTTGGAAATTACTACAATACGGTCGTCCTTTTCCATCCACTCCCGGCACTTGACATCAGAGCCATCCGTAGAACCATCATCAACCAATATTGCCTCAAAATCCGAAAATGTCTGATTTACGACTGACTCCATACATTCATCAATCCATTCCCGGACATTATATACCGGTATTATAATACTGACCGGCACAACGCCATCCTTTTTCCGACCCATCCTATACCCCGTCCTTAATCATCCTGTTGATCTCACCCAGGTATTTCATCTCGTCGGCGTTAAACCCCGCCGTAATCAATATTCTATCAGTAAGCATGACATTTTCACCGTGAAGTTCTGTCGCACTGATATGGTTTTCAAAAACGTCACAGACAATCTGCTTCTGCTTAAAATAGCACGCCAATGCCACCCTGTGGCATCCATCTATAATTTCATGGTCTGTATTTATGGCAATCCTGCTTTGCTCATCATATCCATTCTCCTGCCATTTTTCAATCAGCCGGCAGAATGCTGTCAGGCGTTCCTGTGCTGTTCCCAGGGTGCTGTGTAATGCCTGTGCCCTTTTGTACAGATCGAATCCGACTTTATTTTTGCCAAAATACTGTCCAATGGCCGCATAACGTATCGCCAATCTATAATCATCCGCACAAGTCTGAACAATATCTTTTACATCAACTTTTATATTTGTTTTGACAGGCAGCCCCAGCAACAGCTCATACAAATAGGGATAGACCCATGTATAATGAGAAACGCCAATGGATTTTAAGGTATCTTCGATCTCACACCATAACGATTCATGTACAGCCACATATACAAATACATTCCTATTCTCAAACAGCCAGTCTGTCGTTTTGACCGGTATCCCTCCCACTGTCTTTCCATTCCGTTCCAAGTCGGAAACAAGAAAGCATAGAATGTTTTTATCATAACCATATAATTTAAGAGCCGTTAATAATTTTTTCGCCACATGCCCTGCTCCGTATATCGCAATTTTTTGTTTTGCTGCACGCTGCAATAGCTGCGCCGAATCAATCCTGTTTTCCATCCGTTCCCTCTTGCCATCATTCTTTTCCTATTTACCGCGATCTTTTTGTCTCAGCTCCATAAACGCCTCCATAATTTCCGCCAGCACAATGCTCTCCCCCTTAGTCAGTTTAAAATTTTTTTCTGTAAATCCGTTGATTCCAGACACAAAATCTCCTATTTCATACCGCAAGCCATCCGACAGAAATTTGGAAAAGTATTTTTCATTCTGGCTGCCGTCTTCATACCGTACCTCAAAAGACGTCGTCTTCCACCATGGTGCATCTACGATAATATACCCTTTTGTACCCGAGATGATCAGCTGTCCTTCCGATTTCACCCCAAGTCCGTTCTTGGAAGTCGCCAAGGCTTTCTCATAAGTAAAATACGCTTTTGTATAAATATCCACCCCATTGGATGCCTTTTGCACTTTAAATTCTACTTCCTGGAAATCTTTCCCCAGAATCTTTATAATCGGCAGGATAGTATAACTCCCCAGTTCCGTAAAGCTTCCTCCATAAACCGTGTCCAATAATTCCCGGTTCAAGGGGTTTTCCAGTTTCGTAAAACATGCTTCCACATCACATACACTGCCAATTGCGCCGCTTCGCACAATAGATAATAGCTGGTTAAATCCCGGACAATACGCTGTCTTAACCGCCTCCATCAAGATCACTTTATTTTCTTCCGCCAGCCGGAATACCTCTTCCGCCTGTTCTTTCTTCAAGACCATGGGTTTTTCGCACAAAACATGTTTATGATGCAATAAAGAACTTCTGATATACTCATAGTGTGTCTGATGCGGGGAAGCAATATATACGGCATCTATCTCTCTATAAAACTCCTCTAGGTCGTCCGTATACTTATTCATTTCAAACTGTTTTGCAAATCTCCTGGAACTTTCAATATGCGGATTATAAACTGCATCGACATTGATTCCGCTTACATATTTCACCTCAGGCACCATCCGTGCTGCAATTCTTCCAGTCCCGATGATGCCCAGACGGATAATATTATATTTTTTGGCGCGTAACATCGTGCTGGAGATATCTTTTGTCCTCTCCAGATAGACAACTTCACAATAATTTTTCAAAAAATCAAAGACACCCGTCCAATCTGAACCAACGGTAAAGATGTCTATCTTATACTTCATAATGTCTTCAATTTTCTGTCCTACATGGTCTTCTATAATAATTTCATCCGCAAAACCAGTCTTCTTCACATTTTCAATACGATCCATCAGGGAATCCACTACGTTCATTTTCCCCCTCGATTCATCATAATGTTCTGTGGTCACACCAACGATCAGATAATCCCCCAATGCTTTTGCCCGCTGCAATAACCGGTAATGACCTTCATGAAACAAATCAAACGAACCATATGTGATGACCTTCTTCATGAGCGTTCTCTTCCTTACCTTTCCGCCATGATATCCTATCTGCATTTCTCATAAACACCGCAATTCCGTCACCGGATGTACTTTCCGCATTTCTACCGGCGGCAGCTTCTTATAATCACCGAATTTGAATGTCAGGTAGGCAGCATAATCTTTAATTCCCCAGAATATACCATCTTCAAATAATATTTTTTCACTGTCTTCATACCACTTCCGCAAATATCCATATTCTTTATTAGGTGTCGGAAAAGTCAGTATACGAACCCATTTTGTTTTTTTTCTGTTCTGACGACGCACATACCGGTTATAATGTTTATATAAAATATCTGCCGGGACAAAATCCAGAAACCGATACCATTGTCTCAAAAACCAGCTTTTTGAGACAATTTTACCGACCGGAGCCCACATCATTTTCCTTATACAGTAACAATGAAAATTCTGCCATGTCCTTACCGTCTTATGATCAGAAACAGGATCCAATGGAAATATATCAATAAAAATCCCTTGTTCATAGGGCATATGTTCCTGATGCTCCCGCAGAAACACGGTTCCTTTCCTTCTCAGTTTGCCATATCCCCAGCGGTATCCGGTTGTATTTCTATGATCCTGGAAATAGAACCTGCCATGGTCTAGATCAGTCTTACAGGCAATCCGGAATTTCTCATACTCATCCCTCAGAAATGCAACATCTGCATCATCATCCCACGGAATATAGCCTTGGTGACGTACAGCGCCAAGCAGCGTTCCGGCTATGATATTATAATGAATCCCACGAAGAGTACAGATTCTATCCACTTCCTTAAGCATCTCTAACTGGATCATCTGTACCTGCCGCAATTCATCATCGGTCAAATGATGTATCTCCATCCTTTCCACCACCTTCCCAGCACAAAGTAAAACTTCTTCCGCCGGTTCATCCACCCTATGCCAAAAAGGCCTGCCACTGCATAAATCCACAGTAACAGACCATATCCTTGCTTTTCCTGCCTCCGTGCAATGTTTACAGCAATCCTTGCTTCATATTCAATCCACTTACACTATCGGTATGTATATCGGCATAAAACAGAAATTTATTAACTTTATTTAAGGAAATCATTATTTTGTGCGATAGCCTTTCTATTCTGATATGAGCGATCTTAGAAACTCAAAATACCCGAATTTGCGCTCCTGCGACCTCACTTACCCAATCAATACCTTTTCCCCTTCAAATGCAAATCCATACTTCCGGATTTTCTCTTCTGCTATACCCTTCTGTAACAGGACTGTCACATATTTCTTCTCCTCAATCTGCGTAAGCGCCGCCTGTACTGTGTCCTCAAGGCTGTTTTCTTTTCTGGGATTATGCACCTTGAATTCAATCACAAAGGCATCCAGCCCGTCCTTTTTCGGCTCCAACATAATGTCATACCTTCCGAATCCACTCTCCCGGTTGGACGTAATCACATAGCGGTCTTTCAGTTCCACCATGAGTCCCAGCACAAACCCGTGATAGAACCGTTCCGGTTCCGATTTCCCCGATGGATGTTTCCCGGTATCAAAAAAGCTGAAGGTCTCACAGGCAACACGGTTCATGTATTCATTCATGGCATCCAGATCGCCCAGCATAAGCGCCTTGATAAACAGATTATAAGCAGGTGTATACTCCATGAACCATTCCTCTATCATCTGTTCAAACATCAGACGCACTTCCTTATTGGTCAGTTTAAGGTCATATTCTGTCCTGCCGCTCTCTTCATAAAACACATAATTCTCCACCCGCAAGTAACCACTCGCCAACAGCAGACTCCAAATTGCGCTTGTCTTCCTGTCTAACTGGCTGAATATGATCTGTTCGTCGATTACGGTATGGAATATCTGCCCATGCAGCAGTTCCTCCATAGTCATCTTTACATCCGGAATGCCCTCACGGATCAGTTTGCCCACGAGACTGTTTGAACTGGTATTTGCCCAGTGGGTGATCAGTTTCCCTGTATCCAGAAAATTTAAAATGGACCATGGATTATAAATGTCCTTCCACCTTCCAAATATAAAACCATCATACCAGTTTTTTACTTCTTCCTTTTCTGTATAACCGTATTCATCCATGACAGCAAACACTTCCTCCTCTGTGAAGCCAAAAGCCATCCCATATTCATCCGATGTAGTTGTCACTACCTTTAGATTATTCAGATCAGAAAAAATAGATTCCTTGCTTATTCTGGTGATACCGGTCATTATCCCCCTCTCTAGATATGTGTTCGTCTTAAATGTGGAATTGAACATGCTCCTGATAAATGCCGCCATTTCCTCCCAGTATCCATCCACATAAGCCTCCTGCATAGGGGTGTCATATTCATCCAGAAGGATGATCACTTTTTTGCCATAGTAAAGAGTCAGATATTTTGAAAGGTTATGAATAGCAAGCGTTGCCTCCACATCCCCCATATCTGCCGAAATACGTTGAAAAAAATCTCTATCCCCATTTCTTAAGGCATCACTCTCAAGCAGGAAGGAGTGATCCGTATATAAATCAGCCAGCATCTGACAAATCTTTCTCCTTGCCGTTGCATAATCCCTTTCCTTCACATTCGCAAAAGAAAGACTGATGACCGGATAAGTTCCCTGCAGGGCGCGGAACTTTTCTTCCTGCCAGATAGAAAGACCCTCAAACAGTTCTCCCCGTCCCTCATATTTCACAGAGAAGAAGTGCTCCAACATACTCATATTAAGGGTCTTCCCGAATCGTCTCGGTCTGGTGATCAGTGTTACATCATCCTGACTTTCCCACCATTCCTTAATAAAAGATGTTTTATCTACGTAAAAACAATGATTCTCTATAATCTTTCCAAAACTCTGTATCCCGATTCCTACTGTCTTTGCCATAGCGTCTCCTACATATTATCTGAATATTTCTGCCTATCCAGTCACCACAATTTCTTTCTCCCTGCAGCTCTCCATGCTGCAAAGAGTATTTTATTTATTTTATCATTCCATACACCGCTGTACAAGTTTTTCAGAAAAATGTTTGAATGAATCAGCGTTTTCCTTCCACAGCCCACTCCATTTTCTAGTCCCAAAAAACCAAATAATCCTCCTCCATTTTCACTACCCTCTCATGAAACGCCGCCGCATCCTTACTCTCCAACGCCAGCCCCAGCAGATTAAGGTCCTCCGTGGCATGTTCAAGGAACGGTTTTGCCTGATCTGAGAAATATTTTGCTTCATCCATAAATGTCACAAGACTGTTGGCTCTGTCATACTCGTCAACAACCTTTTCGTAATCCGCCTTATGCTGCTCATAGCTTTTGGATAACTGGTCCAATTCTTCCCGCAATTTATGACGTTCCTCCATCTTCTGGATATTCACGATTTTCCCACCGATGTATTCTATGCCTTTCATGGCAACGGAATAAGCCGCTTTCATCGCCTCTACACTGGCATCCGCCTTTTTCTCGGCAAATTTGACAAGACTGGCAAATTCATCTGCACTCGGCATCGCCTTCATAAAGGTGTCAAAAGCATTGCGGGGATCTAAATATTTGTCGATTTCCGCATCATATGCCTTTATTTTGTCCTTTAATTTCTGCATCGGTTCCACATATACTGTTTTGATTACGTCCGCCTTCTCCTCGATCTGGATTCCGCGAATTTTCATGGAACTTTCTATCTTGCCGTAGAAATAGGCACCGGAAATCAGATCCTGCCTGCAGTTTTTCGCAAGGATATCGCTGTCTTCCTGCACGGTTCCGGCAATGTCCTGCAGAATGTCATAGAACTTCTTCCCTTCTCTCTCAAAACACTGCTCCAGCTCCTCCAACGCCTCTTCATAATCCCGTCTCTCCTCCGGCGTACCCACTTTCCTGATATGTTCTTTCACATCATCAAACTTCGCCGGATCAGAGTATGACCCGGCATCCCTGAGCAGGGGCGGAAACCGGCTGTAAATCGTCTGCGCAAATATCTCATAAATCTGCACCGCATAGGTGCGCAGATTCGCTGCGGACAAAAACAGGTCTTTCATCGTGTCCGGATAATGTTCCATATCGATACGATTCATCAGAACATAAATATCATCAAATTTTGCACGGTCAAATTCCATATTCTTCCCTCTCTTCTCCATTTTTATTTATTTCTCTGCGCTTCTTGATAGGCATCGGTAAAGCATTTAACAAGCTCCTCGGCGATCTTATAACAGCCATCCCATGAATCTCTGGCGTCTTTCAACTCGCTGGTCAGCCCGGCAACACGTTTGACATATTCCGGATCATCCATGTTATTAAGATGTTCGACCGCACTGTCAATGTCTTTCAGAATACCGTCCCATGCTACGATCAAGTGCTGCATCCCCGTATCCGCAGATGCCAGCGAGAGTGACAAGTCGGTTGTAGACGTTTCTAATTCGCTTATGTTTCCATTAATCTGGTCAAGTGATTTCAGTTTTTTCTCCAGCGGCGCTAATTCATTCTCTTTCGCATTCTTCTCTTTTCTTGTTTTCTCCGCCTTGTCTCCAAAGATGCCTCCTGTAATCGCCCATGACAAGATCCCAACCAGACCGAAAATCAGACCGCCTGCACCGGTAAATGCAAGACCGACCTCTTCGTTATACTCCTTTTGCAACAGCTCTATGTCATCTTTCAGATCTTGAACTTGTTGTTGCAGCTTCTCGATCTCGGAACCCAAGTCCAATGCCCGGATAGCAGTCCCACGGTCACGGATACTCTTATCGATTGTTCCGGTCAGTGCGCTCCTGAACGTACCCAGCTTATCATAAGTATTTTTTACTGTCTGCTGATGGCGCAGGGTATCCTTTTTCCACAGATTAAGGGTCTCGGTTCCTGCCTCCACGATATCTTTGCCCGTATCGTCTGCGATAAACCCGTGGACTTTCAAATACTGGTTAAGGTCCTCCAACACCTTGATCGTACTGTCTGCCTTATTCTTAAAACTCATGGAATAACTCACAAGCGCATTGCCAATGTTCTGGATATCGACCGCCAGCCCATCCCACTGCACTGCATGATTATAAATTGGGAGATCAAATTCCACCTGTCTCTTTGGCAGTAAGAACTTATGTTTTTCCTCGTCAAAAAAGGGATCGTCGCTTTTATATCCTAAATAAATTTCCGCATCTGCTTCTGTCAGCGGCAGTGATTTTGCCAGATTGACATATTTTAAGATATTTTTTAAATCGTCTTTGGAGACAACAAGCCCTCTCTGGTTCTGGACAGAAATATTGGATACTTCGCCTGCGGCTCCCGCCGCATCGATAATATCCTTGAATGGACCGGTCTGTGGCGTCCCGTTCATTAAATTGAGCAGCACGGCAGCAGTCTGTCCAAACTTTGGCTGGGGTGCATTGCCTGCTGCTTTTGCGATCGCCTCCAGCAATGCATTTGATGTCATTCTTTGTGGTTGTGCCATAAATTGTACCTTCCTTTCTAATTTTTCTCTTCTTGCAGGAAATCTTCGATCAGAAACATATTCATGCTCTCCGTCACTTTCTTACGGTCTGTCTTCCATACGGATAATGTGATTTCATCGAGACTGAAGAAATCCATCTTTTTCAGCATTTTCGTGGTATCCACGCGCAGGCTGAATGCATATTCCAATGTTTTTGCAGAATTTCCGGACTCATCCCCGCCGGACTCATTCTTTCCCAACCGGTAATACAGAAATGCCTGCTGCAGGAAAATTTCGATCTCCATCGGATGAAAACCGCCTTCAACGTTCTGGTTCCCGACAGAATTTACCGTATCTTCCAGCTGTTTTGTCATGTCATTGACTTCCGGATCATCATCCCCTGCGCCGATCATCTCCTTAATCTCATCGACCATCTCCCGGATCGTAATGCCCTTCTCCCCCGGGGCGTTTGTCGGCACAAGAAGAATCGACAACGCTTCCTCGTCCTTTTGAAGAGCCGCCACAAAGTTGTTTTTTAGAAGGGTAAATCTGATTCCAGCGTTTACTTTTACCGAGATATCCTCCTGTCGTACTTTTGTCTGTTCCATCATCTGTTCATTTGCCATTTTGGTTACTCCTTTCTTTTGTTATGCTAAATTCTCAAATTTCTTTAGTTCATCCAAAATCTCCTTCGGTATCTCGATCTCCTCTTTCTGAAAGCTGTTCTGCATCTTGAAATCACCTACATAGATCTGATTTGCAAAAAATCCTTCCCCATGTTCCAGATTCAAGCTATACACCTTATCATAGTAAGGCTCATCGTAAATCTCCTGTATAGGATAGAAATTGCCGTCCTCACACAGAATCGGATCTCCCTCACGAAGTTCTCTTGCAGGCATCCATCCCGCCTTCGTCATGACCGGATGATCCATCGTCACCATCAGCTCCTGTCCGTTTACCTTGACGTATTTCAGAATTTCCTCATCGCCCGTCAGAATATCGCATACCATCTCATATGCATGATCTTTCGCAAGAACCTTTTCACCGACCTGAACCTCAGCAACCGGAATCCTGCCTTTTCCTTGAACCTCGATCTGCGCATTTTTCTCGATACAGCCCCATAAAATATGGAAACAGGGAATTTCTATTTCCGCTCCTCTGCTGTATGGTCTGGGATTCAACCGGCTGTCCATCTCCAACGAATATCTTTTGCCGTCTCGACAGGTGAACCGGATATCCAGCGATAAATAGAAATCATCATCACTTGAAATTCCTTTTTTTGCAATCGGGACCTTCCATTCCTGCGGAAGCACAAACAGATATCCCGATGGAAACCTCTCGTCAATTTCAGGGTATACCCGATCGACATTGTTCCACCGGGAAGCGGGAATCATTTGAACTTTGGTCCAGTTGTCAAAATGCGATACCCCATGGTTATTACTGAAAACATAAATCTCCCCAGAAACATCCGGATGATCCGATAACGCAAACCCTGTATCCAATTGAAATTGCACGGCTGCCGGAAGCAGGATATAAAATCTTCCATCCCCACTTGTCAAAGTGTACGAGCCATCATAATAATAGTCTGCGGTATTTTTCTTATCAGTTCTCCCATAAACGATATCAATCTTGTCCCTGCCGTGTCTGCTTACCGGATGGAGTATCTTTCCTTCGCCGACAATATCAATCCCCACTTCTTCACACCGTGTTTCCATTTTTCCATAGGGTATCTTTGGACTCTGGGGAGAGGTCTGGAACACGTATCGCATCTCTGCATAAATCCCATCCAGATGATCCGGTTCCACTGTCAGTTCCTCGTCAATCGTCAGAAAGTTTGACCCTGTAACCGTATAACGGCGTCTATATATTTCTCTGCATTGATTTCGCACACTCAGCTCTGCCATCGCATAGGAGGCTTGCACCGTTCTATGGATCCGCCCCTTGATTCTCAGTTTCTTTTCCTTCGGATGATAGACCATGTGAATCTTCTCAAAATCCTGCCAGCCGGCATCGTTCCCGGTATTGACGGTACTTGACCGGAACGTTACACCCTCTTTCACTTCCTTCTGCCCTGCTTCTCTCTGTCCGATATCCTTATAAATTGCCGGAAATTCTTTCTGAAAATCTTCTATTCCGCTAAACAGATTGTCCAGTGCCTGTGCCTGTGTGTTTTCCATATTATTCGCTCCTTCCTCTACGATCTGTCCTGTAACAGCTCCTTTCTTGTTGATTTCTTATGAATTTGTTATTGATTTTTTTTCTATTCTTTGTCGATTTATGTTGATGTCTGATGGATTTCAAATGGATAAATACTGCTGAAATGAATTTCTTCCCCCTCTGTAGTTCTGCACTGAACCGACAACGTGCATATATCCCCTCCTTCCCTTTGAAATGTCTGATACCCGGATGCTTCATGATAACTGACTTCGGGCGGCTGCTTTGACTGCCCTGTCACTTCAAGGAGGACATCTGCTTCGCCGTGATTCACAATGCGCCAGTCGATCAGATAAGTCTGGCTGTTCCCCTCCCGCATCAGAATATATTTCAGCCTGTCGAGCGCCAGCGCATCACTTCTTCCCGCCTTGATCATCTGTTCTTGCAATGTTGTCGCATCCGTACTTCCAGACAGGATAGAATATCTGTACACGGAATAATTATCGCGTAAAAGCTGCGTATAGGAGTTTCCTTCCACTCTTCCGATTCCGTGATCCAGATAGCCATAATTTGTATTCTTTACACAAAATTGAAAGGTGATCTCCTTTCCTGCCTCGACCGGTCCCTGCGGCGATACGCTGACACTTTCTAATTGTTCTTGTCCATTTATTTTCACATGGATTTCCCGCTGTACGCTTCCCTCATGGTTGTGTGCCCGCAAAAGAAAGGTCATCGGCTGGTATACGCATATTTCCATGCTTCCTTCCGTTTCCCTCTTCCAGCCATACGGATAAATGACACACGCGTCACATCCATCACACTTCCAGGAAAGTTTCACTTTTTCGCCTGTGGCAGCTTGATATCCGTTCTCATCTACTTCTTTATTATTGATTGTAAAATATGCAATCTCCATATTCGTTCCTCTCCACCATGCCGGCCACTAGATTGTGATATCATAATCCTGAGCACCTGTCCCTGCGTAAACATGCACATTCATGGTCATAAGAATATTTTCACGTACATGCGCGGGATCAGCTCCCGTCAAAATCTGTTCCCAGCTTCCTTCCGCTTCCAGTTCGTCCTTTCCCCGAATGGCGTACAGTTCGTTTCTCTCGCGATCCTGATAAACGATACGGATTGATTTTGCAACATCCCGAAGTTTCACTTGATATCTTTGCCATTCCACATTTAGTATTTGGAAACCATCCTTTTTGTAATGGGTAATCGTCTTCCGAAAATGAACGATATCTTTTCTCTCATCCGGCGTTCCATAATAGAGGACACTCTCGATATCCGTATCCGTTCCTTCGGCAGTCAGTACGATTTTCCCCGGACATTCAAATTCTTTCAAACTGCGAGCGTTTGCAGCACTTACCTTTTTGCCATTGATTGTCACCTTGGCAGCGCACAGTACTTCCCATTCCACCTCCGCCGTATCTTCATTGATCTGGAACGTTTTTAGGAAGACGGGAAGAATCTGAATCATCGTTTCTCTTTGGTCTGACGCATCACCGTTCTTTGCCTCTAAGCGGTAGCGGGTACTCTGCACCGGGGATACAAAAGAACTGCTGACAGCCATGTCCTGCGGATACGCCTGTCCATCTGCATAGAATATCACTTCTTTTGCATTCTCCACTTTCCAGTTTAACCGTATCTTTTCCCCCGCGGATGCCGCTCCCTTGTCCGGATAAAAATCACGAATCTTTACGGCTTCCTCCTGTTTCTTTTTGCGGATGGTATATGTGCCGGAGCTGAAAAGTGTCATTCCGTCATAGATTTCACATCCTACCTGCGTCTCTCCCTCTGCGGCTGTCGTGACCACATCGGAAAATTCCACCTCAAATACGGGATTCTTCTCAAAGAACCATCCGGCTGGCGCAAAAAAGCTATAAATATAATTCTGATCCACTTGACGGATAGACAGAAAACAGACATGTTCATATTCCCTATTCCTCGCACTTCTGTCTTCTTTTCTTAGCTGCTCCAAGCGCAATAAAGATATCTGTTGTAATGTCCAGCCTTCGGAAATGCGGCATGAAATACCCAGAATATCCGATTGTTGCGCAAAATCGCCTGCCTCAAGCCCGATCGGAAATTGATAGTCGATTTCATCCAGTTCGCATTCGGTTTTTCCCTCAAAATCAATCCGCATTTTCAAGGTATTTACATAGGTTTCCCCCCGCTCATGACCGTTTGATATGATTAATTCATTTTCTTCTATCACATACCGGAATCCCTCATTCGCCATCCGCATCCCCTTTCTCTCCCTTCGCCTTTAATATCAGCCAGCCTTCCTCGATTTTGCACGGTTGTTCCTCGTATACAGCCTCCATCCATGGATTCTGAATATGCTCATCCTCCATCCGTTCTCCCGGTTTCTCATAATACACATATGTCCATTCCTTCTCCATTGCCTTGGGAAGCAATAGCTGCAATCCCGTGCCAGGCGTCAAAAAAGGCCCTGCATAGATGGAAAAATAAATATTCTGCATTGCCTGCTCCGTAAACTTCGCGTCAAGCCGCATCTCTTTGACCGGAAGCAGCCCGGAAGTCAAGGTGACTTTGCCGTAAGGACTTAACAGAACCGTCACTTCCTCTTTCCCTGCTTCCTTGGAAAGCGGGATATTTAACACCGTATTGTTGTCGATATAGTCATTCTCCCTGTCCGATTTGATACAGGTATGGAACACGGAAAAATCATTTGCTTTGGTATGATGGTAGAATCCTGTCGTTCCGTCCTTCTGTCTGACTTCATCTCCAATCCGCAGAGGTATCCTCATGGATTCGAGTCCGGATTTCTGTTTTTTTTCTTCATAAAACATGGGATGCGGATAGGTTCCCTTCATATCCATCTGAATCGTCATCGTGCAGAGCGCCAGCGGTCTTCCAAGAAAAGTGATCGCTTCACTGCTCTTGTCCCCTTTCGTCTGCATGTTCCACAGACCTTCATCCAGCAGTTTTAAAAACTCGTATAACACCGTAGGTTCCTGTCCGCACGCCTTGAGGATTCCCGTCACAAACCCCTGCAGCCTGGAATTAACGGATGTCAGAATTTCTTCCTCCGTTCTGGTCTCTCCCGGCGGATTCCGGAAAACCACCCTGCACGAAGAACGGTCTGTAGGGAATATTGCCTGGATACTCCCGACTGCTCTGCCGTCACTTCCATAAATATGAAGGCAGGAATCCATGAGATTCGCCCATATCCATCCGCATACCGGTACGACCCGGTCGCTGTCCGGGTGAATCCGGGTATATTCCCACTGTGCCTCTATTCTGAGCGGTGCCAGGATTCTGGGCTTCAACCACACATATGGCGCGGTGATCTTCTCCCCTTCCCTCAAGCCCTCCGGCAGAATGACATCGCCGGGCTGATAAACGAGTACTCTTCCGAAGTTATCGATAACACGTATTTTATCGATTCTCATCTTTCCGGCACGTATCGGATAAAATGCTTCCATCGGCGCCCTGTTGTTCACGGCGTTAAAATTCATATCCCGGTACAACTCGACATCTGTAGTCATTCTGGCAGCCATCGCTGCGATTTCCGGGTCAAGTTCCGTGCTTTGCCATGGGGACACGATCAGACGGTTTCTTCTTGTCAGAAGCGTATGGTTCAGTCCTTCCATACATTGCGAAAGCGCCCTGGTATTCCGGAGTTTATCGCCTAAATCCCGATATGTTTCCTCTTCCACATAAGCGTGAAACATTTCCGCCAGATAATCCGGTCCATGATGGGAGAGAACCGTCCTGCCCTGCACGGTCTCAAAAGATTCCGCCGAAACAGGCGCGCCGCGATAAACAAAATCGTTCCTGTCTAACTCCCAGTTTTTTAGACTGCATGTATTTCCTTTTGTTTCCGGGTCCGGATAATAACGCAGCCGCCATTCTAGAATAAGCGGATTCCACGATGGCTTCCAAGTATGAATACTGATTGGGCTTGGAAGTTTCCCATCCAGATTCTCCTCTTTTTGAAGACAGGATTCGTATTCCGTCACTGTATGGGAAAAGATATTTTGTTCCACCGCGATTCCGTTTTCACGTAAAATGTTTTCCGCAAGATAACAAATGCAGCCCCTTGCAATCAGAAATCCTTCCCACACAAGTTTTTCCAGTATCGGCGGCAGGCTTTTTCTCCCGGAATTTCCGAAGAAAGAACTGCCATCCAATACCATCCCTTCGGGAGTCGTCACTTCCGCAATCCTGATCTTTACACGGGAGATGATCTGGTCTGTGTTTCTGGCATAATCTTTGCCCTCCCTCTCATATTCATCCAGACGCTTATACAGATTGCTCTGATCTGCGCCCTCTAAGACAACGGTCAAGTCTTTTGGCATCCAGTAACGACTGCCCGCAGCCGTTGCCAGGGTTTCTCCCTCTTCGAGCCGGCTTCTTAGAATCTCCTCCTGCTCTTTCTGAACCGCCCTGCTATGGGACAATCGCAGTTCTAACTGGCGTATTTCCTCTCCGAGCCGTCTGATTTCCTTCTTCGCCGTCTCCATATAGGAAACATCCATGGCGTATCTTCGCCAGAACAAATAAATCTGCTGCTGTTTTTCTTTGATTTTTTCTTCATATAGCTGCTGCTGTTTACCAGCTCTGCTGATATTGTCCAGGCACTTGTGTTTTTCCCAGGTCAGATTGACGTTCGCGCCGGATATTCCGGTCTGTTCCTTGGAAGGCGTTCCCTCAAACTGATACTGGTGAATCTGCTTTTCTCCCTCCAGCGCCCCATCCAGCTTGTCCCATTTCGGCAACATTCCGAAGAACAGGTGTTTCATGACTTTTTCAAGCTCAGATTTCCCGGCGTGAAAGGAAAGCAGCGCCGCCATTGCCTCCTCAACACAGTTTCCCACCGCTACATTGGGAAGGACTTCCCCTGCGGGCATCCCCGTCTGATAATGATAGTTCTTTCCTTTCCAGATAAGCTCTGTCACCAATCCATGACAGATGACAGGATCTTCGTCCGTCTCCCGCTCCACCCAGCCGGACACAAAATAAGTCAGCCGCACCCCGGAGATCTCCCCCGACTCCATATCAAACTCCGCAAGTTCATCATAAAATCCAAGTGCGCTTTTGCATTCCGGGTAATATCCACAGAAATAAGGAATGCCGCTGGTCAGCGCATGAAAAGAATCGATATGTTTTGCCTCAGACGTGATATTGCCGTCATACTCTCTCTGGATTCCCAAAAAGCGATAAGGACGCTTTTCATCCCGCCAGCCAATCACAGATGTCCTCCGCCAGTCGTCCGACGTTTCTTTGATCACGTCACCTTCGACCAACCAATCTTTTCTGGCAAGCTCTGTCTTATCCCCGTTTCTTCGGAGCACTGCTGCCCTTGTCACGGTAAATCGGTTGGGAATCTCCGGGTAAGATACGTCCGCCCCTTCCTGTTCCTGCACGCCATGAGTAAACTGCTTCGGCAGAATAAAATGAAGATAAATTCCGGCATCGGGCTGTATCTGCTCCACAAACTCACTCCCCTCCAATTTTTCCCCAGAGGGATAACGCTTTAAAGAGTTATAGTTAAAATTCATGCTGGCAAATTTCACGTTCTGCTGTCCACCCTGTATCATAGCATCAATATGCATCGGCACTAGGCTTGCCCGATCAGCATCTTCATAAATTCTCATCCTGGCTCTCCGTTTTCTCCTATGGTAAACACACCTGTCTGCGCATTCTGTATCATCTGCAGCGCGACTTCGACGGAAGTGATTTCTGTCTGTCCGAAACTTTTCTTCATGTTCTTGGCTGCTTGTTTCACATCAATGATTCTTCCTGCCGCAGTTGGTTTCTGAGGAAGGTCGATGGTATTCCCGTTCAGCCTCCCGTCTGACAGATTCCGCATGGTCTTTTTCAATGCTCCATCTTCCATGCGGAATCCGAAATGCAATCCCTCCGGCGGCTGTGCAATCTCAAGCCGCCGGATTTCTCCCCGGAAAAGTCCCAGCAAAAACTGTTTGCCAAGGGTTTCAATCCTCAGCGCCGTCAACGGTTCTCCACCTTCAATCTGCCCGTAAGCCGCAAATTCAAGTCCCCGAAAATCATCCACCAATACGGAATGAAGGAGAAATCCGCTGACGATCCCGAAATCTTCTCCGCCATCCGTGTTGATCTCTGCTTTCTTTTCTTTTTTTCCCTGAAGTCTCTGTCTGACGGTCTGGTTGCCCTCAAGCGCCTTCTTATATTCCTGTACAATCACTTCCGTATCGTGGGAATAATCGATGGAAGCGTTTCTCCCCACGCTGCATATCCCGTCCATCAACGCCAGCGTCCAGTTATGATCTACCAAAAAGAAGCAGATCTGATTGTCATCGACGCTTTCTTTGCCGGGCGACAGATATACATACGGCACATGGTAGAACAGACTTGCCTCCTTCAATAACTGCAATACATTTGCCGGTAAATCATCGAAATCCGTCTGCTGAAAAAATCCCTCATGGCTCCGCTGTACCTTCATCCATTGATTCATGATCTTTCTCCTGTCCGTTTCTGATTGCTTCTTCTGTCAGCATCGCGCATGTGTCCACCAGCATTTGTTTGAAAAAAACTTCATCTTCCCCCGGAAGGTGATCTTTGAGCTGCCGCCGCTGGTTGTCCTTTGCCGCCTCATAACAATTCTGAAGCCGCCATGCAATCAGTTCCTTTGCCACAGTCGCATGGTTCATGGCAATCATCCTTCCTAACTGCCATGCACAGGCATAGCTGACATCCATCATTCCCTGATCGGGATCATAGAAATAATACTGGTCGGAGAAAATGCGGTACCGGGGTTTTTCCTGAATTTCATCCATGGGAAGCCATGGTCCGCGATACCACGACACCGTTTTGCCGCCGTTTCTAAGGTCATGGTTCATCGGCAGGAAGCCCCTCCTTAAAATCCCTCTTAGTTCCGGGTCCTGAACGGTCTCCGGTATGGGCTGTAAAAATACACCGGGACGGATTTTCTGCATAACCGCCCGGAAATCACATGCCCTCTTTTTCGTCGTAAACTCCCAGGAATAAAGGCAGATCAGCCTCACGTATGCGGCATTCTGAGGGATATCTGTATGGTCATATTCCCTGAGCGATACCACATAGGCATGGTGGGAAATCGGATCGCTGTCATTTGCGGATTCCATGGGATAGCGGTTGGAAACCAAACAGGAAAATACGCCGTCTTTGACCGTCGGGTCCGTAACCTTGTCATCTAACTTTACCTCCCTTACATGGGTCAGGAGCCTGCGCTCCTGCGGGTCTGTCCGCAGATCCCGGAACAGGGATGCAGGCACATCCACAATGCGACAGTTCTCACTTCCGTCCTCTGCATCGCTCTCGGATATTTTGAGAAACTCGGAACAAAACACGGACGCTTCCCTATTCCTAAATACATCACCCGTCTTCATTGTCTGTTCCATGACTCCCTCTTCCTTCGTACAGACAAACAGCGCCAGCCCGGGACTTCCCTGATCTCCCTCATATTCCCAGGGAAGCGTGGATTTCATAAAAACGACATGAGGCAGACAGCAAGACAGATCCCCTTCCGCGCCCGCAGGGGGATAGCAGGAATAGACTTCTTCGGAGTCCATGGAAAATCTGCGTCTTGTCATCATCAGATAAATTTCTTCGTTTCCCGAAATATTATTTCCGTTTTCTCGTATATTTGTAGTTTGGTTTAAGCTGATTTTGTGCAGTCCGCGCTGAATCACAGGACGGGACTCTTCTGCAAACCTTATTTTTATGCCCATAGCAATTATCCTATTCTTTCCATAACCCGGAAATCCATTCAACTAAACCTGGCACAAACTACTTTCCTTTTTCCCGGTATCCCGTGCTTCTCATCTCCATGGGTGCGGACAGGAATCGGTCCATATATCTTACAAAATGCTCTGTCTCGATCTCTTCCGGCTGCCGGATTCCGTATCCTTTCATCTGTGTCAGCAGCTTATCCCTCTCCTTATTCTCTATCATGGTGTCGGCAGCTGTCCGGCTGGGACTTGCCTTATTTACAATCGCTCCTGCCGAAATCCACTGATAATGGTACGGGCAGTGATATGCTTCGTTCCGCAGCAGTTCTTCCATCTGATACCATCGTTTTTCTCCATTCTTTTCCGGCGGAAGGTAGTGGCTGACCTGTTCTTTTGCGCGAAAGCGGTATCCTGTCATGACATCCGGCAGCATACCCTCATTCATATCCGGCTGTCTGGTATCCCACAATGCTCTCGGAAGATGCTTGTGCACCGTTTCTCCGTCAAGCGGTACGGGACTGCCCTGCCCGTCCTCCCTGATTCTGTCAAAGGAAACCTCCAGTGTATCCTCCAGCGAAGTAACACCCATGGGTAAAATTCCAAACTTCCTTCTCTGCCTTTCCCTCTCTACACCGTTTACTTTCAAGGCTTCCAGCGGCAATACCGACTCGATCTCCGCTTCAAACTGCGCCGGATCAATATAATAGACGGGTTGTACTGTCTGTTTCCCGTTTACCGCAAGTCTCTTTCTTCCAAGATGTCCCCTGCAGATGTTCAGCCGTGCCAGCTTGACCCCCTGCTTCCTGCTGCCCTCGATGCCTCCATCGAGTTTCGGAAGAAATCCATCCCGAAACTCTGTCCAACCAAGTTTAGGCGGCGCGTTTTTGTTTCCCGAATTGAAATGAATCGTAAAGGATATGATATGCCAGCTAATATGCGCCATGCCCGAAAATTCCGGTCCCCACAAATGAAGGCTGGCTCCTAATTCGATCTGAAAGGTGTGATGGATAAACCATGCATCCAAACGATAGGAGGCACCGACACTGACCCCGATTGCAATATCATAGTGAAAAGGCTTCCACTGTATCAGAAAGTCAGCATACGCATTACACCATGCCCTTAACTTACCCGCATGGTAATTGAGTTCCAGTCTTCCTCCCGCCATCAGACCATTCGACATGAGGGCAAAATATGCCTCGCCCTTGATATCTAAATGGCTGTTAATCATCCAGTTTAACCCCACCCGGTCCACTGCCGGATAATGCCTGCGCTGAAATTTCGGATGATATCCCCCTACGGATAGCACAAAATCTCCCGCATGTTCCCCGCGAAACCATGTGTAGAAAGCAAATCCTCCGGTAAGCCTCGCGTCTTTGGAAAAGAGATAGGAATCGTTGGACATTGCACCTTCCATCCGTAAGATTCCGTCGTCCGGACAAAATACAACGCGGAGATTTAAACATCCATAAACGATCGGATTGGCTGTCTTTGGCGGGAGCGATATCTCGGATACTCCCAGCAAAGAGAGTTCAAATCTTGTTCCGAACTCTGCATTGATGACGACAACGGATTCCACCATCCCAAAAGAAGTGAATTTCACGCCTGCTGTCAGAAAATTCATCCCATCACAGGGTTCTATCACATCGCTCAAAGTACTTAACACGTCTGCCGGCCTGCTGTCAGGAGTCAGCGCCTTGCTCGCGCCTCTTGCCGCCGCTACCAGAGGAAAGTCCCTTACTTTTTTTATCTCAGGAAGATGGATCTTACGATTGACACCAAAACCCGCACATATCCCTGTGAGATAAAAACAGGGCGGACCGCCGAGTGGATAATCTAACATCAGATAGGCAAAAAAAGACGGTTCTCCTCTTTCTGACAGTCCATAGGAGCCAAGCGCCAGAAAACCGAATTTCGCATAACGAATCGTAATCTGCCCGTTAAATAAAGACCATGGCTTTGCCACGTAAAGACCGCCGGAAATAAATAACGGCGGCTTACAGACGGAGATGGCAAGCCCTTTCAGTCCGTAATCAAATTGAAATTTCTTCCCTGGTCTGATCCCCAGATACAGCCCCATGACGTCCAGCGTCAGAATGGAAACCGTCAGGCTTGCGTCCAGACTGACACGGATCACACCCTGCTCGAAACTTCCGCCGATTCTTCGCAGCAAAACGGGACCGATTTTTTTATTTAATTCGATCCAATGTACATCGGACTTTTGTGCCGTCTGTGATAGGGAACTTTCTGTCTCTGTTCCTGTTTCTTTGACCAGATCATCCGTGACTTGACCAAACCCATGACTTGTCCCGCGAATGATACTGTCCATGAGAAAATCCAGACGAAAACCGCCCTTTTTCGCATAAATGACCTGTAGACGCTCTAACCGGATTTCGTCATTGTCCTCAAAATAATTCCCCACCAACGGAAGAGGCTTCAACGGAACAAAATAATTCGGATTCCACTGAAGTCCGCAGATGTTCTGTCTAATTCTTGCCGCCGCAAGCAGGTTCTGTCCGCCTGCTGCCACCATGCCCATGGAAATGATCTGCCCGGAAGTATCATAATATAGATGGATATTTTCTAGCTCTATGCTCCAATTTATAATCTCCGGGGACGGGAGACCAAGACCAGCCAATAACTCTCCAAATTCCAGCTTATGATGCTGCTCATTCTCCCACTGTGCCCCGATCACAAGCCCTGTGGGAGTATAACGAAAAGCAGCACGGAAGGATTCGTGGGCTATCGTGATCTTTGATTGCAGAGATACATTGAGTTTCGGCTTGGAATCCATGTGCTGCTCCTTTAAGGAATTTTCAGTTTTGACTATATTAAATTTATAGTAGCATAAAATTGCGGTGGAATCAAACTATATTTATTTTTAATTTATGTCTTTTGAATATAGGGATTTTAGGAAATTTTTCTTCTTTAGTATTCCATCACCGCCGCCCCATTGACCAGCTCTTTATCACTCTCCGTCACGATTTTCAGATCACCCGTCAAAAGCTCATCCGCGATCGCCGCATTATCGTCATTCTCGTCTAACAGGCGCACTGTCATACTCCGGATGCTCAATTCCGTCCCCAGAATACCGTTTTTCTCCTCCAATACGTAGATGCAATTACCTCCATCATTATGAACAGCCTGTCTCGGAACGACATAGTCATACACCTGCGACGTGTAAGTGACTTCCATCGTCCCTTCCGTGCGCCCTTTCGCCGTGCCCGGTTCTAGCCAGATCGTCACGGTATAGCTGCCGTTCTCCTGCACGATGGAATCAATCGTCTCACTTGTCTCCTCGGAGCTTCCGGCAAACTTTAGCCGCACGGTATCCCCCGTATGGACCATAGATTTCTGATCCTGTGAAATGATGGTACGGAATATCCGGCTGCTCGCATCACCCGCATAGCGCATGACGGCATCCGCGCCCATCCGCACACCGGACTTGAGCATGACTTCCAGAATCGTCCCTTCCTGCCCGGCTTTGATCTGTCCACCGTCCTCCAAAAGCTGTCGCCACGCCTCGATTTTATTCTCCCGCTCCTGTATCTGTCCGATTGCGGAATAACCAGCACTATAAGCTCCTTCCACCTCGCTCTGCGCCTCTTTCGCATCCTCGATATTTCTTCCCGCCTCTTTTAGTATTTTCTCTTTGTCAAACTCTGCCTCCTCGATGGCATGTTTCCTCGCCTCAATCTCCCGGTCAATCCGTGTCCGCTCGTCCGCCCAGGCAATCCAGACTTCGTCCGGCGCATCTTCCTTCGGCAATCGAAACATATGCGTATCCAAGTCTTCCATGGCATCTTCCAACAGTCTAGTTTCCTCCGCGATCTTCCTGTCCAGTTCTACGACAGTCGTGTCATAATCTTCCTGCGCACGGGCAATCTCCGTGGCGGCATCTTTCTTTTGTGCACTCACCTGCTCCTGCCACACCTGTTCCTCCGCTTCGAGCCGACTAAGCTGTACTTGAAGATCCTCGGTATCCACTTCATAGAGCACGGTCCCCGCCTTGACCGACTCCCCCGCCGCCACACACACTTTCTTAACCAGCAATCCCTCCATGCCTGTAACTGCCTCGGAATTGACCACTTCCACGGTTCCATCCACATTTAGTTTTCTGCTGATGGAAGCCGATGTCGGAGCCATCCAATGGACACGCGGCAGGCGATTGACATAGACGATTCTTGACACGAATGTCATCAAAAGCATGGCTGCCATGAATATTGCGAAGCCCTTCCACAATCTTTTCTTCGATTCCATATCTGCACCTTTTCCCCTTCCTGGCGTGAAAATGATTTGCCAGAGACAAATCTAATACTTCTCCGCGAAGCATCCCTTGCTGCGAATGGTTAGAAATACTTCTCACGCTATTTTTTCGTCCCGATATACGTGATCCCTTCTTCCAGCGCATCCTGTCCTAACGCGAAGACAAAAAGCGCGGGAATCAGAACTACCACCGACACGGCAAATGCAAATCCCGCCTGACTGATATCGAGCTGCGGCAGGTAAAGCGACAACGGCCAGTCTTTCTGCTCTTCCAGAAACGCCATCGGCTGTTCCACCAGATTCCAGTATTCCAGAAAACTTAAAACCATCGCCGCACGAATCCCCATCTGTCCCAGCGGAAGACCGACATACAGGAAAATCTGCAGCTCGCCCGCTCCGTCCAGTCTGGCAGCCTCTATGATCTCCGGCTCAATCTGCGTAAATCCCCTGTACATGATAAATACCGGAAACGTAGAAAAGATTGCCGGAAGAATCACCGCCGCGGGATGACCGTACAAATTCAATTTCTGGAGCACAATGTACTGCGGCAACAGCATGACCTGAAAAGGCAGAAGCATCAGCACCACATACAGCCCGAACAGAAAGTCCCTGCCCCGAAACCGAAACGCCGCAAACGCCCACGCCGAGGGCAACCCCACAAACAGTTGTCCCGCCAGTATAGCAACCGTCATCCCGACCGTATTCCAAAACAGCTTATAAAAGGCTGGCGATCCGACAAGCAGCCTGTAAAAATGCTCGATCGTCGGATAAAACGGTATAAAATGCCACGCCGTATATCCTTTGCCCTCCCCCAGCACCGGCGACAACATCTGCCGAATCTCTGACGGGTCCATAAACGCCCCTCCCGGTATCATCAACAGAGGAAGACAGATGATAAACGCCGTCAGTGCACAGATTATAATGGCAAACCACGATTTCTTTTTGCTATTTTTCCTGCGAAATATCTCTGCCCCTCTTATACCTTTTACGTCCATCCTCTACCCTCCAATATCCCGTTCTATGCGAAAGCTCGCGCTCCGTATCCAGCCTTTTCTGCAAAAGCAGACACACCACCAACAGTAGAAGCGACAAAACCACCGTCAACGCCGCCATCCTGTCAAACTCCAATTTCAGATACCAATTCTGCAAAAGATGCTGTAAGAAATATATATTTTCCTGCGGATAACTCCCCGCCACCATCCAGACTTCCCGGTAACTCTTAAATATCTGCAAGATCGACAGCATTCCTATCGTAAAAAACGTCCCCGAAAGTCCCGGCCGGATAATATAGTGCCAGTTCTGCCATTTATTAGCACCGTCCACCCGCGCTGCTTCTTCCACCTCTTTGGGCAAAGCTGAGAGACCGGCAAGCCAAAGAATCACCATATATCCCGTATTTTTCCACAGAAAGCTGAGTATCACGATCACAATCGCCCAGTCGGAATTGAGATAGTCGATGCCTTCAAAGATCGGAAGCGACGCAAACCGCTCCGATACTTTCCACAACACGTCATTGACCGCTCCCTGTTTATCGATCAGTATTCGCAATACCAGAACCATGACCGCCGCCGGCACCGCCATCGGAAGAAGCATAGCGGATACGAACCGCCGCCGCGATGCAAGATTCCGCAAAAGAAGCGCCAGCATAAGACTGAGTCCCATGAGAAGCGGCACACCCACCACCATATAGACTGCCGTGTTCCTCGCCGCCAGCAGAAAGGCAGAATTATGAAACACAGAGCGGTAATTGTCCGTCCCGACGAACGCGCCGTTTCCGGAGCGGATAAAAGACCGCCGCACCACTTCCAGAAAAGGCAGGAGATAAAAAAGCATCACGCCCACAAAGCCCGGCAGCAAGAAGAGAAGCCTCTTAACCGCTGCCCTGTTATTCACCGATGCATTCCGGGACGCAGACTTACTCTTATTCCTCCATCTGGATCGCCATCTTCCTTGCAACCTCCTCAGCTCCTTCCTCCGGGGTCAGTTCCCCGTCCAGTACCCGGTATCCAATTTCCCTGACGGTATCCTCTAACACCGTACCCGTCCGATAACAACAGTCGGTCTCTTCCATCCGGTCAAACAACCACTGCAATTCTTCTTCCGTCGGCCAGAAGTATTCCTTGTACATCTGATCGATATCACGAGCGTCCCAGCCTTTGACTTCGGCAAATTCATGATTATTAATATCGAGAATCGAAGCGAGGGAATCTTTACGGATCGGCAGCCCGCCGTCGAAATGCCCTTCCAGCCACCATTTTTTCATCATTGTATCCGACAAAAGCAGTTCCAGAAACTCCTCCGCAAGCTCCGGTTCTTTTGCTTGTTCACACAGCCCCGTGATCGTCCGCGCCTGACAGACATTGCCCGCCTGCCCGGTCAGTCTTGCGTAAACCACTTCGTCCTCCAATTTTTTGTCAGAGTACCCCTCATGGTAATTGCTCATTCGTATATGAAGATTCGTCATGCCATACCATGGATTCTTAAGATATCCAAGTGCAATCCACGTCTCCCCGATATGATAGTAATCGTCATACTGCCCAAATAGGATATTGGTAGGATCGGACTCGTTCTCCTCATATTCCTGCTGCCACTTGCTTCTCTGCGCCTCATTCATTCCCGCGCTGTCCAGTTCCCACAATCTTACTGCCGCCCGATAGAATACAGCCAGACTGTCCGTATCCAGACTGCCTTCCTCGTCACTCCACGCAGGCAAGCAGACTGGAAGTATAATGTTGAAGAGATCCTCCGGGCTAGGCGTATCAAGCAGCGGCCCTTCCGGATGCTGTGCCCTCGCAAGCTCCGCTCCCGTAACAATGCCGTTAAGCCCCTGGAAATCTTCCAGATATTTCTTTTCCCCGAAGCACATCGGCAGATCGATCGTCATCGGTACGCCGTATATTTTCTCTTCTTTTGTCATGCGCATGCCTTCTAGAATATTCTGGTACAATATACCTTCTTCCGCATAGGGAGCAAGAAACTTATCCAATTCTTTCAACACCCCTTTTTCCGCATACTGCTCGATATCCATATCATCCAGCACAATCACATCGGGCGCTTCCCCGGCAAGTATCCTTGTGTTGAGATTTTTCAGCGCGTCTTCCCTGCCGACCGCATTATCGCCCTCGATCCCTGTTTCATATTTCACCATCACATCCGGATGCTCTTTCTGAAAAAGCCGACCGGCGTAACGGATACGCCCATTCTCTTCCAGGCTGTAGATCGTCAGCTCTTTGGAAGGCTTCATCGGAAGCGTCTCATCATAGTACATCTCGACCATATAGCCGCCGCTAAAATACACCCGAAACTCCTCGTTATCCAAAATCTGCAATGCATATGGGTTATACTGGCTGTCTCCGAGCGCAACCATCTGCCCGTCCGCTACCTGCTCAATCACCGAACCGCCCCACACATAGCGGTACAGCCCGGTGCGACAGGCGAGATACAAAATCGTCGAATCCGTTCCCTGACCTACGTTGTCAACCGGAGCTGCCACCGCCAGCACAATGCGGCTGCTCTGGTGAGAACTGACAAACTCATTTAAGACGTTGTTGTCTTCCAGCAGTTTTTCGCCCGCCATGTCGTACAGATAACCTTTCTTCGCATCCAGCGCGAGCATCGTATCGCCAATAAAAGCAAACTCCGTCACCTGACCCGCCGTTGCAAACAAGCTCTCCACTTCCCCGCTTTCTACGTTAATGCGGTACACGCAGGAGTCCGAAGCAGCATAGACCCTCCCATCCGGGGCAAAAGCAAAAAATTCCAGATTCGTCGTCTTCCGGTAATCCGCCCCGTAAAGTTCTAACGGATACCGCTCCCCATCTTCACTCACATAATAATACAGATAGCGGTAGTCTCCCTCGGCGGCATACGCCT
>JAMPGN010000159.1 GCA_023663915.1 Eubacterium sp. | reverse complement strand
AGCTTTTCCACACAAGTCATACCCATCAAGCCACGTAGCTTGTAATAAACATTTACTTAATAACACTCATGCCTCTCACACAAGAAACAATCCTACCGATAATAGCAACCGCCTTTCCATCATATCATTAGATTACGTATCTGTCATTATGTTCCATGACAATTTCTATGCCATTCTCTCCCCTATGGTAGGAATTGGCACGTATCGTTCCCCTGCTTTCCACGATACAGTTCTCAATATGTGTATTATCACCGATATACACATCGTTAAGAATGATGGAATTTTTAATATAACAGTTATTACCGATATATGTTTTCTTAAAGATTACGGAATCCTCAACTTTACCGTTCACAATACAACCGCTGGAAATCAAACTGTTCCTGATATTTGCTCCCGTATTGTACTTAGCCGGCGGAAGGTCATCTACTTTGGAATAAATATCCGGATATTGCTTGAAGAAATAGCTTCTGATCTCCGGCTTGAGGAAATCCATGTTCGTCTTATAGTAATCTTCCACTGTTGCGATATTGCTCCAGTAATCTTTGATCTTATAACCGAAGATTCTCTTCAGATTCTTATATCGTATCAGGATATCCTTAACGAAATCATATCTGTCTTCTTCCGCGCACTTCTCAATCATCTCGATCAACTGACGTCTTCTGATTACATAGATACCACATGAAATCGTATTAGACTTAGCCATAACAGGCTTCTCCTCAAATTCCTCAATGCGGCACTCCTCATTCATCTTAATCGTACCGAATCTCTCTACATTGGCATCCGGCTCCATGTCCTTACATACTACTGTAATATCTGCCTTCCTCTCGATGTGGTATTCTAAAACCTTATTATAATCCATCTTGTACACACAGTCACCGGAAGATATTACCACATAAGGCTCATGGCTGTTCTTTAAGAAAGACAAGTTCTGCGCGATGGCGTCTGCCGTACCACGATACCACGCACTGCTCTCCGCCGTCAATGCCGGCGTAAATACGAACAATCCGCCCTGCTTACGACCGAAATCCCACCACTTGGAAGAACTCAGATGTTCATTCAGGCTTCCGGCATTATACTGTGTAAATACCGCCACCTTGTTGATGTGGGAATTTGACATATTGCTCAAAGCAAAGTCGATACTGCGGTAGCTTCCTGCAATCGGCATCGCGCAGACCGCACGTTTCTGCGTCAGTTCCTTAATTCTATGGTTGTTGCCACCCGCCAAGACAATTCCAATTGCTCTCACTATTTATCACCTGCCTTAATTAAAGTTTTGCCGCTTGGCAGCGCTCCGTCCCTGTAATCCTCCGCACACGTCACGCCAAATATCACTGAATTTTTACCTACAGAAACTCCCTGGGGAATAACGCTCTTCTCTCCCACAGCCACGATACCGTGATTATAAATATGAGGATCAGTCTCGTTCTCAGCTTCCTCGCCGATGCCCAGCTTCACATTATCACCGATTTCGACCTCCTCTGCAATGATTGCCTTATACAGCTCGCAATTACCGCCGATGTGGGTCTCGTTCATAATAATCGAATCGCGCACCACCGTGCCGGCACCGATCGTAACACCACAGCCGATCACCGAATTATATACCTTGCCGTAAATCTCCGACCCCTCACCGATGATACATCTCTCAACAACGCTGTCATTTGCCAGATACTGCGGCGGAAGGATTTCGCTTCTCGTGTAAATCTTCCAATACTCTTCATACAGGTTAAATTCCGGAACGATATCGATCAATTCCATATTCGCTTCCCAATAGGAATTGAGTGTCCCTACATCTTTCCAATAACCATTAAACTCATAGGCATAAAGAGGTGCACCTTTGGCATGGCAATACGGGATAATATGTTTGCCGAAATCCAGCCCCGGCTGTTCGGCGTTCGTGACCAGCGCTTCTTTTAAGGTCTTCCAGTTAAAAATGTAGATACCCATGGAAGCAAGATTGCTTCTGGGATTCTCCGGCTTCTCCTCAAAATCAACGATCTTGCGGTCCTTGTCCGTAATCATGATGCCGAAACGTTTCGCTTCTTCCATCGGCACAGGCATGACGGCAATCGTCACTTCCGCCCCGTTCTGCTTATGAAAATCGAGCATCACTTCATAATCCATCTTATATATGTGATCTCCCGACAGGATCAGCACATATTCCGGATGAAAGCTTTCCATATAATCCAGATTCTGGTAGATCGCATTCGCAGTACCTGTATACCACTCGCTGTTCGCACTCTTCTCATAAGGAGGCAGTACTGTTACACCGCCGATATTCCTGTCAAGATCCCACGGAATACCAATCCCGATATGTGTGTTCAGTCGAAGCGGCTGATACTGCGTCAATACGCCTACGGTATCGACGCCTGAATTGATGCAATTACTGAGTGGAAAGTCGATGATTCTATATTTACTGCCAAAAGATACAGCAGGCTTTGCAACCTTTGACGTAAACACTCCTAATCTGCTTCCCTGACCGCCTGCGAGCAGCATGGCAATCATTTCCTTCTTTACCATCATATCACCTCTTACTTCTTAAAATTTTATATATATTAAAAATTGATGCTTATTTTGTTTTGTCTGTTAATTATATCACAGTCCGGCGCGAAAGTGAATATTATTTACAAAAATATTCACTTACCAATCCTCTTCTTGTGTTAATAATATACAATATTTTATAGTTATTTTCAATATATTTGTTTATTTTAGACATTTCGTTTTTCAAGAAGTCAATATGTTCGATCGCGCAATATAAATTGTATCCAAAAAAAGTTCACTCCGCCGCTTTTCTAAATTCCTATTGGTTTTTTTTCATGAAATGAGTATAATACTAGTAAAAAATGAAATATAGGGAGATATCCATGTATCAAATCAATTTTAAAGACCCAATTCATATATATTTCATCGGCATCGGCGGCATCAGCATGAGCGGTCTCGCCGAGATTCTGCTGTCCGAAGGTTTCCGTATATCCGGTTCCGACAGGGCGCCGTCGCCTCTCACCCGCAAGCTGGAAGAACAGGGGGCTGTGATCTATTATGGACAGCGCGAGGAAAATCTTTCTTCCGATATTGATCTGGTAGTATATACCAGCGCGATCAGACCCGATAATCCGGAAATGACCGCCACAGGCAAATTAGGGCTGCCGTCACTTACCAGAGCGCAGCTTTTAGGACAGATGATGAAGAATTACAAGACTCCTATCGCCGTCAGCGGCACACATGGCAAGACCACGACCACTTCCATGATATCCCAGATTTTGTTGGAAAACAATGACGATCCTACCCTTTCCATTGGCGGAATCTATCAACCGATCGGCGGCAACATCCGCGTAGGCTCTTCCGATTGTTTTGTAACCGAAGCGTGTGAATATACAAATAGCTTCTTAAGTTTTTATCCCAAGATCAGTATCATCCTTAATATAGAAGAAGACCACCTGGATTTCTTTAAGGATATTGACGATATCCGCAATTCATTTCATGAGTTCGCGCGTCTTCTGCCGCCCGACGGGATGCTCATCATCAACGGTGATATCGACCGCTGCGAAGAGATCACCGCTGACCTTCCATGCAAAGTCATCACCTACGGTTCTTCTTCCGGCTGCGACTATTATCCGAAAAACATCACTTATGATGCTTTAGGTTGTCCCTCTTTCTATCTTATGCGCAAAGACGGCAAAGAAGAATCATTTTCTCTGCACGTTCCCGGAGAACACAATGTATACAATGCCCTTGCCGCCATCGCATTAGCCGATCTTCTCGGAATTTCCGATGAAGTGACCGCCGGGGCTCTGCTCCACTACGGCGGAACGGACAGACGATTTGAATACAAAGGCAAGTTGAATGGATTCACCATCATAGACGACTATGCGCACCACCCTACCGAGATTCGGGCGACGCTTCACGCCGCGCAGAATTATCCGCATCATACGATCTGGTGCGTATTCCAGCCCCACACTTACACGCGGACAAAGGCTTTTCTTACCGAATTTGCCAAGGCTCTCTCCCTGTCGGATGAGATCGTGCTTGCGGATATCTATGCCGCCAGAGAGAAAGACACGCTCGGAATCAGTTCTAAGACTCTTCAGGCGGAGATTGAAAAACTCGGACACCACTGCTACTATTTTTCCTCTTTTGAAGAGATCGAAAATTTTCTTCTGAAAAATTGCACAAAGGACGATTTGTTGATAACTATGGGTGCGGGCGATGTCGTAAACATCGGTGAAAAACTGCTTCAAAAATAATTATTCACAATATCCACAGAAAATGCACGCAATATTCCTCGTTTTTCTGTGGATATTTTTGTGTATAAGAAATGCCATTTTATCAAGTTTTTCAAATATCATCCACATTGTCCACATTTGATGAACTCTTGTTCTGATTTTGTTTATGGCGTTTTGCCTATTTCATTTTAAAAATCGCTATGCTATAATTCAGCATATGCCCTTCGTAGGCGCTTAATACGTTCCGGTACGTTATGGAACAGAGGTGGTGTGGAAATGAGTCATTTAACGATTTATCAAGATAATTATACCAATTCTACGGTTATTTCCAACCGTTTTATTGATGAATATATGGAAGCTGCCAACGACGCGCAGCTCAAAATCTATTTATATCTCATCCGCATGGTAAGCGCCAGACTCTCCACCAGCATCTCTGATATTGCGGATAAATTTAACTACACCGAGAAGGATGTCATGCGTGCGCTCAAATATTGGGAGAAGCAGCGTCTTCTCTCTCTGGAATATGATGACGGCAAAAATGTCACCGGTATTCATCTGATGGATTTTGCCCCTCTTCCGACTGCGCCTGCCATCGCACCGGTGCCTGCGGTGTCAGTCGGGACAGTCACGCCGCTAGCTTCCGTCGTGCCGATCTCCTCGAAAATAAATGCGGCGGACAGTGAGAACTCCCGCGAGGAAGATATCTATGTCAAACCTAACTATACATTGGACGAACTGAAAGCATTTAAATCCGACGAGGCAACTTCCAGACTTCTCTTCGTGGCGGAACAATACCTCAAGAAGACCCTGAGCGCAAACGAAGTACGAACCATCCTGTTTATTTCCGATCGGCTCGGATTTTCCGAAGATTTGATCGATTATCTGATTCAGTACTGTGTTGACCGGGGCAAGAAGGATCTCCGATACATAGAGAAAGTCGCGATAAGCTGGGCACAACAGGGAATCTCAACACCGAAACAGGCTGCCCGTCTCGCAGGTAAATATGACAAGTCCGTCTATGCCATCATGCAGGCTCTTGGAAGAAACGACACGCCAACCCAGACGGAAGTATCTTACATCACGCGCTGGACGAAAGAATACGGGTTCACGACCGACATTATTTTTGCCGCCTGCGAACGCACCGTGCTCGCCACGGACAAGCACCGCTTTGAGTACGCCGACAGTATTTTAAACGCCTGGTACAAGGCGGGCGTGCACCACAAGAGCGATATCCTGTCGCTGGACGAGCATTACCACAAGACCAAGGCGGCGAAGAGCGCTTCCACCAACAAGTTTAACCAGTTTAAACAGAACGACTATGATTTCGATGCTTTAGAGCAGGAATTACTGAGCAACTAAAAGGAGTACTATTGTGTCACTGACAAACACCCAATATGACATGATCCTTCATCAATACGAGATGAAACAGCGAAAGAGCAGACGCGAAGTGGAGCGCAGACTCGCCTATGTTTACGACCGGATTCCCGCCTACCGTGACTTGGACGACGCCGTGGCATCTATTTCTGTCTCACAGGGCAAGAAGATGCTTGAGGGTGATCCGGATGCCATGGAAGATCTGCGCGATTCCCTTGCCGAATTATCGGGACGCAAAGCACAGCTTCTGAAAGACGCCGGATTTACCCCCGATTATTTAGAACCCGTTTACGAATGTCCCGACTGCAAGGATACCGGATATGTGGACGGGCAGAAATGCCACTGCTTTCGACAGGCTATGATCACACTTCTCTACGAGCAGTCCAATATACGCGAAATGCTCCGGACAGAGAACTTTGACTGCCTTTCCTACGAATATTATGATGGGGAAGATTTATCCCGTTTCCGAAATGCAGTAAACACCTGCCGTAATTTTATCAAAAATTTCAATTCTGACTACCATAATCTATTTTTTTATGGTACAGTGGGTACAGGAAAATCATTCCTTTCCGGCTGTGTTGCGAAGGAACTGATCGAGAGCGGACATTCCGTGATCTATTTCAGTGCGACCGGCTTGTTTGATTTACTTTCCAAAAATTCCTTTGATTATAAGAATAGAGAAGAGCTTCGTGAAACCTATGCGGACTTATATCAGTGTGATCTGCTCATCGTCGATGATTTAGGCACGGAACTGACAAACCAGTTTGTGACTTCCCAATTATTTTCGCTTTTAAACGAGCGGCATATGGGTAAAAAGGCGACTGTGATCTCCACAAATTTGTCATTGGAAGAGTTACGAAATAGATACTCTGACCGTATCTTCTCCCGCATAACCAGCCACTATGAAATTTGCAAATTGTCCGGACAAGATATCCGTATGTACAAGAAGAGACTGATGAACAGAAAGTGAGGTTTTTCATGACCAGACGCGAAGAAAAAAGAAATCTGGAAACCATCCCCGTAGGCTCCCTCGGAATCATACCCCTTGAAGGGTGTAAGTCTTTGGGTGAAAAGGTAGACTACTATCTCGTCAAGTGGCGGACAGAGCGTGAGAGCGAGCACAAAGATTCTCTCGCTTTTTCCGGATATCAGAGAGATTCTTATATTTTTAAGGCCAATGTACCGCGGTTCGGTTCCGGTGAGGCGAAGGGTGTAATCAGGCAGTCCGTGCGCGGTTCCGACCTCTATCTTCTGGTAGATGTCGCCAATTACAGCCTCACTTATTCCCTCTGCGGACATGAAAACCACATGTCGCCCGACGACCATTATCAGGACTTGAAACGTATCATAGCTGCTGTGGGCGGCAAGGCGAGACGGATCACCGTTATTATGCCTTACTTATACGAGAGCAGACAGCATAACAGGGCTGCCAGAGAATCCCTCGACTGTGCGCTTGCCCTGCAGGAAATGGTAAACATGGGCGTAGACAATATCATCACTTTTGATGCCCACGACCCTCGTGTCCAGAACGCGATCCCGCTGCACGGATTTGAGACGGTTCAGCCCGCTTACCAGTTTGTCAAAGGTCTGCTGACTCATGTAAAAAATCTGACGATTGACAACGATCATATGATGGTCGTCAGCCCGGACGAGGGCGGTATGAGCCGGGCAATCTACATCGCCAACGTGCTCGGGCTTGATATGGGTATGTTTTATAAGAGAAGGGATTATACCCGCATCATAAATGGCAGAAATCCGATCGTGGCGCATGAGTTTCTCGGTTCTAGCGTGGAAGACAAAGATGTGATTATCATCGATGATATGATTTCATCCGGTGAGAGCGTCTTGGAAGTAGCATCCGCCTTGAAAGAGCGCAAGGCAAACCGGATCTTTGTATTCTCTACGTTCGGACTCTTTACGGCGGGGTTGGATCGTTTTGACACGGCTTACGCCGACGGCTTGATCTGCCGCGTGCTGACCACGAATCTGATCTACCAGACACCGGAATTGCTTGCTCGTGAATGGTATATCGACTGCGACATGAGTAAATATATTGCTTATATCATCGATACACTGAATCATGATACTTCCATCAGCGATCTGCTGAATCCTGTGGAGCGTATTCAGTCGATCGTGGCTCGATATAATGATGGGGAGTTAGAGTAGAATTTAAATAGTTTGGGGCTGTCGGAAAATAGATAGCCCTTCTTTCCCGACATTTTGATAAAACGGCAGCACATCTACCCAATATTCATATTGAGCCTTATTTTTAATAATTGGGGAAATGTCTACGCCCATTCCCATTTCAATCTCAAATGCAATATCATAAACCTCATTCTCAAATTTCTTAATTTCTGCCTCTGAAAGATTCACCAAAACCATAATGTCCACATCAGAATTATCTTGATAATCGTCTCTTGCATAAGAACCATAGACAATCACTTCTGATAAATGCGAGCCAAATATTCTTTTCATCTGTTGCAAAAACTGATTAATACTTTTGTTTACAATATCAGGCATACTTGTCCTCCCTTTGATAAATCTTATTTACAATATTTATCCAGCTCATTTTCTGTCTCATAAGTATTCGCTAAATAAATATATGGTATGCCGCTTCCATCCTTTATTTTAAAATCTCTATAATATTCTTTATTGTCAACTCTTACTTTAAAAATAACCTATCATCTGTAGTAATAAAATAACTGCACTCTGATTTCCTATACAAACTCGGTAGCATCAACAATTTTCATCATCTCGGCTGGAGTGACGATAAACTTCTTGGCTGGAAAGTGTCTGGCGTTGCCAGTTACGAGATACGCGCCATCTTTGTGCTTTTCCATTGCTACTTCGTAGAATATTAGGTCGTCCATATCTGAAATCGTTTCACCAGTCGGAGATGGCTGCACTTCAATGCCAAACGTTTCAATAGCCTCAAGAATTACATCAATGTCTTTCTCGTGAATATGAAACTTCGGACGATGAGCTACTTCTTTATATTCCGCTAGAATATTCGGATGATACAGCGGCGTAATCCGTCCATCGAGCACCGCCTGGATCACTCGATAAGTCGCTGACTCCCTGTTCTTCGTGAGCAATACTGATATGATTACATTGGTATCGATTACTGCTAAGACCGGCATTATTGCCCTTCTTTCCGCTCAGCGCGAGCTGCCGCAATTTCCGCCTGAATCTCATCCAGCGTCATCTCCGGGAGTGCTTCCGCATTGACCCTAATATTCTCAAGTGCCTGCAAACTTCTTTCCCGCAACATTTTTTCATCAGTTTTTGGAAGAGTAGCCGCAAAAGGAAGCCCTTTTTCAATTTTTGTACGGGCAAAAAACATCCGAATAGCGGTCGGTATATCAAGTCCCATTTTTGAATAAATATCTGCCACTTCATCTCGCAAATCTTTGTCTAAACGCACCTGTACAAGTGCCTGCTCTGCCATTGTCATATTCTCCTCTCTATCAATAGATGTATTATATATTTTCTCATACTATTGTATGCAATATTCATATTTTTGTCAATGTAAAAAAGAGCGAACTCAAAGCTTGCATAGGAATATGTTTTATAGTATCAATTGCTTCCTATCCTATCAACCGATAAAATTAACTTTCTTATCCAAACCTTTGACAATACGACATTATCTTTTCAAGTTCCGCCACAATGCGCTTTTGCTCCTCATAAGGTGGAAGTGGAAATAAATAATTTCTGAATACTTTAAGGCTAATAAAAGATTGTACTCCTCCCGATGCAATCTTTTTCATTACAAACTGTTCTAAAAATAAAAACCAGTATAAATATCCTACAGATAATTTATCTTTTGAAAATATTTTAAATAAAGCAACATTTTTCACGCAAAAATCTCTATCCTTATTGACAATAACCGGATTGCCGATCGAGCCGATCATAGCAAATAATATATCTCCTGTATCTACATTAGAACGCTCATTTATTTTCTTTGCATCTTCCTTTGAAATATATTTTACATTATCAAAATTTAATCCACCACTCGAAATATTTTTGCTAGTCACTAAAGGGATTCCCGTTTCATAATACCTTGGAGAATCATGTGTACCATCCCTAACATCCACAACTTCAGACAATCTTACCCATTTCCAGTTCTTAGGAATGTCAAACAGCATTTCATCCTCTGATATCTCTGGCAGCCTTTTTTCTTCCTTAATCTTTCCAGCTCTGATAAGTTTCTCTTTTTCTATCTGTATCTGCCAATACAGTCCCTCGCCTGTTCCTTCCTCCGCTCTCTGCTCTACCAATTTACCTTGCATAGCATATTGCAGGAGCGACTTCTGCATATCCGTTGGAAATCTCTTATGAAATGTTTCCAGTTTAGAGTATGCCTTATTATATTTCTCAATATAGCGTAAAAAATTCTCTCAGCCCATCTCGGTCATCCATGGACGCCGGTGTGATTTCAAATGCAATATCAGGCATACTTGTCCCCCTTTGATAAATCCTATTTACAATATTTATCCAGCTCATTCTCTGTCTCATAAGTATTCGCTAAATAAATATATGGTATGCCGCTTCCATCCTTTATTTTAAAATCTCTATAA
>JAMPGN010000158.1 GCA_023663915.1 Eubacterium sp. | reverse complement strand
TATTGCATATTGAATCTCCTCATTGCCGTCAAGCACTGCATCTCTCTTGATTTTTTCATAAAGCTCCCGTCCAAGTTCATAACGGAATCCGTCAGAAATGATGACAAAGCATTTCTTGTAATTCTTATTCTGCACTTCCTGATAGAAATTTCGTGACATCTTGATGCCAGGAAATTCCCAACTGTCCTGCTCTTTCAGAGAATCGCTGAACGCTTTGCCGAGCGGATCCAGATATTTTGCCTGGTATGCGCCTTCTACCATACGGATTAAATCTTCAAGCTCCTGAATCGGGTTCTCAATTTTATTGAAGTTCGCGCATATGCGGCGGTAATAGGTATCCACAAGATAATAGGACTCCGTATAATTTTGCACATAATCCGTAGCGAACAGCCCCATTGGTATCTGCATTTCCAGCTTCTGAAAGAAAGCCATCACAGAACTTAAAATTGTGTACTCGGGGCGATGCGCTTCATACCATATAGAATTTATTCGATCCGATATAACACGCTCGAACGTTTCATAATCAAGACTGCCGTTTACCAAACCAGCAGAAATCTTTTGAATAATATTGGTATCAATACACTCAAAAATGTCCGCTGTCTGGACACAGGTAATGTCCCTTGAAATCAGCAGCCCCTCGATTTTCAGGTCTGTGGCAATATCCAACTGCAGAGATGGATATCTTTTATCGACCTTAATCTTGTCCACAAAGAATTTGGCATCCATCTGCCCCTGTTCCTGAATCTTGTACTGTTCATAGAACGAAGGAAGCCCCTCCAGCTCTACTTTCTGTTCCAACAGTGCAGTGAACATAAATTTCTTTATGAGCACTTCAATCTTCTGGTCACCTTCATAATTATAGTATCTGCAAATTTCATCCCACAAATATTCCTCAAACCCAAACTCCTTAAGAGCGTTGTATTTTTTAGAATGGTCGAAAACAAGTTCTGTCAGAACGCTCTCGATGGAGCGTGAGGAAGCCCTTGTCAGCACGCACATCATTGCCATACGCAGGTCATCCACTTTCATCTCGTCATTTACTGCCACAAAATTGGAAAGATTCTTTATCCGGTCCTCGACATCAAAAAACTTAGAATGCCATTCAATCACTCTGCGGAGATCTGTATTCGTAAGCCCCATACGGCGCATCGTCAAAGCAACCGTATCTGCATAATACGCCTCACTGTAACCCAGAATATCCAGCAGCCAGTTCTCGTCATCTGCCAGTTTCTCCGCCGGAATGTATATCAAAAAATCCGATTCCACATCATCGTGTTCTATTGTTTTCTTGATAGCAAATTCATTCCTGTCACAGACCAATACCTTGCAGCAATCATAACTGTCCGAAGCAATGTCTTCCTTGAAATTTGCCGGTGGGTCATACCAGAAAATCACCTTGCGTCCGCTCGTATCCTTATGTCTGAATAGCTGGATGATTTCTTTTCTGGCTTCCTGATAATCTATGCTCGCCATTTACCTATCCTTTCGCTATGCCACAAATGATTCAAGTACCATTGTTTTGGCAGGGACATAAATGTCCTTACCTCACTACTTTAATGCTGCAAGCAAGTCTTTCTTGACCTTGCTTCCACCGTCAGTAACAATTTCAACGCCCTGAAATTTTGCATAATTGACTTTTACGCCGTCATCCAGGTCGATAGAGATATATCTGTTTGCCATGTGATCCAGAACCTGTCCGTATTCGATTGCCTCGTTATAGGCGGCTGCGAGATTCCGGCGTTCTTTCTCCAGACGGATACGGTCACGTCCCTCTGCACGAGTGATTCTGCCGTTTAATTCATCAAGCTCGTTTTTCTTCCGGGTAGATTCCGGCAAGAAGTATTTTCCGTTGATTCTTGCCAACGTATCCTGATTGTACCTGTGCATGTAAATCAGGCATTTGAATCCTGCCTTCTTTCCACTGGTAAAGAGCCAGTAAATTGGACGCTTCTGGTAAATCTTCAGATGGTCTGCATAGAAGCCATCGTTCAAATAGCGGTTAAGGGTTTCTTCTGAGGACTCATTGTTGTTCTTTCCAAGCGCCTCGGCAATGAAATCGATATTTGCTCTATATGATTCCTCGCCATAAATCAACTTGATTAGCTCGATAAGCTTCATAGTCAAGCCATCTTCCATGCCAATACCATTGTAAATCGGCACAATTCCATCATCGTCTGGCTGATATGTTATATACTTTGTAGAGTCCCATTCCCCGCCAGCGTAAGCAAGACCATCTATATCAAAAGAATATCTGCCCATGACGATACCTATCAAATAAGAAATTAATGATTTAATCTCACGTTCCACATTTGCCAATTTAACAGTTATATCTTTGTCTTCAATATCAGGCGACAGTTCCTCTTGCAGACCATAGATATCTATAAATATACGATTCAGTTCCGTTTCATTAGATTTTAATCTTTCGAAGCGTTCTCTGCATTTTTGTTCCCATTGTTCATAATACCACTTTAAAAGACCAAATTTTCCACCTCTCTCTTCTACAAATTGAAACACTTCTTGTTCCGTTTTATTGCCAATTGGCAAAGCCAAAGGATGTCTCTCAAAATCCCACGATGTCTCAAATGCATCCCAATCTCTTTTGGATATTTCCACATTTTCAGATACCTTATTTTCAATATCCGTCTCAAACTCATTGTTAATAGAAAGCGGTAATTCCATTATGTCGTGTACTTGAAAATTCGTAGTAGGATTTAAAAAGCCCAAAAGGGTTATCACTACTTTGCTGTTGAGAAATCCCAATACATAATTCTTCCTTTTGGAAATAAATCCAATAGGACCTGCATCGCCAAAAAGAGTTCCTTTTCGGACATCTCTGAATGCAATATCAGTAGTTGTAATACGTCCCCATGTTAAACCACTTTTAAAATAGTATTTGGGGTTTCTCAATCTGTAATTCTTTACATTTTTCTTGATATTATATCCATTGTGCCATAAATCTACAATCTTAATATAATTGCCGTACCATTTTCGATGTTCTCCACCACTATTTAACGGAAACCACCTAAAATTCTCCATCTCATCAGCAGAAGTACAATCAAGTTTTACTGCTTGAATTGATGGTTCATACCAATGAAGAATATATTTTTCATCTCCTGCCATGATGCCAGACTTACAGTCAATAACTTTGGATATTGAATTCTCATGGAAAGCTTGAATTACTCTTTCACCTGCCCAATAGTCAATTCTTCGATTTGGAAATTCCGAGAATCTATCCTGCGGAAACACGAACTCATTTTTTTCTTTAAAAACATTTCTTCCTTTTCGGAAGATCCATATTTAACAAGTCTATAATATTTCCCTTGATAACCATCTGTTAGGATATTCCTGAAAGAAAAACTCGTTGTGTTTACTATTTCTCCAGGAATTGCATCAAAAGCACGTGCCCCTAAATGAAGCATTGTAAGAAATGTCTTTTTTATTAGCACTGCTTCTCTAAAAGATTTATAAGTATCTATGAACATCCAGCTATGCATGTTAATCATGGCTGTAAATCCATTTGCTCTCACAAAGTCCGTTTCCATAAACATAGCAAACATATCCGCCTTGGTCTTTGGATAATTCACCATGGCGTAATCACCAACTGCTGTTTCCATAGATGAAATTGGTCTATACGGCGGATTTGTAATCATTATATCATATTTTGCAGATAGTACCTTAGCTAGCTGCGACAGTTCCCACAACCGTTTCATTCCCGCATCGAAGAACTCCTGATTAAACACGTTTGCCACAGCATCCTTTGATATTTTATCCAAGGCACCATCTAGGCACACAAAGTCAATCGGTTTTACTTTCAACAGCGATCCAATGGTCTTTCCGTTTTCAAATGTGTCTACCAGATAATCAATCAGCTTCATTTCTTCATCGTTCAGAATATTCAGGTCTTTCAACTGCTTCTGATATCCAAGCTTTCTCAGGATTTCAGAGTCTTTCAACTCATATACATGCGGAGCCACAAAATAATTATCACTAAAGAACCGATTGTTTACGCTGCGGGCTTTCATAATAAGCGCGAACGATGCCAACTGCGCGGCTCGCTTATCTACATCCAACCCCACCAAATTGTTCTTGAGAATCAGCGTAGGAATATCCCTCTTCTGGTATCCGCGTTCTTCGTACATCTTATAAAGCAAATCGAATACGTACACAAGGATATGACCGGAACCGCAGCACGGCTCCACAATCCGGATTTCTTCCGGGTTCACATTCTTATATTTAATCTCGTCAATCTTTTTCTGTACATCAGGGGTCTGTTCTGCATCCTCTACATAATACTGCATCTGGCTGCGTAGCGTTGAATTCGGATAGCTTTCAAGCCATAGCCGTCCGACTGAATTCTCCGCCATATAGCGGACAATCCAGTCCGGCGTGAACAGCTGGGTTACTGCCGGAAGCGTATCCTTTGTTATGGTCTTCTTAGAAGCATATACTGCATCCTTCTTGGACGAGATATAAAACTGATACATCCACCCGATAATCTCCACATCCTCAAGGAATGCCTCCTCCGGAATTTCCACCAGTCTGGTGACAACTGTCTCACCCTTCAAAAGCGTCTTCGGCAACAGCAATTCCAGATATCCCAAATCTGCACTGAAAAGCATCGGCAAAATATAGGAAAGCGCGTTGCACTGCTTAATCAGCACATGCCGAAAAAGCTCCTCAATCTTTCCCTGCTGCTTATATTCCGCGCAGAGATTCCCATCCAACTTCAATTCCTCTTTGACCAGATTCAGGTTCTTCAGAATTTCCGGCTCAATGCCGCCGCTGGGACTCTCAAGCACCCGAAAGCCGTGCGAAAGAAACCCATGCACCTCCATAAAGCGCAGGGCTACAAATCTGTTAAACCAGGTATAGGCAAATTCCTCAATGACATTCTGATACCCACTCCTCTGCACAAGACTGATAATCTGTTCCCTCTTTCCGTAGAGATCCGCCGGATACGAAGTGGGATCCCCATCAATAAGCATGACATCCCCAACGCGCTTCGCCTTTTTTATATCTTTATCGCCATTGATTCCCAGAGTCTTCAAGGAAACCTCAATCTGATTTTCGAGATTTTCCTTTGCCCACGTGGAATATGCCTGTAAAATCCGTTTATCCATTCTAACGCTCCTTATCTCAAATCAATCTCGTCATGATTCTCAAGCTCCTCTAAAAGCTTCTCACGGATGGCATTCAGCACCCTCTCCACATCCTCCGCAGAAGATATCTGTCTTTTGACTGTAGGCACGTAGTCAATGATGCGGACGCGTTTCGTGCGGACAGGACGTTCTGCGCCCTCACTTATAACAGAAGAAAGGAAACGTCTGAACCCGGAAAGGTTATTGATACTGGCTGTCACATAAGAATCCATGTTAGCAGTCTGTCTGGTGAGAGAGGCAAGCCAACTTTCGTACTGATCCAGAACCTCTTTTGCCTTGTCCTGAATCCGATTCTTCTGCTCCTCTGTAAAATCGGCATTCAAAATATCTGCAAGTTCACGGCTCACGGTATCCCTGTCTGCCTCTATCTTCTTCCTCGTTTCCTCCAGCTTCTCCTCAAGGATGGTCTCTTTGACTGCGCTTGCCTGAAATACCAAGTTAGCCAGTTCGTTCATTCTCGTAAACGGCATGTCTATGGAGATAATCTCATTCATCCGGCTTACAATATCGTCAAGCTTCGACAAATCCTGAAGCGAACAGTTCTGCGCATACCAATTACAGATATCCTTGCCATCCTGATAATTTTTCTGTTGATTGCTACCATCCCTGTAGAATGCCTCCAGCTGCTCCAATGTCTCTGCTTTGTCTTCCAGACTATCCTTCCTATCAATAATTTCCCGAAAGATGGAAAGCGTATCGGAAGAATGCAGGATTGCATCGAAATCCTTATAGATTTCCGCAGCTGAGGTACATCCGGCATAGCTCGAACCGTACTTCTGCTTCAGACCGCTCAAGAAATCCTTCTTTCTGGCAAAGAAGCTCACCACGCCCTCTTTCAGCTTTGTCTCTTCCAATGCCAGGTTCTCAGAATAGATATCCGACATGATACGCTTGACCGCATATAGAACCTGCTCATCAATCTTTTCCTGCAAACGAATCACCATCGTATCTATATTATTCTTACGCACAAGGTCATTCTTGAAAGAAGCACTTCTCTCATCCACCTCATTATCGTGAATAAAAATCTGAATTTTATGGTGTTTCCAAAGTACGCCAATCATACCCTGAATATCCAGTTCTCTCCATCCGTATGGTTTCTTGGAAAAGTTGTCCATCAGGCTCTTGACCGTAACCTTCCTGTGAAGCCCAAGGTCATCCTTAATCTTGGAGCAGATTTCCTCATATGCACTGTAATTAGAATCACCGGACAAGTCATCGCCAGTCAGCGTCATATTATAATCATTCAGCATTGCCAAAATGCTTCTCTGATCCTGATAGAAATAGGAAACCAATCCGAGTTTGAAATAATCATGCCTCACCATTTCCTTCAGAGCATCCTGCAAACGGTCTTTTCCATCCTTCACCTTAATATCAAGCCTTGCACCGGACAGATAAATCGGAGCTGCCTTAAGGGATTCACGGATAATATCCTCCGCACGCTTAATGCGATCCGAAAACTCTATTGACTTCTTGTCCACAATCTCCTTAAGCGATGCCGACATGGACGCGCTGTTATTGCGCTTGAAAGTAGCAATCTTATTTGCCCGGATCAATTCATCAATAAAAGTCCCCTCTGTCAAATCCACCACAATACAGTTGGAACGGATAGACTCCGCTCCAAACTCAGTATCCTGACGCATTCCAGAGAATTGGGTAATAACCTTGATGGTAATGTTATCCTGGCTGAAAGACCCCTTAATTTCCGAATCCACATACCGGTTCAAGCCGAAGTCATAGCGTCCCTCATATCTGTACTTGTTGCCTTCCAGTATCCTGTCGTAAATAATATCAAAAATAGTGCGCTGTACCTCTCCCTCGTTATAAGTAGAGTTATTAATCTGTTTATTAACATCCTGTTCGGCGTTTGTCAGAAAATCATACTCATCACCATTCTTTTGAATCAGCGTCTCTTCTTCAAGCCGCTGCAACGCTTCAAAAATTCTATTCTTAATCGCCGCCTTATCCGCGTTTAAATTATCCACCATAAGCGTAGCAAGTCGGTCAATCGTCGCGGGCATCTCCTTTACATGCTTAATCATAAAAAGCACCCTGAGGACGCGAACATCAAAGCCATCCAGCCCGGCTCTCCTCTCTGCATTGGAGAACACAGTCTTGATATCATAATCAATAAATTCTTCAATCGTCGAATAGAAACTGTCAAAAGGAACCAAGATACCAGATTCAAGATCTACCGCCGCCTTTGCAGAGTTCTGGAATGCACTTAAAAGAGACCTTTCGTTCTGTGACAGATGGCGTCCCTCACTCATGCCATGTTCCCTGATTGCTTCGAAAACCTTCTGTAGAAGTTCAAACTGATAGGACACAAACGGATATACGTCCTTGAATTCTTCCGCATCCTGATAGCCTGACCACGTAGGCTTCGCCTGAAACAGAATCAGCTGCGACAGCCTACTGCTATTCGCATCATAGAGAGCACGGAGCGGAGTGGCAGCAATGTCCTTTTTCTCAAGAATACGCCTTTTGATAACCTCGTCCGCATTCGCGCCGCTGAGAAGAAGTCTGGTGTCGAAACGACCCTGAATCTTCGAAAAGTCCTGCTGCTTATCCTTTGTGCTGTCAATCATAGCCTTTAGCTGCTGCTGGGATGTAATGACGACCCATGCCTGCCCTCGGCAAAACTTTCCAAGGTCTTCCACGCAGGTCTGCAGGTTTAACATAAGCTGTGTATTATCGCCAATGAACTGTCCAACCTCATCCATCAGGAAGATGACACGAGTCTTATTCTTGGTACAATACGCATCAACAATCTTGGCAAATTCTTCTGTGGTATTGGTGAAATTCTTAATCTGGTCGTCAATGAATTGCTTTGCGCTCTCCTCACTCATATCGCGGGAAGCTACAAGGGCACGGATGATATAATCTCTGTTCAAAAGAGCCTTACCCCTTGTCTGCCTCCAATCACGTCCGGAGAACTCCTCAAACTTCGCAATAAAGTCCTGAAGCTTCCCTTCATTATCCAGTGTACGCTCAAGGTCAGCAACCCAGGGAGAAGTTCCACAGTATCCAACAGACTCATTGAAAGCACGGAGCATAATGTCCATGATGGCTTGCGTCTTGGTCTTAGAATCAGATTTTGCCTTGCTGTCGATATTAAACAGCACGACCTTGTTATTTGCCTTGGCACAGGTCTTCATGTCTGCCAGAATCATCTGGTCTTTCACCTTATCTTCGAAATACTTCACAGCTTCCCAGCCAGCGACTTCCTCATTTTCAAGTATGTAGCCAAGAATCTTCAGAAAGTGGGATTTACCAGATCCAAAGAAACCGGTGATCCACACGCCAATCTTCCCTGTCGGATAGTTGATAGACTCGCGGTAACGCCGAAAAAAAGTACGGAAGCATTTTGTAATTTCATCTGTGCAGACGTACTCTTCGAGTTCCTGCCACTTTTGCTCTTCGTCTTCATTTCCGATTGTCACAACGCCCTGAATGGAACGAGTAATGTCCTTTTTAAAGAGATCCTTAATAGTCATTTTCGATTCTCCTTTCAACCAGCGGGAAGGCTCTGTAATAATTGTCGTCGTCAAGCCGCTCGAACAGCCTCAACGTCACCTTTTCCTTCATTTCATATCTGCCCGGATACATCATCACGACAGGATTCCTGCGGAATATGCTCTGAAGGTTATACAATATCGTGTAGCTACGGACGATTGGAAATGCTTTCCCGACTCCGGTGATGAGAATGATGCTATTTCCATCGTCTGCTGCACCATCCTTAAACTTATTCAGAAATGCGTTTTCCGTTTCCTCTACAGAAAGCAACGGCTGAAACATTTCACGGAGCAACAGATTTTTATCATACTCTTTCTCCATGCGCAGGACATCTTCCATATATCCCTCGTCTTCAATGATTTGCAGCATCATTTCATACAGGTCAAACTCAACAATATCAGGATTCCTGTCTTTCAGTTTCTTCGTTTCCCTGCGAACAAGGAGCTCGTCTGCCGGAGCATAATCAAATATGTAAAAGCGAAGGTCATTGGCGGTTCCATATCTGGTCAATGCCTCTACGCTTATCATTCTGTCTTCGAGGTCTATAAATCTTTCATTCAATGGTCTCTCTGCCATGTCAATCACCGCCTAACATTGCTCTTAGGTAGTCCTTGTCGCCTATCAATTCTATATGTTCTTCCACCGCCGGATGAATCATCATCCGATTCACAATGATGCTCTTCCTCTCGCGTCTGCCAAGCCCAGACTCCACTAGAATATTACGGTAGCCCTTGGTAAGGCATTGTAATGTAAACTGCCCCCATTTGGCAACAATGAGGTCTGATTGGCTTTTGCTTTCAAAGAAATGATCAAAGTCATCTATCGACAGATAGTCCCTCTCGGGGTTCATCAGGGCTTCTCTATATTTTTCAAAGAGAAAATCAAAGAACAGGGTATCTGTCTTGGCAATGGCGTACACGAGTATGAACTTTGACGTCGCCACGTCCCCATTATAGAACTCTTTCAGCAGGAACACATCCAGAGCGCACAAACGATTATATACAACATTCGTCACCTCTCTGCGGCGTTCCAGCGATTCTATCTCCACATAATTATCATCATAACATTTTTTATATAGTTCATCATAGTCAAGATTATCTAGTATAAGCCCCGCTATTCTCTTTGCTATGGGATACTTGAATGGTGTTTTTTTGATTGCAGATGAATACTGTTTTCTATTCATGATTCTTCTCCTTGGATGAACAATGGCATATGATCAGTCCTGATAACAATTTATTAGCCATTTGTATACTAACATAGCACTTTTATTAGCAAATGTCAAGAAAAGCGTTCCTTTTGAGATGCAGCTTTTGAGATGCAGAGTCAATTTTCATCACTATCTACTCTTTTCGGGTTTTGACAACAACTCCCATAGACACCTTACGCCCCTAAACGTCTAATCTATAACGCTTAAAATTGAGTATACAATGATACTGATCTTATGAAGTGGAAGCCTGAATATGTATACTGCTCAACAATTTCATTTTCCGCAACACCGTAAGTCTTTGCCACATTGTCAAGCGGTGAATTCAATTTTTCTTGCATATATCTTCAAGCTATGGCATAATATAAGTAAGAAATTCTTACCCGAAAGG